>JAGRLX010000183.1 GCA_020441605.1 Alphaproteobacteria bacterium
GTCTGCCAGACGACCAGCGGAAAATGATCGTCGAGCCGGCCGTCGATCACTTCCTGGGCTGCCTTGACGATGGTGTCGCCCAGGGCTGGGTCGAGGCGTCCGAGCGCCATGTTGGCTTCGGCGCAAGCGCGCTTGACGATACCGAGTGCACGGACGACCGGCTTGGGTTGTCGTTCCCAGCCGATCTTGAAATTGCCGAGACTGCGCTGGGCCTGGGCCCCCCAGTAGCGGGTGGAATCAACATCGATGGGCCCAAATGTGTCAGTTTCGGTGCGTGTCGTCTTGGTCATGGTCCTGCCGGTTTGATCGCTATGATGTGGTCGGCTGAATAGCATCTGGCGGGCGCGAATGCCAACCAGACGGAAGTTGATGGCAGCCCTGCATGCGGAGACTTCGGTCCCGATATGCCAGAAAATGGCGGCAAAGCTGGACATTTGGTGCTGCAGTTGGGTAACATTGCAATGCACAATGGGAGATGAGACTTGGCAAAGACGCCGCACCCGTACAAGCAGCAGCCCGATCGGGCCTTCTGGCGCAAGACGGTTGAAGACCATCATTCGCTCGACATCAGCGAGTGGTACCGGCGAAAGTTTCCAATCTCCAACGCGAAGATCGCCGCGGCCGGAAGCTGCTTTGCCCAACATATCGGACGCGAGTTGCGCGAGAAGGGCTTCCATTTTCTCGACGTCGAACCGGCCCCGCCGCTTCTGCGCAAGGACCGCTGGTTGGACTATGGCTACGGCATGTATTCGGCGCGTTATGGCAATGTCTATACGCCGCGCCAGTTACTGCAACTGGCCCAGCGCGCCCTGGGCGAATTCAAGCCCCACGACCATGTCTGGAAGAAGGACCGAGGCTTCGTCGACCCCTTCCGGCCGACGATCGAGCCTCAGCCGATGCTGACCATTGACGAAGTGGAGGTGAGCCGGAAACATCACCTGGCGCGGGTCGCCAGCCTGTTCGAAACAGCAGATGTCTTCGTCTTCACCCTCGGGCTGACTGAGGCCTGGCAGTCGAAGAAGGATGGCGCTGTATTTCCCGTTGCGCCGGGCGTGTCAGGTGGTGAGTTCGACGATGGCGATTATGGTTTCGTCAACCTGTCGTATGGCGACTGCGCGAACGACCTGCGCGGCTTCATCGATCGCATGCGGGTCATTAACAACCGGATGCAATTCCTGCTAACGGTCAGCCCGGTGCCCCTGATGGCCACGGCGACGCAGCAGCAGGTGGTCGTTGCGACGACCTATTCGAAGTCGGTGCTGCGTGCCGTTGCCGGGCGGCTGTCGGACAATCTGAAGTTCGTCGACTACTTCCCTTCCTTCGAGATCATCTCGTCGCATGTCATGGGCGGGCAGTTCTACCAGCCCGACCGGCGCGGCGTGGCGCAATATGGGGTGGATCACGTCATGCGGCAGTTCTTCCTGCAGCATCCGCCGCAACCCAAGACTGGTATTCCGGCGGCACCGGCACCGGTGGACGTCGAGGACGGCGATGAGGTCCATTGCGATGAGGAACTGCTCGCTGCATTCGGGGAGCGGGAAACGGCATGAACGTCACGATCGCAGGCGATTCACACATTGGCGTGCTGGCAAAGGCACTGGTGCAGATGCAAGAGGAGGGCATGTGGCCCGCTGATCTTGTGGTGAGGTGCGACGGCGCCAACGAAGGGCTTTGGCGCCAAGGATTCTATGCGGATCAGGGCGATCGCCTTGACATCGTCGACTTGCGGTTCCGTCGGATTCTCGGTTTTCATTCGCTGTCCCTAGGTGAGCCTGTCGACCAGGTCCTTGGCCTTTGCGTGCATTATCATTCGAACCGCTTCTGGCGTCATCGTCAGTGGCTGAAATTTGCGCCCATGGGCATGCAGACAAAGGAGACGCCGCTCTCGCGCCAGCTCATCGAACAGATGGCTCTTGACGACCAGGAGGACATGCTCAACTTCACCCGGCTGCTGCGGCGCTTCGGGCTGAAGGTCTTTGCCATCGAAGCGCCGCGGCCCTTCAGGGATCACGAAGCCATCGCCCGGATGAAGCTGCGTCTCGATGTCGTCGTGGCCGTGGATCGCATGTACAGGACGGCGATAAGGCTGGCGCTGGAGGGCATGTCGGTTCCCACCCTCGGTATACCGCTCGAAAGCCTGGGCAGCGACGGCTTCATGAAGCCCGAGTATCGCAGCGACCGGGAAGGTGACAAGCATCATGCCAATGTCGACCATGGCCGCCTGATGATGCAGCAACTTCCGGCATTTCTCGCCAAGCATTTTGGTGAGGCTCAGGTCAATGTTTCCGTCGCCGCGCCCGCTCTCTCCGCCCAAGCTCAGCGCGGGTGAATGCGCTCCAGCCAGACCATGGCGAGGGCAGAGACCAGGGCGAAGCCACCGGCGATCACCAGCGCGCCTTGTGCCGTGGTCTGTTCGAGAAGCATGGCGAAGAGTAGGGGGGCAGCTGCGTTGAGCACGAGTTGCGGAGCCGAGAGAATGCCGAGTACTTCGCCGTAGCCCTTGCGGCCAAAGAGTGCGAGCGGCACGGCGCCCTTGGCGATGGTGACAAGGCCGTTGGAGGCGCCATAGAGCAGGGCGAACGCCACGGCGGCGGTGCCGGCAAATCCACCGAGGGTGAAGATCGCCAGGGCGACCGGCAGGAGTCCGAAGGCAATGAGGCCGAGGTGCACCGCCTTCAGTTTCCGTCCCAGAAGGATTTCGCCGATGCGGCTTGCCACTTGTGAAGGGCCGATCATGGCTGCGAAGCCCACGGCATCGGCGCCGGAAAAACCCAGGCGCTGGAAGAGGGGCACGACATGGGCGGAGATGGAGGAAAAGACCAGGCCATTGAGCGCCAGGACGGCGGCGAAGATGATCATGGCCCGGCGGCGCTGCCTGCCGTCGAGAGGGGGAGCTTCCTCTGCTACTTCGTTTGCCGTGGCCGGCGTTTCGCCGGTGGCCGCGCGCAGGCTGAACCAGTGAATGGGCAGGCAGACGAAGACGTGCAGACCTGCATAGACCAGAAATGCGTTGGACCAGCCGATACGTTCCGACAGGACATGACTCAGGGGCCAGAAGGCAGTGGATGCCAGCCCGCCATAGAGGGTCAGGTAAGATATGGCGCGCCGCGCCGTCCTGCCGGCGATCTGCGCAAGAGAGGCGAAGGCCGCGTCATAGAGGACCAGGCGCATGGCGACGCCCAGCACCAGCCAGCCGAGGCAATAGGTCAGCGGATGCGGCATGGTGCCGATGATCACGCAGCCAAATGCCGCGAGCAGCGATCCGGCGGCCATGAGCCTGCGACCGCCGTTGCGGTCGATGAAGCGTCCGGCCCAGGGCGAAATCAATCCGCTGAGCAGCAGGGCGGCCGAGAAGGCGCCGAAGATCAGCGTCTTCGACCAGCCCTCGCTATTGGCGATATCTTCCGACAGGGCACCCAGCGCATAAAAGGTCGACCCCCAGCCGATGATCTGGGTGATCCCCAATCCGGTGATGACGCGCCACAGCGCCATGACTGGTTAGGCCAACTCGTCCCACCAGATGGGATTGGTCCAGGCGCGTCTGCCGGCCTGATCGATCACTGTGACCCGGAACCAGTCGCTGGGCTTGGCGAGCAGCCAGCCGTTGTCGAGCCGTTTAAGATCGAGTTCCGCCCCGGTGATGGCGCGGCCGGTGCGGGTCACGGTGCGTGATGTGCCGCAGACCACCGTGATCGTATCGACTGGCGAACAGCCGACGTGCAGGGTCTTGCCCTCGATGGCCACGTGGTCGATGCGCGGCCCCATGCTGGAATAGTAGTGGCCGCGCTTGAGGGCGGCGAGGAGGTGATCGGGATCGAGGCTTTCAGCCTTCACATGCACCCAGCCGCCGAAATGGTCTGGCGTCTTGAAGTGGGCGTCATCGGTGGCGAAGCCGGTGAGGCGGCGGCCCTCGGTCAGCAATTGGTCGAGCAGATACCAGCCGTCGCCGCGGTCGTTCTCGATGGCGCAGCCGTGATTGTAAATCTCCACAGCATGGGCGCAATCGATCGCCCGGCCGTCTTCGATGGTGAGCTGCGACCAGGCGGGATGGGCAATGCCGACGAAGGCGCCGGCTTCGACCGCGCGGCGGGCGATCAGAGCGCCGGTCTCGCCACTGCTGTTCCGTGCAAAATCGAGCGGAAGCCCGGCGGCGACTATGTGCCAGAGTTCGCCCACGGCGGTTTGCGGGGCGTGCAGTTCGGCACCGATGAGCGTGGTGAAATTGTTGGAGCGGAAAGAGTGGGTGTCGGCGATCGGCCAGTCGAAATTGCCGATGTAATGTTCCGAGAGCTGCATGAAGTCGTAGCCGGCGTTGCGATAGGCATCGACGACGGCGCGCGGTTCGAGCAGGCCGTCGGACAGGTTCGAATGGGTGTGGAGATTGCCGCGCCAGAACCGGCCCGGAGTCGAAAACGGTGCGAGGGTTGCCATGATGGACCTTGTAGCTAGATGCTCATCTGCATGCCGAGTTCGACCACGCGGCCGGGCGGGATGCGGAAGAATTCAATGGCACGGGACGACTGGTTGGTCAGCATGATGAAAATGCGCTGCTGCCAGAACGGCAACGCCGATCTCGCCGAGATGCGGATCACGCGCCGGCCGAGGAAATAGGAGGCCTGCATCGGATCGATGGACAGGCCGAAGGGTTCGCAGGCGCGCAGCGCCGCCGGCACGTCGGGTTGTTCCATGTAGCCGAAGCGCGCTTCCACCAGCCAGGCGCCGAGCGGCAATTGCTTGACCTGCACCCGGTCGTTGGGGTCGATGCGCGGTTCGCTGGTGGTTTCGGCGGTGATGAACACCAGCCGGTCATGCAGCACGCGGTTGTGCTTGAGATTATGCATCAGGGCGCTCGGGGCATAGACAGGGTCCGTCTGGAGGAAGACGGCGGCACCGGCGACGCGGGTCGGCTGGCGCTTCTCAAGGCTTTCCAGCAGCGGGACCAGTTCGATCGATTCCTTGCGCAGCTTTTCGGCAAGCGCCCGCCGGCCGCGCATCCAGGTGACCATCAGCAGGATGATGGTGCTGCCGATCAGCACAGGCATGTAGCCGCCGCTGGCCAGTTTCAATCCGTTGGCGGCAAAGAACGTGCATTCGATCACCAGCACGAAGACAAGGGCCGGGAGCACCAGCCAGCGCGGCAAGGTCGGCGCCTTCCAGAAGAAGATCATCGCGAGGATCGAGTCGACGATCATCGAGGTGTTCACCGCGATGCCATAGGCGGAGGCGAGGTTGGTCGACGACTTGAACACCAGCACCAGCAGGATGACGCCCACCATGATCAGCCAGTTGATCTGGCCGACATAGATCTGGCCCTGCTCGGTCTCGCTGGTATGGGTGATGTTCATGCGCGGAAACAGGCCGAGCGCCATGGCCTGCTGGGCGACCGAGAAGGCACCGGTGATCACCGCCTGGCTGGCGATCACGGTCACCAGGGTTGCGAGAATGATCAGCGGCACCACGCCCCAGGCCGGCGCCATTAGGAAGAAGGGGTTCTCGACCGAATGGGGATAGGCGATGATGAATGCGCCCTGGCCGAGATAGTTCAGCACCAGTCCGGGAAATACCACCGACAGCCAGGCCAGGCGGATTGGCTTCTTGCCGAAATGGCCCATGTCGGCATAGAGCGCCTCGGCGCCGGTGACGGCAAGGAAGACGCCGCCGAAGACGAGCAGGGCGAGGCCCGGCTGGCTGAGGAGCATGTTCAATCCATAGGCGGGATTGAAGGCGAGGAAGATCTCGAAGTCGTCGAAGATATGGACAAGGCCGTTGATGCCGAGGACTGCGAACCAGACCGCGGTCACCGGGGCGAACAGGGCAGCGACCCCGGCCGTGCCACGATACTGGAACAGAAACAGGGTAATCAGGATCACCAGCGTCAAGGGCACGATATAACTGTCGAATCCCGGATTGATCACCGAGAGGCCCTCGACGGCGGCCAGCACCGACATGGCCGGCGTGATCATGGCGTCGCCGAAAAAGAAGGCGGCCCCGACGATTCCAAGCGCCAGGGCGAAGCCGCCGCGTTTCTTGAGCAGGGTCTCGACCAGAACCACGAGCGAGAGGATGCCCCCTTCGCCCTTGTTGTCGGCGCGCATCAGGAAGATCACGTATTTCAGTGTGACGATGAGGATCAGGGCCCAGAGCAGCAGCGAGGCCACGCCGAGCACGGCCACGCGCAGATCACCGCCGGCGCGGACCACCGGGTGGAGCGCCTCGCGCATGGCGTAGAGGGGGCTGGTGCCGATATCGCCGAAAACGACGCCGATCGACGCGAAGGCCATTTTCGCGCTGGTGCGCGATGACTGGCCATTGTCCTGGCTGGTCTGTTCCATTGCGGCGCCGGAGTGGCGCATCTCCGTGTCGTGGTCAAGTCCTTGGTTTATTCGGCGGTGACCACGGCGCGGCACTCGGCGGGAAGTGCCGCGATGGTCATGGGCGGTGCCGGCTTCGGCGGTTTGGCGTTGGGATCGGGCTTCTTCTTCGGAACCCAGGGCACATCACCCATCCAGTAGGCCAGTTCCTCGCCGCAACCGGTGCCGTCCTTGGGCCGGGCCGGTGCCTGGTTCTTGCAGGTCTTTGAATCCTTCGGACAGCTGATGCGGATGTGGAAGTGATAGTTGTGCCCATAATAGGGCCTGATCTTGGCCAGCCATGAGCGGTCGCCGGTCGCCCACCTGCACAGTTCCGCCTTGATCGGCGGATGCACGAAAATGCGGGCAACTTCGGGATAGGACGCGGCGCGCTTGATCAGCCGGGCATGGGCCTCGGTCCAGACCGAATAGTCCATGGACTTGCGGTCCTTGACGACGAGGGTGGCCGAGATGTTTTCACGCTCCTTGCGGCTGAGGGTCCGGTTGGGCATGGGCGTCAGCCAGACATCGGCGTCGAGGCCAACCTGGTGGCTGGCGTGGCCCGACAGCATGGGGCCGCCACGGGGCTGGGCCAGATCGCCGACGAGGAGACCGTTCCAGCCGTCGAATTTCTTGGCTTCGACGGCGAGACGCTCGACCAGGGCGACCAGTTGCGGGTGGCCCCAGTTGCGGTTGCGCGACAAGCGCATGACCTGCCAGGCCGGGCCATCCACGGCCAATGCCTTGCCACCCGCGAGGCAACCCTTGGCATAGGACCCGATGGCGCGTGGCGTCAGGTTGGCCGGCACTTTCTGGGCGCCGAAAACCTTCTTGGCAGGCAGCTTGACGATTGCCTCGGAACTGAGGGCCGCAAGGGCCTTGGCGTCCTTGGCCGATTGGGCGGCGGCGGGGCCGGCGAGGAACAGCAGGAGGAGGGCAGTCACGGTTACCAATTGGCGCATCGGAATGAACTCACTTCTTGCGGAATGAATCGAGCGATACGATCTTGGGGCCTCCGGCTTGCGCATCGCTGTCGGGGGCCGGGGCTTCGGCTTCGGGCGCGTCGGCGGGCGGTGGTGGTACAGGCGGCACCTCGCGGGGCTTGGTCGCCCGGTTGGCAGGTACGCTTTCAAACTGCAGTCCGAACTGCACCGCGGGATCGAGGAAGCCCTTGACCGCATCGAAGGGGATCACCAGTTTTTCCGGAATATTGTCGAACGACAGTTCCGCCTCGAAATAGGTATCGTGGACCTTGAGGTTCCAGAACTGGTGCTGCAGAACAATGGTCATCTCGCGCGGATAGCGCTGGGCCAGCCGTTCGCTGATCTCGACGCCCGGGAACTTGGTGTTGAAGGCGATGTAGAAGTGGTGCTCGCCCGGAAGGCCGGAGTCCTCGGCGATGCGCAGGGCTTCGCGCACCACCCCGCGCAGCGCCTGTTGGGCGAGGAGGTCATAACGCATCAGGTCTTCGGGCATGGGGTCACTACTTCTGCAAGGGCTTCGACTCGGGCGCGATCATAGCCGCGCCGGGGCCCCAAAGTCATCCACAAGAAATGCAATGTGAAGTGCCGGCTTCTGTTGCCAGGTGCCGGCGAACCCCGCCTGAAGCGGCTAAGCCCCAGGGCTTTGATTTCGGTGCTCAGACTGCGTTAAGCAGCCACTGCAACCGGAGCATAGTTGTCATTGGCAACTATATGTTTAGCCCGATAACGTCGGAACTATCACGGGCAAAAAGCCGTCCTTTACACCCTCGTCGATCCT
>JAGRLX010000184.1 GCA_020441605.1 Alphaproteobacteria bacterium
CTGTGGGTGCCGGCCATGCAGACACTCTATCTCGCTGGCGCCTCGACGCTGGTGGCCTGCCTGATCGGCATTCCGGTGGGGCTGTGGGCGTCGCGCAGCAACCGGGTGCAGGCCGTGGTGATCCCGATCATCGACACGCTGCAGACGATCCCGATGTTCTGCTTCATCATTCCGGTGGTGATGCTGTTCCGGGTCGGCGACGTGACGGCGATGATCGCCACCGTGCTCTTCGCCGTGGTGCCGGCCGTGCGCTACACCAACCACGGCCTGCGTCAGGTTCCCTTGCACCTGATCGAGGCCGGGCAAGTTTCCGGCTGCACCCGCTGGCAGTTGTTCCGGCATGTGCAGCTGCCGGTGGCCCTGCCGGAGATCATGCTGGGCATCAACCAGACGATCCTTTTGGCGCTTTCCATGATCATCATCTGCGCCATGGTGGGAACGCGCGATCTCGGGCAGGAAATCTTCAAGGCGCTGGCCAAGGCCGACTCGGGACGCGGGTTGGTCGCCGGGCTGGTGATCGCCTTCATCGGCATCATCGCCGACCGCCTGATCACCGCCTGGGTCAACAAGATGCGTGCCAGACGGGGCCAGGCATGACGACGCCCGAGGAACGGGTCCGTGCGCTGCCGCTCTGGCGCGATCTCGCGGAGATCACGCCGCTCAAGGGAGGGGTGAGCAACGCCAGCTTCACGGTGACCGATGCTTCCGGCAAGTACGTGGCGCGGGTGGGCGAGGATTACCCCTTCCATCAGGTGTCGCGCGATCGCGAAGACATTGCCTCTCGCGCCGCCTTCGAGGCCGGGTTGTCTCCGGAAGTCATCTACACCCAGCCGGGCCTCATGGTGGTGCGCCATCTCGATGCCCGCACCTATTCGGAAGCCGATGTACGCAACAATGCCGAGGCTTGCGTGGAGATCGTCAAGCGCTGCCATCGCGACATGGGCCAGCGGATTTCAGGGCAGGGGGCGATCTTCTGGGTGTTCCAGATCCTGCGCGACTATGCCCATACGCTGAGGGCCGGGAACCACGCCCGCGCATCCGACCTGCCGCGCCTCATGGCGATCACCGATGACCTGGAAGCAGCGCAGGTGCCGCTGCCCATCATCTTCGGCCATCACGATCTGCTGCCGACCAATTTCATGGATGACGGCAAGCGCCTGTGGCTGATCGACTGGGAGTATGGCGCCTTCGGCACCGCGATGTTCGACCTGGCCAATATCGCCTCGAACAATTCCTTCGATGCGAAGGGCGAGGCCCGGTTGCTCGACACCTATTTCGAATCTTCCCCCGACGCCGCGACCACACGGGCCTTCTATGCGATGAAGGCAGCCAGCGCCTTGCGCGAGGCGATCTGGGGCATGGTGTCGGAACTCCACCTCAACGCGCCGGGGGTCGATTACGTGGCCTATGCCGCAGAATATCTCGGCCGCTTCGAACGCGTCTATTCAGACTACACCAGCAACTTCGGATAATCATGGCATCGCTTCCCGCACACGCGCAGTTCGTCGTCATCGGCGGCGGCATCATCGGCTGTTCCACCGCCTATCACCTTGCCAGAGACCACAAGGCTGACGTGCTGCTGCTCGAACAGAACAAGCTCACCTCCGGCTCGACCTGGCATGCGGCGGGGCTGGTCGGGCAATTGCGCTCGTCGGCCTCCATCACTCAGGTGCTGAAGTATTCCGTCGACCTCTACAAGAGGCTCGATGCCGAGACCGGATTGCAGACCGGGTGGAAGATGACCGGCTGCCTCAGGCTGGCCACCAACCAGGACCGCTGGACCGAATACAAGCGGCTGGCCACCACGGCCCAGAGCTTCGGCATGGAGATGCATCTGATCTCGCCTGCCGAAGTGAAGAGGATGTGGCCGCTGATGGAGACCTCCGACCTGGTGGGCGCGTCATGGTTGCCGACCGACGGGCAGGCATCGCCGTCCGACATCGCCCAGTCGCTGGCCAAGGGTGCGCGCATGCATGGCGCCAAGATCGTCGAAAACGCCAGGGTCACGGGCTTCGCCATGGCCGACGGCCGGGTCACGGCGGTGCAGACCACGCTCGGCACGGTGGCCTGCGAGACCGTGATCAACTGCGGCGGGCAATGGGCGCGGCAGGTGGGCGCGATGGCCGGCGTGTCGGTGCCCCTGCAGCCGGTCAAGCACCAGTATGTCATCGCCGAGAAGGTCGATGGACTTGCGGCCGATGCCGCAACACTTCGCGACCCCGACCGGCGGACCTATTTCAAGGAGGAAGTCGGCGGTCTCGTCTTCGGCGGCTACGAGCCCGACCCCATCGCC
>JAGRLX010000185.1 GCA_020441605.1 Alphaproteobacteria bacterium
GCCCTGCTTCGCCGCATTCTTGATACGGAACTCCACCGGGTCCATGCCGATCTTGCGGGCAAGCTCGTCGACGACGCTCTCGACCGCGAAGGCGGCCGCGGGGGCCGAGGGCGCGCGGTAGGCGGCCGACTTCGGCCGGTTGACCAGGACCTCGTAGCCACGGGTCCGCACGTTCTTGAGATCGTAGCAGGCAAACGAGGTCATCGCGCCAAGTTCGGCCCACATGGAGAGATAGGGACCCGACGCAAAGCGCAGTTCGGCCGTGGCCGCAGTGATGGTGCCATCGTTCTTGACGCCGATCTTGACGTCGATCGAGGTGGCGCTGGTCGGACCCGAGGCGCGGAACACCTCGTCGCGGGTCATGACGATCTTCACCGGACGATTGGCCTTGCGCGACAGGGCGAGCGCGATCGGCTCGGCCCAGACATGGGTCTTGCCGCCGAAGCCGCCGCCGATTTCCGACGAGGTCACACGCAGCTTCGAGACATCCATGCCGAGCAGCATGGCGCAATGGTTGCGATAGACGAAGTGGCCCTGGGTGCAGACCCAGAGTTCGCCGGTGCCATCGGGGCTGACGCTCGCCACACAGGCGTGCGGCTCGATATAGCCCTGGTGGGACTGCTCGGTCTTGAAGTTGCGCTCGATGATGACATCGGCCTCGGCGAAGCCAGCGTCGACGTCGCCATGGCCGAATTCGGTCTGCTTGGCGATGTTGGACGGCTTCTTCGGCTTGGGCTCGACGCCTTCGGTGAAGCAATTGGCGTGGAGGACCGGCGCCTTGGGCTTCACCGCCTCGTCGACATCGGTGACGTGGGGCAGGATCTCGTAATCGACCTTGATGAGCTTCAGGGCCTCGCGCGCGGTGCGTGCATCCGTGGCGGCGACAGCGGCCACGGCATGCCCGTCATAGAACACCTTGGTGCGGGCCATGCAATTGTCGAGAATGTCGAACATGCCAGAATCGCCGTTGGTCAGATCCGGCAGGTCGGCGGCGGTGAGCACCGCCTTCACACCGGCCAGCTTCTCGGCCTTCGATGTGTCGATCTTCTTGATCCTGGCATGGGGATGGGGCGAGCGCAGGATCTTGCCGACCAACTGGCCGGGAAGATTGTGGTCGGCGCCATATTTGGCGCGGCCTGTCACCTTGTCGATGCCGTCGGGGCGGAGCGGCCTGGTGCCGACCGACTTGAACGACTGGCGGGCGAGCGCCGGATCGTGAACCATGGTGGGGCTGGCCGGTTCCTTGGGGTTGGCCAGGGTGTTTTCGGTAAGAGTGACCATCTGTCTTAAGCTCCCCTCATGTCCTTGGCGGCGTCCTGGACGGCGCGCACGATCTTGTCATAGCCGGTGCAGCGGCACAGGTTGCCGGCCAAGCCGAAACGGATTTCTTCCTCGCTGGGATCCGGGTTCTTGTCGAGCAGCGCCTTGGCGGCGATCAGGAAGCCCGGGGTGCAGACGCCGCACTGGAGGGCGCCGTGATCGAGGAACTTCTGCTGCAGCGGATGGAGCGTCGCGCCGTCGGCCATGCCTTCGACGGTTTCGACCTCGCGGCCCTCGGCCTCGGCGCCGAGCACCAGGCAGGAGCAGACGAGGCGGCCATCGAGCATGACGCTGCAGGCGCCGCAGTCGCCGGTGCCGCAGCCTTCCTTGGCGCCGGTGAGGCCGACGCGATTGCGCAGCGCGTCGAGCAGGGTTTCATCGCTTTCGCAGGCGAATTCGACCGGATCGCCGTTGATGGTGGTGGATACGAGAACAGCCATTATTTTCCTCCTGCGCGCGCGTAGGCGATCTTCGCGGCGCGTTTTGCCAGCACGGCAGCAACCTTGGTGCGGAATTCGACGGTGCCGCGCTTGTCGTCGATGGGACGGCAGGCGGCGGATGCGGCGGCGCCGAGCTTGTCGAGCGCCGCGTCATCGAGCTTGGTGCCGATGATCGCCTTGGCGGCGGCGGCAACCAGCAGAACGGTGGGAGCAACCGCGCCAAGCGACACGCGCGCAGCAGTGATCACACCCTTGGAGTCGATGGTGAGGCTAACGCCAGCGCTCACCACCGCGATATCCATCTCGGTGCGCGGAATGAACCGCAGGTAGGCATCGCCCGACTTTGCCGGACGGGCCGGCAGAACGATCGATTCGACGATCTCGCCCTTCTTCAGCGAGGTCTTGCCGGGGCCGACCGGAATGGTTTCGACGGCGACGGTCCGCTTGCCCTTGGGGCCCTGGATCACGGCCTTGGCGCCGGCGGCAACGAGGGCCGGCACGCTGTCGGCGGCCGGGGAGGCATTGCACAGGTTGCCAGTGACGGTGCAGCGGCCCTGGACCTGCTTCGAGCCGATCAGATTGGCGGCCTCGACCACGCCGGGCCACGCCTTTTTCAGGGCCTTGTTCTCACCCATTGCGGCGCAGGGCACGGCAGCGCCGATCGAGAAGCCGGTGGCGGTCTTCTTGATGTCGCGCATGCCCTTGATGCGCTTGATGTCGACGACGAGATCCGGCTCGACGAAGCCTCCCTTCATGCGGGCCAGGAGGTCGGAACCTCCCGCCAGCACATGGGCGCTTCCTTTCGCCTTGGCGAGCAAGGCCACCGCAGCCTTGATCGTTTCTGGTGCTTGATATTGCATTTTTTCACCTGTTCTTGGAAACCCGCGGCAGTTTGGTCCAACACCGAAGTCCGGTCAACTCCTGTGCGCGGCAATTCCATGCCGGAAATGCAATACTGGTGGCCACTTGGCCCTATGTGGCCTCAAACCGCACGCCGGCTTGCGCCAGCACCTCGGCGAGATCGCCAGGTGGCGCTTTTTCGCTGATCAGAAGATCAATGTCGGAGAAGCCGCAGACCCTGATCAGGGCGGTGCGCCCAAACTTGCTCGAATCAGTGAGGATGTAGCGGTTGTCGCCGCAGGACAGGACCATGCGGGCGAACTCAGCTTCGGCCAGATAGTCGTCGGTGGGGCCGGCGAGGGCGTCAAGCGCGCCGATCGAAATGAAGGCGTGACGGACCCGGAAGGTGGAGACGAACTGCACCGCCGAGGTTCCGAAGGCTGCGCCGTTGTCGCCATTCAATTCGCCGCCCGCCATATAGACCCGGTTGCCGTTGACGGTCGCCAGGGTGCGGGCGATGTCGGAGGAATTGGTGACCACAGTCAAGTTGCGTTTGCGCAGCAACTCGCGGGCAAAGATCGAGGTGGTAGTGCCGGTGTCGAGCATCAGGCTGTCGCCATCGCCGATCAGCCGCGCGGCGTGGCGGGCGATCGCCCGCTTGGCCTCGGCATTGACGCGCAGCCGCCGCTCGAAAGGCGCTTCGCCCACCTGGTGCGGCAAGGCGATGGCGCCGTGCAGCTTCACGATCTCCCCCTTCTCGGCCAGCGGACGGACGTCGCGACGGATTGTCTCTTCGGACACGGACAGGACGCCGGCGAGATCGGCAATGGTGATGGTGCCCTTTTCGCGAACCAGTCGAAGAATGTCGGCATGGCGGGGGGTAAGTTGCGGCATGTGGGAATCTGCCTGTTTTTTGGGATAACTGCCAAAAATTACGCACAGGTAGTCAAATTGTCACGCCAAAATCTGGAAAACCAACGAAATTCAACATGACGCACGGGTTTGCATTGACAGGCCAGCAAATTTGGGTGGAGACTGCCAAACGAGGCGCGGCATTTGACACGCGCCAGCCATAATGATTGCGAGGGAGCAAATGACCAGATTGTCGCGTTGGAAATCCGCCGTGCTTGCCACGGCTGCCGTTGCAGCCGTCACCTTCAGCCCCGTCACGGCGGGCGCTGTCGAATCCTCCGATCCAATCAAGATCGCGCTGTTCGACTGGACGAGCGTCAATATCAACGCCAAGATTCTCGGCGGCATTCTCGAGAAGCTCGGCTACACCGTCGAATACCCGACCGGCGATTATCTCTCCTCGCTGACCACCGGCCTGACCACGGGCGACCTGACGCTTGGCGTCGAGTTCTGGGATACGACCGCCGGCGAAGCCATGGCGGCCTCAGAGGCCACCGGCCAGACCGAACGTCTCGGCACGCTCGGCCCCAAGGCCAAGGAAGAGTGGTGGTATCCGCTCTACATGAAAGAGAAATGCCCCGGCCTGCCGAACTGGGAAGCGCTCAAGGATCCAAAATGCGCCGAGGCCTTCTCGACGCCCGAGACCGCGCCCAACGGCCGCTATGTCGGCGGCCCGGTGACCTGGGAAGGCTTTGACGACGAGCGTGTCGAGGCGCTGGGTCTGCCCTTCACGGTGATCCATGCCGGCACCGACGCGGCGATGTTCGCCGAACTCGACTCCGCCTATCAGCGCAAGGCGCCGGTGATGGTGTGGGTCTACTCGCCGCATTGGGCACCCGCCAAGTATGAGGGCGAATGGGTCGAATTCCCGCAGTACACCAAGGAGTGCTACGAGGATCCAAAGTGGGGCAGCAATCCTGACAAGGCCTATGATTGCGGCAAGCCCTTCGGTGAGATCTGGAAATTCGCCTGGGGTGGCATGAAGGACAAGTGGCCGGTCGCCTACAAGGTCGCCAAGGCCTATCAGATCGACGTCAACGAACTCAACGCCATGTCGGGCCAGGTCGACCTCGACGGCAAGACCATCGAAGAGGTCGCGGCGGCCTGGGTGGAAGCCAACGAAGCCAAGTGGAAGGCCTGGGCGCAATAAGCGCCGCGGAGTTGGATGCATGACTGCGAAAGCAACGGGCGCGGAGGATCCGCGCCCGATCAAATTGTCCTGCAAGAACCTGTGGAAAGTCTTCGGCCACCATGCGGCGCAGTTCATGGCGCAGCACAATGGCAAGCCCACATCGGCCGACCTCGAAAAGGCTCATCTGATCGGCGCGGTCAGAGCCGCGGCGCTGGATGTCCGGGAGGGCGAGATCTTCATCGTCATGGGACTGTCGGGATCGGGCAAGTCGACGCTGGTGCGCTGCCTGTCGCGGCTGATCGAACCGACCTGGGGCGAGCTGCTGTTCGACGGCAAGGATCTGCTCAAGGCGAGCGAGGCCGAGCTCATCGACATCCGCCGCCACAAGATGGGCATGGTGTTCCAGCACTTCGCGCTGCTGCCGCATCTCAATGTGCTGGAGAACGTCGCCTTTCCGCTGTTCATCCAGGGGGTATCGCGGTCCGAGCGGGAGGCGCGCGCCCTGCAGGTGATCGACCTGGTCGGGCTCAAGGGGCGAGAGCGGCATTTTCCATCACAACTGTCCGGCGGCCAGCAGCAGCGCGTGGGCATCGCCCGCTCGCTGGCAGTGGAGCCAGAGATCTGGTTCCTCGACGAACCCTTCTCGGCGCTCGATCCGCTGATCCGCCGCGAGATGCAG
>JAGRLX010000186.1 GCA_020441605.1 Alphaproteobacteria bacterium
GTCACTTTCCCGCGCGGCTCATGCAGCAGGAAGGCACGGAGATCGTCGCCCTTGGTTTCGAGCCAACGAGCCTTCTCGAACATCGTCTCGCCCGGGACATTCAGAACACCGCCGGTGATAACTTCGTTCGGTTCTCCCTCGGCATGTGCGCCGACCACGTTGATCATCCGTGACAGTCTCATGATGCGGCCTCCGCGAGGTAGTAGTCGACTTTTTCCGGCGCAAGCGGCGCGCGGCCCCGGATGTCATCGGCAATTCGTTCGGCCATCATGATGACGGGTGCATTGAGGTTACCGGTCAAGATCTCAGGCATGATCGACGCGTCAACGACCCTGAGCCCCTCCATCCCATGCACCCGGCCCATGTTGTCGACGACCGAGTTCTCGTCTATCCCCATGCGGCAAGAACAACAGGGGTGGTAATTGGTGCCCGCAACAGTTCGTAGCCAGGTCTCGATCTCCTCGTCCGTCCGCACGCCATCACCTGGCGTGACCTCTGCCCCGCGGAACTCATCCCACGCGGCTTGCTTCACCGTGTCGCGGATCGCCTTCGTGGCCCGCACCGCAAGCTCCACATCGTCGCGCTCCTTGAAGTAGTTGAATCGGAACTTCGGATTCGCCATCGGGTCAGCCGATCCGATCCAGACCCGTCCCTGGGACTTCGGCCGCATCAGGCTGAAGAAATACTGGAAGCCGTTTTCCAGCTTGACGTTGCCGTGTTGGAACTCACCAAGCATCGGCACGAACTCGAACTGGACGTCCGGAATGATCTCGCCATCTCTCACCCGCATGAATGTTCCCACCTCGAAGAAGTTGGTCGCACCGAGCCCCTTCTTAAAGAGGAGCCACTGGACCCCGAGTTTTGCCTTTCCGATCAGGCTCAACGCCTTGGCGGCAGAGACATTCTTGGTTGCCCTGTACATGACGGGCGCGGCAATGTGGTCCTTCAGGCCATGCCCTACGGCGGGCAAGTGATGGGCGACGCGCACACCGACGGATCGCAAATGATCCGCGTCACCAATCCCAGAAAGCTGCAGGAGTTGCGGCGAGTTGATCGCGCCGGCGCAGAGAATGGTTTCCTTCTCAACATCGAAGGTCATGTTGCCGGTAGGCGCCTTGACCGCTACACGTACTGCACGCTTGTTCGATGTCTCGATTTTCAGGACACGTGCGCCGGTCAACACATCGAGGTTCGGGCGCCGCGGCTGCTTGTGAATATAGGCGTAAAAAGTGTTGTAGCGGATACCATCGCCGACATTGCGCTGGGTGATGTGAACGCCTTCCTGCTTGAAACCGTTGTGGTCGGCCACGTGCTCCAACCCCATCTGCTGGCCGGCATTCAGGAAGGCATGGTAGAGCGGGTTCTCGGCCTTGCAGGTCTCTACCCGCATCGGGCCCCTGCCCCCGCGATAGGTGTTGGCGCCACGGTCGAATGTTTCGGCCTTCTTGAAATAAGGCAAGACGTCGGCGTAGGACCAGCCGTCAAGACCCTTTCTTGCCCAGTTGTCGTAATCCCAGGGATTCGCCCTGACCCAGTTCATCCCGTTGATCGAGGATGATCCTCCGAGGACGCGGCCACGCGACTCATGCACCGTTCGATTGTTCAGATGGGGTTCGGGCTCGGAGTCGTAAAACCAGTTGAACCGGTCGTTCATCAGCGGAAAGCCGAGAGCTGCCGGCATCCTGATGTAGAGATGGTTGTCCTTCGGCCCCGCTTCCAGCAGTAGCACTCTGTTGGATGGGTCTTCGGCGAGACGCGCGGCGATGACTGAGCCGGCCGAGCCTGAGCCGATTACCACATAGTCATAGCTGGCTTTCATGGCATCAGGCCTCCACCAGCCTCGCCGAACCCGGGCGAATGTTCACGCCGACGGTCTGCCCAGTGTGAACTGTCGTGCGCGCAACAATGGCGATCAAGTCGACATCCCCGTACTTGAGATAGACATTGGTGTTCTGGCCAAGCGGTTCGACAAGGTCGACCAGCGCCTGAAAATCGCCGTCCTCGGGCGACGCCACTATGGAGAGGTTCTCCGGGCGGACACCGAGGAAACCGGCATTGGCCCTCACCGCTGCAGGATGCGCTGCCAATTCGACTTCTGAGATCTTGTCCGCGAGAGCAGGCAATGCGCAGGAGTAACGGCCGCCGTGTTCCTGGCGCGCTGGCAGCAGGTTCATGGGTGGCGAGCCCACGAACTCCGCAACAAATCCAGTGCGTGGATGCTCGTAGAGGTCCATGGGGGAAGCGATCTGGACCATTACGCCATCTTTCATCACGGCGATGCGGCCGGCCATCGACATGGCTTCGACTTGATCGTGGGTCACGTAGATCGTTGTAATACCAAGCCGGGTGACGAGCTTCTTGATCTCGGTGCGCATCTGGGCACGCAGCTTGGCATCCAGTGCCGACAGCGGCTCGTCCATGAGGAACACACGTGGGTTACGAATGAGCGCGCGGGCCAGGGCCACACGCTGCCGCTGGCCACCCGAGATCTGGCCCGGCTTGCGGTTGAGCAGCGCATGGATGCCCATAGTCTCAGCGACTTCCTCGACCTTGGCGTTTCGCTCGACCTTCGGCATCTTGCGGATCTTGAGCGGGAACTCGATGTTGCCGCGGATCGACAGGTGCGGATAAAGCCCGTAGTCTTGGAACGCCATCGCAATATCCCGGTGGCGAGGCTCTTGGTAAGTGACGTCCCGGCCATGGATGTAGATCTCGCCGGAGGTTGGAAGTTCGAGCCCGGCAACCATCCGCAGCGTCGTGGTCTTGCCGCATCCCGACGGCCCCAGCATGACGAAGAACTCGCCGTCATCAATATTGACGGAGACATCTTTCACAGCATGAAAAGCGCCGAACCACTTCTCAAGATTTCTGATTTCTACGGACATCGGAATTACCCTTTCACGGCGCCCAGGGTCAGGCCCTGCACGAGGTAACGTTGCATCATGAGAACCAGGACGATCACGGGAAACGACATCACCACGCCGGCCGCACAGGCCAGCCCGAAGGCGATGGCTTTTGGCTTGATCGCGTTGGCGGCGATCACCGGCAAGGTCTTTGCGTCCGAAGAGGTCAGGATGCTGGCGAACAGAAACTCATTCCAGGCAAACATGAACACGATGACCATCGTTGCCGCGAGACCAGGCAGGAGCAGCGGCACCGTCACCCTCCAGAAGGCCTCGATACGGCCACAGCCGTCGATCATTGCCGCTTCCTCGACGGACTGTGGAATATCCTGAATGAACACCCGCATAATCCAGACTACGAAAGGCAAGCCGGCCAGGGCATAAACCGCAATGAGAAGCCATGGGGTGTCGAAGACGCCGATGAAGCGCGCGATCATGAACAGCGGGATCACGCTGACGATTGGCGGCAACATACGGATGGAGAGCACTTCGAGTGCCAGCGCGTTCTTACCGCCGACAGGAAACCGAGCCAGAGCATAAGCCCCCATGGTGCCGGCAATCATCGCCAGGAGCGTGGCGAGGGTCACGATGAACAGGGAGTTGATCATGGCATCACCTGCCCCCAGTTCGGTGACCAGCTTGGCGAAATTCCCGATCGTCGGTGAAAAGATGAAGACTGGTGGATACTGGCTGCTGACCTCATCTGATTTGAACGCCGAAGCAAACATCCAATAGACGGGAAAAATGAAGAACAGCGTGACCAGAATGGAGAGAAGCCAGAACAGAAGGCCTTTCGCACCGGAGCGCAATTGATGAATTCGCTTTGCAGTCGCCATCACCGCGCCTCCTTCTCATTCACGGTCTTCAAGAAGCCGGTCAAGTTGACGTAGATCAGCACGACGACCAGTACAAAGATCAGGATGAGCCATGATACGGCAGCACCATAGCCGAGGTCGAAGAACCGAAAGTTCACCCTTTGCAGATAGATGGACACCAGATCGGTGGCGAAGTCGGGACCGCCTCTTGTCACGATATAGACGGTATCGAACGTGCGGATCGCATCGAGAAGGCGCAGCAGCGTTGCGATGACGATCACCGGTTTGAGCATCGGCAGTGTCACCAGCCAAAAGGCGGTAACCGGCCCTGCCCCGTCGATGGCTGCCGATTCGAACGGGCTGTGCGGCAGAGACTTGAGTCCTGCAAAGATGATGATGAACATGAAGGGCGTCCACTGCCACACGTCGACGAGGACCATCGAGGCCAAAGCTGTCTGGCGCGAACTGGCCCAGAGCAGCGGATCAATTCCCAGGAGACCGACGACATAGTTGAGGACCCCGAGCTCCGGCATCATCATGATGCGCCAGGTCAGGCCAACTGCGACCGGCGTGATCAGCATCGGGATCATGATCAGCGAGCGCATCAGCACGAAGCCCGGAAGCTTGCGGTTGAACAGGACGGCCATTGAGATGGCGAGGATCAGTGAGATTGAAACGCTCGCGGCGGTGAAGATCCCCGTGGTGGCAACGGCGTGCCAGAACTGTCCATCGGCAAGCGCACGGCCGTAGTTGTCCAGCCAGACCAGGCCCTGATGCTGGGACGGATTGGTCGGCCGGTATCCTGTGAAGGACACGTAAAGCGAATGGAGGAGCGGATAGACTCCCACGACATTCATGATGATCAGGATGGGAGCGAGCAGTATCCAGGGGGCCCATTTCTCGCCCGCGCGTTGTGCTCTTTTCGAACCAGTGGGCACGCTTGTCGATGCAACAGCCATGGCTGCCCCTTTTCAGGAAAGCTCGTTCGAGATCCGTCCGGTGGGGACGGGGACAGGGAGAATAGCAACATCCCCGCCCCCATCGGAATGGAGCGCTCCTTAGCGGCCGAGCACCTCGCGAACGCGGGTCTCCGCGTCGGCCATCGCAGCGGCCGGTTCCTTGCGACCATTGACACCCGCAAGAACCTCTTCGTAGATCACGCGCTGAATCTCAACCGCATTGACCTCACGATACGGCGGGATCGAGATTGGCGACGTGCCACGCTTGCCGAAGTCCTGGAAGGCCTGCAGCGTCGGCGCCTTCGCCACCACGTCCGGATTGTCGATGTCGCTCTGCAGGCAAAGCGACGACTCGCCGTGCTCGCGCATCAGCTGGTAGGCCTTGCCTTCGGTCATCCAAGCCAGGAACTTATAGGCTTCGTCCTTGTGCTTGGATGCAGCGTTGATGACGATCGACCAGCCGCCAACCATCTGCTGCTCGAACTTTTCGGACGGCGCGACGGTGTAACCGAACTTGCCCTTATGCGGACCATCCTCGATGCCCACGAGCACGTCCGACCAAGTGATGATCATGGCGGCCCCGCCCTGCTGCATCACCGACGAGCCCTCCGGGTAGTCAAAGCCCTCGACACCCTTCGGGCAGAACGGCAATACCTCGCGTAGGCGCTCAATGGCGCGTGCGCCCTGGCCTTCGCTATTGAAAACGACGTTACGGTTCTCGTCGAACACGCCGTCGTTCTGCGGGTCAATCTTGGTCATGCCCATCAGACGGCTGCCCCAGTCGCCCGACATGTGCGCGTCCTGACCGCCCAGCAACAGCACGTTTCCGGCTGTGGTATCGCTATGCAGCGCCTTGGTGGCGGCGGCATACTCGTTCCAGTTCTTGGGAACCGCGATCCCCTTCTCCTCCAGCAGGTCCCTGCGATAGGCAAAGATTGGCGTCGTCATCGCGACCGGGAGGCCGTACCGCTTGCCCTGGTATTGCTGGTACGTGATCGAGGCCGGCGAGAGATTGGCGAGCTGCAGATCGGGCAGTCCGGCGTTTGCCGCCTTGATGTCGTCGAGGGGTGCGGCCCAGCCGTTCGCCATCGGCTGGACGATCCACAAATTGTCCGTGGTGATCAGATCGAAGGTAGCCGACCCCTGGCTGAGTTCGATCAGCATCTTCTCGTAATGCGACTCGTAGGGGTTCGATTCGCCGGTAATCTTTGCGTCCGAGTAAGCCTCCGCGATGTTGCCGGTCAGCGCCTCGGCCCACAGCGTGTTGCTGTTGAGGATGTTCAGCATCGCCTCTTCTGCCAGCGCCGGCGACACTCGCCAGGCAGCAAAGACGGCGGTCATGGCGGCTGTGTGCTGCAGCATGCCGCGGCGGGTCATATTGAGTGTCTTGCTCATGCTTTTCTCCCTGATGTGGTGCGCACTTGAACGTGCGAATTCTCGTAAACGGCGTTTCCTATATTATGGGAACGTTTCCATGTAAACGTTCCCATTTATTGTTGTCAAGGAGAATCCCCCGTGACAGAGTGGGCTGTCGAGTGGAGTGCAAAAAATGGCGCGAAAAGGATCAGACGCTGCGGTCGCGGGCGTCAAGGCGGTTGCCCAAGCGGCAGGTGTGTCAAAAACGACTGTTTCGCGTGCCTTTAACACGCCTGAACTGGTCAACGAGGAGGTTCGGCGCAAGATCCTCGAGATCGCCGCGCGGATGAACTACCGGCCGCACCCCGCGGCACGGGCACTTCGGTCTCAGCGAACGCACATCTTTGGGGCAGCCATTCCGACACTCGACTATGCCATCTTCGCTCGGATGGTGAATGAGTTCGAGGGAACGCTATCCACTCTGGGTGCGTCGACCATCGTCATCACCACGGGTTTCGACAATCGCGATGTATTCGATAACGTCCGCCAGCTCACCGAAAGAGGAGCCGAGGCGCTCCTGTTGGTCGGCGAAGTCGAGGACGTCAGGCTCCGGGACTACATCCTTCACACGCGCATTCCCGTTGTGACCACCTACAGTGCTCCGCCGGAAGAAACCGTGCCCGCCGTCGGCTTCGACAATTACAAGGCGACGCGGGAAGCCGTGATGCATCTGGCAGGCTTGGGGCATCGCGACTTCGCGATGATTGCCAGCCGGACTGAGGGCAATGATCGGCAACGGGCCCGCGTCGCTGCATACACGGACTTCCTGACCGAGGCTGGCCTGAACGGCCTCGACTGCATATACAAACGGGCTTTCGAAATGCGCGGTGGCGCCGACGTCATGAACCAGATCCTTCGGGAACACCCGGAGACAACCGCCGTCGTGTGCAACAGCGACGTCTTCGCCATTGGCGCGATGGATGCCTGCCGCAAAAATGGACTTAAAATACCTGAAGACATCTCAATCGTGGGCTGCGATGACTTCGATTTCGCCGAACTTCTCTACCCGCCCCTCACGACGATCACGGTGCCGGCGGCAGAAATGGGTCGGCTTGCGGCCGAGAAACTGTGGTCCGCCGTGACGGACAAGGAACCGATCGAAGGGGAGCTCATAGAGACCCGGCTGATCGTTCGCGGATCTTCCGGCCCGGCCCCCACAAGACGATTGGATGCGATGGCGGGATCGAAGCGGTCGATTCAAGTGTAGCAGGTCTATGGCGTTTACAATATCGTAGATTCCTTCGACACTCACCATCTTCAATCGCTGGGTCTTGAAAAGGTGCAATGCCGTCGTCGATGTCGGTCATGTTCGTAGTCCGACAGACCGGAAAGAGACAACACCCTCCCCGACCCACAGGTCGAACAATGTTTGACTAAACTCTCCCGGCCTTGGCGTTTCTGCACGAAGTCGCCGATGCCGCAGACCGCCAAACGATGGCCTTCTATCGCAAGGCCTTCACTGTTGCCTCCAAGCAGAAGGCAGGCTGGACGTTTGACCCTGTCACTGAAGCGGACCGGCGCGCCGAAAGCGCCATTAGGCTGTTGATCCAGACAACCTTTCCAGCGCATAGGATCATTGGGGAGGAAATTGGCACAACGGGTGATGGCCTAGTCTCCTGGGTCCTGGACCCCATCGACGGAACGCGGCCATTTCTTTGTTGAATTCCAGTATGGGCTACAATCTTTGGGGTCACTATTGGTGACGCACCGCGTCTCGGCATGTTGAGTCAGCCATTCATTTGTGAACGATTCTGGGGCGATGGTGTCGGCACATTTTGCCGACTTGCAGGCCAGACCACACAACTTGGCGTTCGCAGTGTCGATACACTTGGCGAGGCGATTTGCATAGCACCGCACCTGAAAGCTTTTCAGAATCGGTCCGTGAGGGGTTCTCTCGTTTGTCCCACGCGGCGCTAATGACGCGGTTCGGCGGAGAGTGTTAGTGTTACGCTTGGCGGCATCAGATCGCCTCTGGCGAGGCTGGATCGATGCTCGATATCGCCGGGCGCGAAGAGGTCACAGACAGCTACGTCAGCCGCATCGTCAACCTAGGGTTCTTGGCTCCGGACATCATGACGGCCATCTTGGAAGGCACCGCCCCCGCAGAACTGACGGCCAACAGGCTTCAATCTCTTCGCGATCTTCCGCTCGATTGGCCAAGCCGACGGCAGATCCTTGCATTCTCGCCTGTGGGGTAAGATCCAATACCTACCCTGGCAGACGAACAGTCAGCCTTCGGTCTAGGAGGCTGCCTTCGGCGTTCCGGCTTGCCACGGTGTATTCAGTGTGGTGCACGCTCCGGATCCCAGGGGACTGGGCGACCGTTTCTCCTCCTGAAAACTGCCAGGCAGTTGGACCACAGGGCCCGCGGGGCTCAAGGATGGTGGCTCCAAGACACCGCATCAACTCATGATGGTTTGCATCGGAGATCTT
>JAGRLX010000187.1 GCA_020441605.1 Alphaproteobacteria bacterium
GCAAAACCGTCCATGGCCGAGTTGTCGTGCGGCGGCACGCTGATGGGCGAGACGAGATCCTGCGCCAGCACGCGGCCCAATGCGTCGAACACACCCACCGCCTCGACGTCAGCGACGGGCTCGGCCAGGCGTGCCAGAAACTCTTTGACGCTGGCGGCGGGCAGTGCTTGGGGGTCGTAGCCCTGCAGGGAGGCGGCGATCTGTTCGATCGTGGACATGGCAAACGGGTGTTGAGGGGCCGGGTCAGCTGTCTTCTAGCGACTGCAGTTCGGCCAAGGTGTTGGCGTTGAAGAAGGCTTGAGGGTCGTCACCTGGCTGGTCAAAAGGCACGACCACGGTACGGTGCTGGCCGGTCCAGCGGTCGATCTTGCGGCCGCCGGCTTGGGTGAATGCGGTCAGGCTGGGAAGCAGTTCGGCGCGCATCAGGCAGAACACAGGCTGGGTACGCAGCTCGGCCCCGGAATTGGCTTCACCGTCGCGGGCAGAGACCATGGCGATCTCGGTGGCCGGATTTTCGAAGGCTGCGGCCAGTCGTTGCGCCAGATCCAGCGGGAACAAAGGAGTGTCACAGGGCACAGTGAGCAGGAAGGGCGTGTCACAGTGCGACAGGCCGGTGAGGAAGCCGGCCAGCGGGCCCGCATAGTCGGGCAAGGAATCTGGCCAGACCGGATGGCCGAAAGCTTCGTAGGCCGCCAGATTGCGGTTGGCATTGACCATCAGCTCGCCGATCAGTCCACCAGCCTGTGTCTGCAGGCGCAGCAGGGCGTTCAATGCCATGGGCGTGTCGCGGAATTTTTGCAGGCCCTTGTCCATGCCGCCCATGCGTGATCCCCGACCGCCGGCCAGTACCAGGCCCGTGATGTCCGACGCGTGAATGCTCAAGCTCAGCCCCCGATGTAGCTCATCTCGATGCGACGACCGCCCTGACCCGATTCCGGAGGCAGCGTCGCCCGCAGGGCCGAGTAGCGGTCTTTGCGTTGCTGCCAGACGGCGGCCAGCGCACTGGTGAGTTCCTGGTCACTGGCTCCTCCCCGAACCATTGGCATGAGGTCATGTCCCTCGCTGGCGAACAGGCAAAGGAAGAGCTTGCCTTCGGTCGACAGACGAATCCGGTTGCAGTCGCCGCAAAACGCCTGTGTCACGCTGCTGATCACGCCGATTTCTCCCGAGCCGTCCGCGTAGCCCCAGCGTTCGGCCGTTTCGCCAGGCGCCGAAGGATCGAGTTGCACCAGCGGCAGTTCGCTGTGAATCAGGGACACGACCTCGGCGCTGGGCATGACTTCATCCATGCGCCAGCCATTGGTGGCGCCGACGTCCATGTACTCGATGAAGCGCAGCACGATGCCGCTGTCCTTGAAGCGCCGCGCCATCGGCAGGATCTGATCTTCGTTGGTGCCGCGCTTGACGACCATGTTGATCTTGATCGGGCCCAAGCCGGCTTCGCGGGCCGCGTCGATGCCTCGAAGGACCTCGCCCACGGGAAAGTCGACATCGTTCATGGCGCGGAACACCGCATCGTCCAGCCCGTCCAGACTGACGGTGACGCGCTGAAGTCCGGCCGCCTTGAGGTCACGGGCCTTGCGCTGAAGCAGGGACCCGTTGGTGGTGAGGGTGATGTCCAGCGGCCGGCCCTCCGGGGTTCGCAGCGCCGCCAGCTGTTCGATGAGGACCTCGATCTTCTTCCTGAGAAGGGGTTCACCCCCCGTCAGGCGGATCTTCTGGACCCCGTGTGCCACGAACAGGCGAGCCAGGCGCGTGATTTCCTCGAAGCTCAGCAGGGCACTGTGGGGCAGGTAGGGATAGTCCTTGTCGAAAATCGACTTGGGCATGCAGTAGTTGCAGCGGAAGTTGCAGCGGTCGG
>JAGRLX010000188.1:0-1219 GCA_020441605.1 Alphaproteobacteria bacterium
TCGACGAAATAGCTGAAGGTCATGGCGGCGAGGTTCGCGCAGGTCAGCATGACGCCCTTGGGTTTCCCGGTGGTGCCCGAGGTGTAGAAGAGCCAGATCATGTCGCCGGGGTCGAGCGGCAGAGGGCGGGCCAACGGCGGGGCGGTGCAGAGCGCGTTGTATTCAGCGCTGTGGGTCGAGAGGACGGGAATGCCTTCGGGCAGCAGCGGGCACAGCGGAGGCGCGGAGGTGTCGTCGGCAAAGACCAGGGCGGAGGCGGAATCGGCGATGATCCAGGCTGCCTCGTTCTCGTGCAGCCTGGCGTTGATGGGCACGGCGGCGGCCCCGGCCCACCAGATGCCGTAGAGCACTTCCAGATATGCGGTGCTGTTGGTCATGAAGAGGGCGACCTGAGAGCCCCGCCCGATCCCCCGCGCCGCCAGCCCCCCGGCAATCGCTGCCGCCCGGCCGGCGAAGGCGCCGTAATCGGCAAGCTGCCGGGCGCCGCGGAACAGCGCCGGAGCCTCCGGACGGCGTGTCGCCGTGCGGTGCAGCCATTCGGCCGGGTTCATGTCCGTGCCTCGCAATGCGCGTGACCGGGGCCTGTGCGTATCGTCTGCATTGCTGCCTCCCTCCCCTGGCGCTCCGATCTTAGCCACATGCGGGGGCCGCAGACCCGGGAAAACTGCACATCTCGCGAACATTCCCGACCGTACTTGCCGCAACGGGCGGGCCAATCGCCTCTGGCCGCTGCGGACGGGCATGCTATCCCTGTGACGAAGACATGACAGGGATGGATCGGATGGCGGACGATGCCGGGTTCGCGCCCGAGGCGGCAGGCTGGGAACATTTGACGGACGAGGGCTTTATCGGTCTCGTCGGCCCGTTCTGGGTGCGCGGAGAGGCCGGCGCACGCCGCTATGGTTTTGCCGCCGAGCCGCGCCATGCCAACCTGCTGGGCGTCGTGCAGGGCGGGATGCTGATGACCTTCGCCGACCGAGCGATGGGGCTGGAAGCCTGGGCTGCGGCGGGCGGGCGGCCCTGCACCACGGTTCAGTTCGCCACCAACTTTATCGCCGGGGCGCAGATCGGCAGCTTCATCACCATCGCCCCGCGCGTCGCAAGGGCGACGCGGAGCCTGATCTTCATGGATGGCGCGCTGATGGCGGACGGGGTCGAGCTGGCGACGGTGCAGGGGTTGTGGAAGGTCGTCTGGCGGCCGCCCGCGAACTGATCAGTC
>JAGRLX010000188.1:1315-4157 GCA_020441605.1 Alphaproteobacteria bacterium
GCGCCCGCGGTGCTGATGAGCAGCCCGTTGCCCATCTGCAGGAACCCCATCAGCGCCGAGGCCGACCCGGCCAGCCGCGGGAAGGGCGCCAGCACCGCCGTCTGTGCATAGGGCATCATGAAAGCCACCCCTGCGACGAAGACCGACACCGGCAGCATCACCCGCAGCAGCGAGATCTCGGCCAGCGGCAGGGTGGCAGTGCCGATGCTGCCGGCCAGCATCATCAGGATGCCGGCCCCCAGCAGGGTCGCGCCGGGCAGCCGCCCCATCAGGCGGCGGAACACCATCGAGGACAACACGAAGGATCCGGTCTGCAGGATCATCGCAAAGCCGAACTGGGTCGGCGTCAGCCCGGCCTCTCCCATCAGGATGAAGGGCAGGAAGGTGGATTGCGCGTAGATCATGCCGATCATCGACGAGGTCACCATTGCCGGCAGCAGGAAGCGGGGGCTCGAGATCACCTCGCCATAACCGTTCAGGATGGCGAGGGGCCGGAACGCGCGGCGGTCGGGGCCCAGCGTTTCGCGCATCACCAGCGCGGCGACCGAGAGCGCGGCCAGCCCGACCAGCGCCATGAACAGGAATGTGGCGCGCCACCCGAAGGCGGCGAGGATCAGGCTGCCTACCGTCGGTGCCACTGCGGGCCCCATCGCCACGATGGTGCCGATCAGGTTCAGCACACGGCTGGACTGGCGGCCGGTATAGAGGTCGCGCACGATGGCGCGTGACACCGCGAGACCGGACGAGGCGCCGATCCCCTGCACCAGACGCAGCGCGATCAGCATCTCGACCCCTGGAGCCGCGAGACAGGCGAGCGAGGCGAGGATGTAGAGGCCCAGGAAAGCCATCGCTACCGGCTTGCGGCCATAGCTGTCGGCCAGCGGCCCGACCAGCAGCTGCCCGCAGGCGAAACCACCGAAATAGAGCGCCAGCGTCATCTTCACCGCCGAGGGCGTGGTGCCGAGCGAGTCGACGATCGCCGGGAGCGCCGGGGTGTAGAGCGACATCGACAAGGGCCCCAGAACCGCCAGCAACGCCCCGATCAGGCTGGCCTGCCGCTCGCTGAGAATGGGCCTTGCCGCTTCCCGTCCGTCCCTCGATTCTTCTGACAAACGGTATCCTTGCGTCGTCTGGGCGCGGGCCTTGCGGCCGTGCATCAATGTATCGGAAGCGCCGATGAACGTACCGGACGGTCCGGACTGAATCGGCAGAAGATGGTGCCGGGCCGAGACATAGCACCCGCATCCACCCTGTTCCAGACAGGCGGCAGGGCGCAGCGGCGCCCTGGCATTCAGGTCGTCCGTGCCAGTCGCAAATGCCTGCGATTTCATCGACTGGCGGGGTCTTCATCTCGCCCGAAGCCGCCGCTGAAGTTTACCTGGCTCCCTTCCCCGAAAAGCAGCGAAGAAGCCGTCCACGATGCTCGGCGCTGCTCATGAGGATCGTGATGATTTTGCTGCCATGCGGGGCCGTTTCAAACAGTATCTACCTGGCTCTGCTTTCGATGTTTTGGCAAGGATTGTTTCCCCGCGAGGGACAAAGTTTTGAAAACATTTGCCATTCTATTCATGAGCTTGATGGAGTCTTTTTCTGAGAACATAATGAGCCAGCAGGACGGAGAACCAGATGCTTTCACGACTCACGCGTTTTCCGTTCCGGTCGATCCTTCGCGGCAACAGGGCGGCGTCGCTTGGTCTTGCGGCAGCCCTGGCAGCGCTGGCCGGGTGCAGCGCGGTTCCGGTCCCGGGTGAGTCTCCCCGCATCCTGGCGATGGGCGACTCGCTGCTGGCCTGGAACAAGGCCTCGCACCGCGCGATCGCGGATCAGGTTGCGGCCCTTCTGAAGGAGCCGGTGCTCGACCGGTCGGTGGTCGGGGCCCATGTCATCTACAGCCTGCCGCTGAGCGGTGCGATGGGCATGAAGATCGCGCGGCAATATCAGCCCGGAGACTGGGACTGGATCATCCTGAACGGTGGCGGCAACGATCTGTGGCTGAGCTGCGGCTGCATCTTCTGCGATCACCGCATGGAGCGCATGATTTCAGAGGACGGCACCAAAGGCGCCATCCCCGAGATGGTTGCCCGGCTGCGCGGAACGGGCGCGCGTGTGGTCTATCTTGGCTATCTTCGCAGCCCCGGAATGGGCTCGCCCATCGAGCATTGCCTGAAGGTTGGCAATGAGCTCGACCGGCGCCTGGACCATCTGGCCGAGCAGGACAAGGGCACCTTTTTCGTGTCGCTGGCCGATCTCGTGCCCTATGGCGACTCGAGCTTCCACGACTTCGACATGATCCACCCGTCGCTGAAGGGCAGCGCCCAGATCGCGCAGCGGGTGGCCGCGCTGATTGCCGAGGAAAACGCGAACTGACCGTCGCCGCGTCAGGCGCGGGCGCCGTCGAGCGTCTGTTCGGCGTGGATGATGAAGCTGGCGACCGTGCGGTAGACCTGGTGCTTTGCCGCGCCGCCCGAGCCGAGGAAGTCGATGATGACATTCTCGCCGGCACGTGCCTTGTCGCCAAGGTCATTCATGCCGAGCGTGCCTGCGGTGCCGGCAATCTTGTGCAGGATCATCTGCACCTGGGTCAGCGCGTCGCGTGGCGATAATCCGCTGACCGAGGGATCGCACAGGCGGTCGATTTCCGTCAGTCGTTCGGACAACATGTCCAGAAACCGGGTCCGGATGCGCTCCAGTCCGGGCATCATGGTCTTTGCTTCCATCATACGGCTTGCTCCGTCAGCCAGAGTTCATTGATCATGCGTTCGCGCTTTTCGGCCTCGGCCTCGGCGCTTTCGTGGGCCTGGATCACCGCGTCCAGCGCGTTCCGCCCGCCGCGCCAGATCAG
>JAGRLX010000188.1:4266-5448 GCA_020441605.1 Alphaproteobacteria bacterium
GGGCGATAGCCGCCTTCGACGACGCAGAGATAGGTGCCGTGACCGGCATAGGCGATCAGGAACTGGTGCGGCTTCAGGCAGTCCGAGATCGCCTCGGATGTGTCGGTGATCAGGCACTCGAAGCCGAAGGCGGTCGACTCCCTGTAGAGATAATCAATGTTGCGGATCGAGATGCCGAACACGGTGGAGCCGAAGAGCGAGCCGCGCGACAGCTGGGTGATGTAGTTCTCGAAGGCGAAGTAGTCGATCACGCCATCGACGTCGACGATGGTAACCGGTTGATGCAGCGAAACCTTTTCGGCTTCCTGATGTTTCTGCTGGGCCCGGTTGACCGAGAAGATCTTGCGCGTCAGACCGCCCTGTTCCTTCAGCCGCGCTTCGGCGGACTTGATGCGGAAGCGGACTTCGTCGATGTCGAAGGGCTTGGTGATATAATCGGTGGCACCCGCGGCAAAGGCCTTGTCGATGTAGGTCTTGTCCGACATCGCAGTGATCATGATGATCGGCGTGCGGGCATAGTCGTCGCCGGCGCGCAGACGGCCGCATAGTTCGATCCCGGTCATTCCCGGCATCTGGATGTCGAGCAGAATGCAATCGAACCGCGTGTGGTTGGGATCGGAGATCCTGTCGAGCGCTTCATGACCGGATTCGGCGGTTTCGACATCGTGTTTGCCGATGGTCACCAGCAGTTCGGTCAGAAGCTCCAGGATGATCGGATCGTCATCAACGGCAAGAATGCGCATTTTGGGCCTCTTCTTCTTTCAGTGTCTGCCGGGTGGGAGCCGGAATTAACCATTCTCCAAATGGGTTTACCATTCGCTCATAGATTGTAGAGCCGATTGCGGCAGAAATGTGGCTGGGCCGTGCAGGGGCGCCCGGGCGCGGGATCCGGGCCGCACCGGGGCGCGGCGGACTGCGGCGCCTCCACGTATCTTTCCTGTCTATGTTCAACACGTCTGCCTGTCTCAATTCCGGTTGCTCCGGCTTTTCTGTTGTCGTTCCACGGCGCCTTGCCGGGTTTCGTCCTGCTCAGTTCGAGGTGGATTCCAGCTCGGCCTGCGCCTCTTCTGCCCGCTTTGCGCGTTCTGCTGCCTTTTCGGCTTCTTTTGCTGCCTTGGCGGCGGCGGCGGCCGCGGCCGCGCTTGCCTTGGGCAGGTCGAATTCAAAGCGGCTGCCCTCGTC
>JAGRLX010000188.1:5497-8407 GCA_020441605.1 Alphaproteobacteria bacterium
GCGATGGTCAGGCCCAGGCCAAAGCCGCCGTGGGTGCGCGTGTCGGACCCGTCGACCTGCTTGAAGCGTTCGAAGATCAGGTCGAGGTTCTCCTGCGCGATGCCGACGCCGGTGTCCTCGACCCCGACGATCACCCGGGTGCCCTTGTTGCGGACGGTTACGGTGATGGTGCCGGACTTGGTGAACTTGATAGCGTTGCCGACAAGGTTGTAAAGCACCTGCCGCAGACGCGCCGGATCGGCCATGACCCGCGCGGGTGCGGCCATGCAGATCAGCGACAGGCCCTTGGACTGGGCCTGATGCTTCATCTCGTCCACGATCGCGGTCGCCACATCGGTCGCGTTCAGCACTTCGGGGACGACTTTCAGCTCGCTGCCTTCCGCCTTGGCCCAGTCCAGCAGGTCGTTGACAAGGCCAAGCAGCAGCTCGGATGCATTGATGATCTTCTGGCCCTGGCTGGATATCGCCTCGATCTGGGCGGTCGCGAGCTGGCGTACCTCTTCGGTATCGAGATCGTCCTTCCCGACCGCGGCCATCAGCTTTTTCGAAGCCGGGAGGTTACCGGCCTTGGCAAGGAAGGCCGCGCGGCCGGCAATGGCTGTCAGCGGCGTCCGGAGTTCGTGCGAGACGGTGCTGAGAAACTCGGACTGCTGGCGCGTCGCGGCTTCGGCCGCGAGTTGCGCCGTCTTCTGCACCGAGATGTCCGACCGGATGCTGACCGTGTACCCTTCCGGAGTCGCCGCGTCGGACATCTTGAGCCAGCGCCCGTCGGCCGTCTGCTCGACACCATCGGGCGCCACCTTCTTGTCGGGCGGCGTTTCGGAGTCTTCGGTGGAGGGAGCCGCTTCTTCTGCGGTCTCTGGTTTCTTGATGATGCCGTATTCGGCGATCGCGTCATAGTTCAGGCCGGGCTTCAGCTTGCCCGAAGGGACGCGGTAGTATTCCTCGACCCGCTTGTTCGCCATGAGAAGGCGGTTGTCCCGGTCGAACAGAAGAAACGCCTCGTCCAGTGACTCGATAGCATGGGAGAGCACGTTGAACGTTTCATGGCTGCGAACCGCATAGTGACGGATCATCAGGATTGCCGTCACCAGCAGCGTGGTAACCAACAGCACCGCGGCAGCGAGCCAGACACTTTTCGGAGAGTGCTGTGACCAGCCACTTGCCGGGATGGCCGCGATCTGCCAGTGACCGCCGACCGCCGTTACATGTTCGGTCACCGGGTTGGCGGCATAGATCGCAGGATCGCCATAGAGGTTGTGACGCGGCACGCCGTCCGGGCGGATCTCGCGCAGGGCCATTGTCGTGTGGAAGATCAGCCCGTCGCCGATCGTCTTCTGGTTCCGGATCAGTCCGTTTTCGTCCAGGACGATCGAAATGACGCCCCAGAGCTTGCCGGTGTTGCCATAGCGGCCCGGCAGGAACACCGGATAGCGCAGGATGTAGCCGCGACCGCCCTGCACCAGCTTTATCGGGCCGACGAAGACCGGGGCGTTGTCGCGAACGGCACGGGAAATTCCGGCGAACTGGTTGGGGAGCTGCCAGTACTCGATCCCCATCACCCGCTCGTTGCCCTTGAGCGGCGACACATGCGTCACACGCAGCCCGGGCGCTATGGCCACGGACAGAATATCGGGGTGATGCGAGATGAGCTGGTCGGCGATCTGCGCGACCGCGGCCTGCGATATTCCGTTCGGACCGGAAGCGATGGTCGCCAGCCGCTCGGCCACCAGTTCCATGCCGAACAGCTTTTCCTTCATTTCATTGGCGACGCGGTGAAGGTCCGAGGCCACTGCAAGACGCTGGCTGTTGACGTAAAGGGCGTTTTCGCGCTGGATCAGGACGGCACCGACACTCAGGCAGATGACCGCGACCGCCGTGGCGAAGGCCACGTACGAATGCGATATCTTGCTGGTGAACCTCCGGATCTTCATGTCAGCCGCCGTTGTGTCTCCGTTCCGTCAGAGGCGCCCCGCGCCCGGACAAGGCCTTGCTTGCGTCGATCTGTGTCGAACCGAGACGGCAAAATTTTGGCAAACTCGGTTAAAATCTCTCTCAGGTTGTGAGAATTCCCTGTTCCGTAGCGTCAAAGGCTCATCTCCGGGCATTCCAGCTTTCCCATACTGACGTGATCTGTTCGGCCAGCGTGTCGGGAGAGAAGGGTTTCAGGATGACCGCGGCCGCACCTTTGAGCATGAGCACTTCGGAAACGGAAGATTCGGCCTTGGCGGTGAGAAAGATCGCCGGGATCCGCTCGTAACCGCTTTCCTGCGAGATCTTCTGCCAGAGTTCCGGACCCGTCATGCCCGGCATCATGTAGTCGAGCAGCAGGAGTTGCGGCTTGAACTGGGCGAAGGCCTCGAAGGCGCTCGCCCCGTCGGGGAACTGCAACAGCTCGAAGTCGCCGAAGAAGTCCAGGGACATCTGGACGATTTCCCGGATGTCAGGATCGTCGTCTGCGTGAAGAATGCGCTTCAGTTCCATTTCGTGGTGCGCCTGTTCCAGTGTGAGTTGGCTTGTATGCTTCTCTTTTTGGATCTGTCAGACGTATGCGGCAATGACCAGAGCGAGCAGGACGACCGGAAGGCTGGCCAGAAGCAACAGATGTGGGTTCATCGCCTTGTGCGGCTTGGGCTCTCCAAGCTCGGGCGCATGGTCGCTTCCCGGGATCATCCGCTGTTTTTCGATAGCCCCGTCCTGATTACTTTCCATCATCTCGATTCAGCCACTTCGTTGGTGTTATATTCCATTATCTCAATAACTTCCGCGGATCGCTGCGATAGCCGCAATGTCGATCGTCACCGGGACGAAACTGTCGCTGCTGCTCACCGACGCGGCGCCGCTCATCAGTTGCACGACCGCATTGGTCGACGTATTGGCCGAATTCAGCGCATCGGTGACGATGACGTA
>JAGRLX010000188.1:8561-9116 GCA_020441605.1 Alphaproteobacteria bacterium
CCCGAGATATCGGCGGCCTTGCGCCGGAATTCGAGCGCGATGCCCACCGTCTCGTTCTGGTCCGTCACGTCGTTGACGTATTGCGTGTCGACATAGCGGTCGATGATGGCGTCCTGCCAATCCTTGACCGCCGTGTTGGCGTTGCCCGTGCCACCGGCGTCGAAGCCCAGTTCGTCGAACAGATCGCGGAACCGGGAGTCGGTCAGGCGGTTGATCAGCGAACTGCTGTCCTCAACGTCGCTCTTCAGCATTTTCCGCATGAGCGCCTTGCCGAAGATCTGATCCTCGAGATCGAAGGCGCGCATGACGAAGCTGTAGACTTCGGTGTCGTCGATCAGCTGATCGACGGTCTGGATGTCGCCGATGCGGTCGCGAAAGGCGTTGATGGCCCGCACGTGCTCTTGCGTGTTGCGGATCTGTGTCTTCTGGATGTCCTCGGTCTTTTCCGACAGCTTCAGGCCGAGAAAGCTGGACATGCCGATGATGGGGATCATCCCGTCACCTCGGCAGGTTCCTGGCTGGCCGCGGCTTCCTGTGTCGCCGCGATGTGGTTCA
>JAGRLX010000189.1 GCA_020441605.1 Alphaproteobacteria bacterium
ACCGAGCCGTCGATGGAGGTCGACATCCAGTACAGCCGCGAGGGCAACCAGATCAAGATCGGCACTGGCGACAAGTGGCTCGAAATCCTCGGCTCGGGCGTGGTCCATCCCAATGTGATCCGCGCCGGCGGCATGGACCCGGAGAAGGTCCAGGGCTGGGCCTTCGGCATGGGCCTCGACCGCATTGCCATGCTGAAATATGGCATTCCGGACTTGCGCGCCTTCTTCGAGGCCGATCTCCGCTGGCTGCGCCACTATGGCTTCAAGGCACTGCAGGTGCCCACACTTGCAGGAGGACTGTCATGAAATTCACCCTCTCCTGGCTGAAGGATCACCTCGACACCGACGCCACGATCGATGAGGTCTGCGATGGCCTCATCGGCGTCGGCCTCGAAGTCGAAGAGGTGTCCGACATGACCAAGGCACTGGCTCCCTTCAAGGTCGGCTATGTGCACCATGCGGAAAAACATCCGAATGCGGACAAGTTGCGGCTTTGCAAGGTCGAGACCGACAGCGGCATGATCCAGGTGGTCTGCGGCGCACCCAATGCCCGCACCGGCATCAAGGGCATCATCGCGCTGCCCGGTGCCCATATCCCCGGCACTGGCATCACCCTCGAAAAGGGTGTGATCCGCGGGTCCGAGTCCCAGGGCATGCTGTGCTCCGAGCGTGAACTGCTGATATCCGACGAGCACAACGGCATCATCGAGCTCGATGGCGACTGGCCCATCGGCACATCGGCCGCCGTGGCCTTGGGGCTCGACGACCCGATGATCTACATCAAGGTGACACCCAACCGGCCCGACGCGCTCGGCGTCTACGGTATCGCCCGTGATCTCGCCGCCAAGGGCCTGGGCAGGCTGAAGCCGCTCAACGCCACGCCGATCGCAGGGAGTTTCGAATCACCCATCCGGGTGTCGCTCGATTTCCCCGGCGGCGACACCAAACCCTGCCCCCTGTTCGTCGGCCGATATATTCGCGGTGTGAAGAACGGTCCCTCGCCCACCTGGCTGCAGCGCCGGCTTCGCGCCATCGGGCTCCGGCCAATCTCGGCCCTGGTCGACATCACCAACTACATCACCTTCACCTATGGCCGTCCTTTACACGTATTCGACGCCGACAAGGTGACGGGCAACATCTGTGCCCGCCCGGCGCGCGATGGCGAAACCCTCGAGGCCCTCGACAACAAGACCTACACGCTCTCGGCCGGCATGACCGTCATTGCCGACGAGGCCGGACCTGAAGCGATCGCCGGCATCATCGGCGGCGTGCCCTCCGGCTGCACGGACGAGACGGTCAACGTCTTCCTCGAAGCCGCCTATTTCGATCCCCTGCGCACCGCCGCGACCGGCCGCAAGCTTGGCATCAATTCCGACGCCCGCTACCGCTTCGAGCGCGGTGTCGATCCGGCCTTCACAGCTGTAGGCGCCGAGATCGCCACCGCCATGATCCTCGATCTGTGCGGCGGTGAAGCCTCCCATGTAGTCATGGCCGGCGCCGTGCCGGAGAGCTCGCGCCGCCGCGCCTTGCGCAAGACCCGGGTCAAGACCCTGGCCGGTGCCGATGTGGCGCCCACCGAGCAGAAGCGCATTCTCGAGGCCTTGGGATTCACCGTCGCGGAGACGGCCGATGCTTTCGACTGCGTGGCTCCCACCTGGCGTCCCGATGTCCATGGTGAGGCCGATCTCGTGGAAGAGGTCTGCCGCATCTATGGCCTCGACAACATCCCGCCCGCCCCCATGGAGCGGCCCTCGGCCATTGCTCGACCGGTGCTCAATCCGCTGCAGAAACGCATGCTCGCCGCCCGGCGGACATTGGCGGGCCGCGGCTTCAACGAGGCCGTGACCTGGGCCTTCCTGCCCGAGGACCATGCCAGGCTCTTCGGCGGTGGCCAGCCGGAGCTGAAGCTCGCCAATCCGATCTCATCGGAATTGTCCGACATGCGGCCATCGCTGTTGCCCAATCTCATTGCCGCCGCCGGCCGGAACATGGACCGCGGTTTCGGTGACCTGTCGCTGTCGGAAGTGGGCCAGGCCTATGCTGGCGACCGGCCGCAGGACGAAACGCTCCGTGCCGCCGGCATCCGCCGCGGCCAGGCGGTGGCCCGCAATGTTCACGGCGGCGCACGGCCTGTCGATGCCTATGACGCCAAGGCCGATGCGCTGGCGGTGCTCGAAGCGGCCGGAGCACCGGTCGCCACCATGCAGGTGGTGGCCGATGCGCCGGCCTGGTTTCATCCGGGCCGCTCCGGCACCATCCAGATGGGGCCGCAGAACAAGCTCGCCCATTTCGGCGAAATTCATCCCCGTGTCCTCGCCGCGATGGATGTGAAGGGTCCGCTCGTCGCCTTCGAGGTGGTGCTCAACGCCATTCCCGGCTCGAAGTCGAAGAGTGCCACGCGCGCGGCTCTCAACACCTCCGATCTGATGCCGCTCAGCCGCGATTTCGCTTTCGTCGTCGACAGCGCCGTCGAGGCGGAGAAGCTGGTCAAGGCGGCTCGCGGCGCCGACCGGCAGTTGATCAGCGATGTCGTGGTCTTCGACCTCTACAGGCTAGACGGTGGCAAGACCTCTCTGGCCATCGAAGTCACCTTGCAGCCCCGCGACAAGACCCTGACCGAGGCCGAGATCGACATGGTCTCCGCCAGGATCGTCGCCGCGGTGACCAAGGCCACGGGCGGATCGCTCAGAACATGATAGAGTGCCGGATCCGAGAGGTCATGTCGCAGCACACGGGAGAGTGAAGATGGCAGCTACGGCGGTTCGCAAAGCATTGTCCGATCTGAAGGCCCACCTCAAGAAGGGCGGGCCCGGCGATATGCGCAAGGCCTTCGAGCGCGACCCCAAGCGCTTTGCGGCGCTTTCTGCCAGCGCCGGCGACTTGCTGCTCGACTATTCCAAGTGCGCCGTCAACGCCCGGACCATGAAGCTCCTGTCCGTCCTGGCCGGGGCCACCGCGGTCGCGGCCAAGCGCGATGCCATGTTCGCGGGCGCCATCATCAACACCACCGAGCACCGCGCCGTTCTGCATACGGCCCTGCGCAACCGGGCCAATACGCCCGTCATGGTTGGTGGTCAGGATGTGATGCCGGACGTCAACCGGGTGCTCGAGGCGATGGCGCAATTCGTGCGCGAGATCCGCGCCTCGCACATCACCGATGTGGTCAATATCGGCATCGGCGGATCCGATCTGGGCCCGGCCATGACGACCCTGGCGCTCGCACCCTATCATGATGGCCCCCGGCTGCATTATGTGTCCAACGTTGATGGCGCCCATATCGCCGACACGCTGAAGCCGCTCGATCCGGAAACCACCCTGTTCCTCATAGCGTCGAAAACCTTCACGACGATCGAGACCATGACCAACGCCCGCACCGCCCGCCGCTGGGTGGCCGATCGTCTGGGAGAGACGGCGGTTGGCGAGCATTTCGCGGCGATTTCCACCGCCATTCCGAAGGTCAAGGCTTTCGGCATTTCCGAGGACCGCATCTTCGGCTTCTGGGACTGGGTTGGTGGGCGCTATTCGATCTGGTCCGCGATTGGCTTGCCGCTGATGATCGCCATCGGCCCGGAAAACTTCATCCGCTTCCTCGAGGGCGGCCATGCCATGGATGTGCATTTCCGCGAAGCGCCCGCCGCGGAAAACCTGCCCATGCTCATGGGGCTTCTCGGCGTCTGGCATCGCAATGTCTGCGGATTGCCGTCGCGCGCCATCATTCCCTATGACCAGCGCCTGTCGCGCTTTGCCGCTTATCTCCAGCAGCTCGATATGGAATCGAATGGCAAGCGCGTGACCCGGGATGGAAAGCCGGTGCGGGGGAGCACCGGTCCCATCGTCTGGGGCGAGCCCGGCACCAACGGCCAGCACGCCTTCTTTCAGTTGCTTCATCAGGGCACGGACGTTATTCCCGTGGAATTTCTTATCGCCGCCGAGCCCCACGAGACCGGCATGGCCGAACATCACGCCCTGCTCATCGCCAATTGCCTGGCCCAGTCCCAGGCCCTGATGAAGGGGAGGACGCTGAAAGAGGCGGAGGCCCAGCTGCTGGCCATGGGCAAGTCGAAGGCGGAGGTGAAGGCCCTGGCGCAGCACCGGGTGTTCACCGGCAACCGCCCGTCGCTGACGCTCGCCTACCGCAAGCTCGATCCCTTCACCCTGGGCCGGCTCATCGCCCTCTACGAGCATCGGGTCTTCGTCGAAGCGGCGATCTGGAACATCAACGCTTTCGACCAGTGGGGCGTGGAACTTGGCAAGGAACTCGCCACCGGCCTGCAGCCGGTGATCGAAGGCAAGACGGGAACCGACGGGCTGGATGGCTCGACCGCCGGGCTCGCGGATTTTCTTCGCGGCCTTGTCCAGCATAACTAATTGCCCACAGGAGCTGATCTAGAACATTGCCTCGTCGAGGGCCATGACCGGCGCCGCTCCGGAGGCGATGGCCCGTTCGAGGCTCATGGTCTGTGGCAGGATGCGCTGCATGAAGAACCGTGCCGTCGCCAGCTTGGCGCTGTGGAAATCGTCACCGGGATGGTCGAGCGCGATCTGCGCCATGCGCGCCCAGAGAAATCCCGTGGCAGTCAAGGCGAAGAGCCGCAGATAGTCGACTGCCGCGGCGCCGGCCGCTAGTGCCTGGTCGTCGGCGGCCAGCAAATGCTGGGTAACGGAGTCGAGCCGTGCCAGCGCATCGGCCACCGGTTCGCGGAATTCCGCCATGGCCGCCACGCGGGACGTTGCGCCGAGGAACATGGTCACCGGCTCGGCGAAGCGCGGCAGCAGCCGGCGCTGCAGCACCTTGCGGCCGAGCAGGTCGAGCGACTGCACGCCGTTGGTGCCCTCGTAGATCTGCGTCACCCTCACGTCACGGACGTGTTGTTCCTGCCCGTTGTCGCGCATGTACCCATGGCCACCGAGGATCTGGACGCCGAGATTGGCGCAGGTGCTGCCGATGTCAGTCAGAAAGGCTTTCGCCACCGGGGTCATCAGCGCGACAAAATCATCCGCCGACTGACGAACGGTTTCGTCATCATGCCGCTCCGACACATCCAGCGCCTGGGCCGTCCACAGAGCCAGTGCCCGTCCGCCCTCGATCAGGGCCCTTTGGGTCATGAGCATGCGCCGCACGTCAGGATGCATGATGATGGGATCGGCCGCCGCCCGTCCGCCGCCATGACTTGAAGCGCGTCCCTGCCGCCGCTCCCGGGCATAGGCTACGGCATTCTGGTAGGAGGCTTCGGCCACTGCCAGCCCCTGGGTGCCGACCGCGATCCGCTCGGTGTTCATCATTGCAAACATTGCCTTGAGACCCTGATGCGGCTCGCCCACCAGCCAGCCCATTGCGCCATCGAAATTCATCACGCAGGTCGGTGAGGCATGTATGCCCATCTTCCTTTCGATTGCGGCACAAGCGACCCGGTTGCGCTCGCCCGGGATCCCGTCTGGATCGCACAAGACTTTCGGCACCAGGAACAGGCTGATGCCTTTCGTCCCGGCCGGCGCATCGGGCAGGCGGGCCAGAACAAGATAGATGATATTGGGGGTCAGGTCGTGTTCGCCAGCCGATATGAAGATCTTGGTGCCCGTGATAGCATAGCTGCCGTCGTCCAGGGGCAGGGCCTGGGTCTTGAGCAGGCCGAGATCGGTCCCCGCCTGGGCTTCCGTCAGGCACATGGAGCCCGCCCATTCGCCGCTCGCCAGCCGCGGGACGTAGAGCGCCTTCTGCGCCGCATCTCCGAAGCGCGACAACGCCACATAGGCGCCGCGCGTCAGGCCTGGATACAAGCCGAAGGACAGGCAGGCACCGTTCATCATCTCCTCGAACAGCACGTTCACCATATGCGGCAGGCCCTGCCCGCCATGGTTCGGATCGCAGGTCAGCGCCGGCCAGCCGCCGTCGACCATGACCCGATAGGCCTCCCTGAATCCTTTTGGCGTGACGACCATGCCATCTTGGAAGCGGCAGCCTTCCTCGTCGCCGGGCCGGTTCAGCGGGTGGACCACGTCGCGGGCGAAGACCGCAGCCTGGTCCAGCACCGCTTCGACTACGTCGCGCGTGGCTTCGGCGAATCCCGGCAGCCTGGTGTGGCCGTCAAAATCGAAGACATCGTAAAGACAATAGAGGTGGTCGCGGAGCGGAGCGGAATATTGCGGCATGCCGCCGATATCAGCACTCGACCACGTTCACCGCAAGTCCACCGGTCGAAGTTTCCTTGTAGCGCTCGCTCATGTCGAGGCCGGTCTGGCGCATGGTCTCGACGCAGCTGTCGAGCGGCACGAAATGCTTGCCGTCGCCGCGCAGTGCAAGCGAGGCGGCGGTGACCGCCTTCACCGCGCCGAAGGCGTTGCGCTCGATGCAAGGGACCTGGACGAGGCCTCCGACCGGATCGCAGGTCATGCCGAGATGATGCTCGAGCGCGATCTCGGCGGCGTTTTCCACCTGTTCGTTGCTGCCGCCAAGGGCGGCGCAGAGGCCGGCGGCAGCCATCGCCGAGGCCGAGCCCACTTCGCCCTGGCAGCCCACCTCCGCGCCGGAGATCGAGGCATTGTGCTTGATGATCCCGCCGATCGCCGCTGCCGCGAGAAGGAAGGTGCGGATGCCGGCGGAATCAGCACCTGGGCAATGATCGCGGTAGTAGCGAATGGTCGCCGGCAGCACGCCGGCCGCGCCGTTTGTCGGCGCCGTCACCACCTTGCCTCCAGCCGCATTCTCCTCGTTCACCGCCATGGCGTAGACCGATAGCCAGTCCATCACCTGGTGCGGCTGAATGGCATTATGACCCTGTTCCTCGACCAGTTTGCGGTGGAGTTCCGCCGCCCGCCGCCTCACCTTGAGTCCGCCGGGAAGGGTGCCGCTCATTCTCAGGCCGCGGTTGATGCAGTCGTTCATGGCGGCCCACAGCCGGCCGATACGGTAATCGAACTCGGCTTCGTCCATGCTGCGCGATTCGTTGATCCGCTTCATGGCGGCAATCGTGAGTCCGGAGTCGCGGCCCATCTTCAGCATCTCGGCGGCATTGCGGAACGGGTAGGGCACATCCTTGCCGGGCCGCGCCGACTTGCCCTCGGCCAGTGAGGCCGCCCGCTCGGCTTCGGTCTGCACGAAACCGCCGCCGATCGAATAATAGGTCGTGGCAAGCGCCACGGCGCCGCGCCCATCCGTGATGCGGAACACCATTCCATTGGCATGGCCGGGGAGTGCGGGTCCGAAGTCGAACGTAACGTCCTGACCCGGATCGAAGTCCAGTTTGTGTCCGTCCGGCAGCAGGACCTGCCTTTGTTCGCCCATGCGCGCCAGGATGGCCTCGACCTGGTCGGGATCGATATCCTCCGGTTTCTCACCGGCCAGGCCCAGCACTACGGCGCGGTCCGTGCCATGACCCTTGCCGGTAAAGGCAAGCGAACCGTGCAGGCTCACCGACAGCCGCGCCTCCAGCGGCAGCGCTACACCCGCCGTCTGGTCGAGAAAGCGCCGTGCGGCCACCATCGGTCCCACCGTGTGCGAGCTCGATGGGCCGATGCCGATCTTGAACAATTCGAAAACCGAGAGAAACATGGATGCTGTCTCCACCACGGCGGCCCTGATGCCGCTTGGCTGATCTTGCCGCATTATCGATCAGGAACGGCATCACAGCCAAGTCCCCTGTGTGGTCAGCTTTGCAACTTGCGGCGAGCTGTGCTGAACTTGACGTTATCGGATCGGTGCGGAGGCAATACGGCGGGCATGGCGGTAGTACTGTTAGGTGTCCTTGCCGCTCTGTGCTGGTCGCTCCATGATGTGATAGCGCGGAACTTCGCCGCCCGGATCGGCCCGTTCCGCATGGCTGCGCTGGTCATGGTGGCGGGCGGCGTTCTGCTTGCCGCCATCGTCGTCTGGCGGGGCACCATCTGGTTTGCCTCGGCCGAAGGGTTGACCTATGGCCTGGTCCTCGGCCTGACCTATGGATTGGGCACCGGAGGCCTGTTCAAGGCCGTCAGCCTTGGTCCCATCTCGCTTGTTGGTCCGCTGACGTCAGGTTATCCGGCATTGGTCGTCTTCTGGGGGCTTGCCCATGGTCTGCTGCCCACGCCGATTCAGTGGATGGCCGTCGCGGCGACGCTGACCGGCTCGCTCGTTGTATCGCGGGCCGGTCCTCCGGATGGCGGCATCAATTCGGTTGAGCCTGGCAAATTACCAGTCCTCATGCTGTTCTGCGCCATCGCGGCCCTGGGCTATGCGTCGTCGATCATCATCGGCCAGAATGCAGCGGTGGTCGTCGGCGAGATCGAGGCGACCTTCCTCTCGCGCTTTACCGCGCTGGTCACCATCCTGCCCTTCATCATGAGCGAACCCGCGCCGCGTCGCATCCTCCGCGCCCAATGGCTGGGCATCCTGGCCATGGCGTCCTGCGATGTCGCGGCGGTGACGGCGGTCAATGCATCGGGCCATCTTCCCGGCAAGCAGTTTGCTGCTGTCGGTGTTTCGGCCTGTGGCGCGGGGGCGGTGATCCTCGCCACCATCTTCCTCGGTGAAAAGGTGTCGCCTGGCCAGTGGTTAGGCATAGCCCTGATCGCCGGAGGCGTTGCAACCCTGTCGCTTTCCCAATAGCTTGCTGCAGTGACCGATACGCCCAACCGCTGGAAACGTTACGCCGACTGGGATGAGCGCCCGCTGCGCCTCGACCGTTTTGCTGCCGAGGACGCGGCCAACGGTTTTTCTGCTTTTTCCAGCCCCGCCGATCCGAAGCCTGGGCTCGAAATCAGGGCTGGTCGTGTGGTGGCGCTCGACGGAGTTGTCGAACACGACTTCGACATGATCGATCGCTTCATCGCCCGTCATCACATCGATCCCGAGGTAGCGCCGGAAGCCATGGCGCTCGACTCGTGCGAGGTGGCGCGCATGCTGGTCGATATGAGCGTACCACGGGAAAGGCTGGTACGCCTGGCTCATGGCATGACCCCGGCCAAGCTCGCCGAGGTGGTCTCCCATCTCAATGCGCTGGAAATTGCCTTTGCCTATTCCAAGATGCGGGCGCGCAAGACGCCGGGGAACCAGGCTCACGTCACCAATGCCAAGGACGATCCTTTGCAGCTCGCCGCCGATGCCGCCACCGCCGTCGCCTTCGGCTTCGACGAGATAGAGACCACCATGCGCGTCTCGCGCAATGCCTGGTCCAATGCCGTGGCCTGCGCCGTTGGGGCATCTGTCGGCCGTTGGGGCGCGCTGTTCCAATGTTCCAGCGAGGAAGCGGAGGAATTGCGGATCGGCATGGCGGGCTTCACCTCCTATGCCGAGACGGTGTCGGTCTATGGCACCGAGAAGACCTTCATTGATGGTGACGACACCCCCTGGTCCAAGGCCTTTCTCGCCGCCGCCTATGCCTCGCGCGGTATCAAGATGCGGTGCACCTCGGGCGCCGGCTCCGAGCTGCTCATGGGCTTTCACGAGGCCAAGTCGCTGCTCTATCTCGAAGCCCGCTGCCTTTGCCTGCAGCGCGGCATGGGCGTGCAAGGCACCCAGAACGGCGGCATTGACGGCGCTCCCCTCACCGCCACCGTGCCCGGTGGCGTGCGCGAACTGATGGCGGAAAACCTGATCGCCGTCTGGCTCGATCTCGAGTGCGCCTCGGGCAATGATACGCGCTCCACCGAATCGGAAATCCGGGTTGGCGCCAAGATCCTGCCCTATCTGGTGGCCGGCTCCGATCTCATCTGTTCCGGCATGGGCTCGATCCTCAAGTACGACAATTCCTTCAATCCCTCGCTCCTGAACGGCGAGGAGCTCGAAGACTATCTCGTGCTGCAGCGTGACTTCGAGGCTGATGGCGGCCTGACGCCGCTGGCCGAAGGCCGTGCGCTGGAGCTGCGCAGCCGGGCTGTGGAGGCGCTTGCGGCAGTCTTCGCGGATCTCGGCCTCGGCGATCCGACGCCGGACATGAAGCACAGCGTTGTCGTGGCCTCAGGTTCGGATGAAACCCGCAGCTACACACCGCGCGATGTCGCCTTCATCAGCGAGGCGATCAAGGATCG
>JAGRLX010000002.1 GCA_020441605.1 Alphaproteobacteria bacterium
CTGGAACGCGTCGTTGCCGATCAGATGGGTGGGCACCTGGCCGGTAAGGCAGACCATCGGGATCGAATCGAGCAGCGCATCGGTGAGGCCTGTCACCGCATTGGTGGCCCCCGGCCCCGAAGTCACCAGCACCACGCCGCATTTGCCCGTGGAGCGGGCATAGCCCTCCGCCGCATGGGTCGCCCCCTGCTCGTGGCGGACCAGAATGTGCTTCACCTTCTCCTGCTGGAAGATCTCGTCATAGATCGGCAGCACCGCGCCGCCCGGATAGCCGAACACATGCTCGACCCCCTGGTCGGCCAGTGCCTTCAGCACGATCTCGGCACCCGTCATCTCATTCGTGGCCATGTGAAACCCCTTGTCCTTCTTCCGCTTCCGTCAAACACCAAATACCCGTCCAGGCAACAAAAAAGGCCCCCAAGGGAGCCTGTTTTTTTCGCGCAGCACCACCAGTTCCTGAAGGCTCAAACCTCCCCGGCGCTGCGCGGTCCTACTACGAGAATGCTGTTCATGGCGCGAACTTGTACGGGGACGGAGAAAAAAGGTCAAGCCCAACCACAGCTAGCCACCATCAAGAACCAATGAAAGCAAACCATCAGGTGAGCTGACCACAAATTCCTCAGCAGCGGGAATTGGCCACTGTGTTGCCACACTCATTGTTGCCGTCATCCGACACTGCGATCGATACACCATCATCGGAACTTTCCCCATCTTGACCCTGCTGTTCTTCGTCCGAGTATCCTTGCTCGGACTCGTCGTAATCGAGCGACATGCTGGCATCTGCCATAGCTACCTGGCTTGTGATAAACAGGGTTGCTGTGACCCCGAGAACCAACATCCAAATTCCAATCAGGGCATATCTTTGATGCAATTGATCGACGTGAGCTCCACTCTTAGCGTGCATGGCACTTCCCTTTCCTGAAGATTCTTGAGATTTTTTGGATTTGAACTACTTGCTGAGATAGATGCTAGTGTTTGCGACATTCTCTCCAATATGATTGAAGATAGCCGCAAGCGCGACGCCATTCGCAGCATAGCTGTAATGGGCATCTGTAGACGCACAGGAGCGCAGCCGGTTTTGAATGGACGTGGAATTAACTCGGAAAGCTACAGTATAAACCACAATCCCCTGTGCTTTTATGTTCTCGCAGAGGGTCGACATTGCAGTATCCAGAGCACCGTTCACCTGGTTGGAATTGGTCGTACCAAAGCGATTGCCAGTTGCGGCTTTCCCTCGGCCATATGCACTGTACCAAGTTCCATTCAGAGAGTTGATTTGGTTGCCATTTGACAATACGTCGTTCTCACCATCGGTCATTAGCACCAATATCTTTTGCCACTTTGGATGATTGTAAGCCGAAATTGTACCCGCAGGTTGTGTGGGACCTGCCTCGACCTTGGTGAGTGGTTCAGTTGGAGAAAGTGCTCGCCATCCCCAGGCAAGCCCTTCAGGAATCACAGTGGATCCAGACGCCGTCATTGCGTTGATGCCAGCCTCGACCTTGGCCCGATCATAGGTCAGCGGAACAAGTGCAGATTTGGCGCAGTTGAACCATGGACCGTAGCTAGAATTATTCTCAGATGAAATCGTCCTTCCTACATACTTCTTCTCGTTGTTCTGTCTGTTGATATGATTGGAAGAAGAAGTAGACGTTGAAATCCCGCTCTGTTCATTGGGCGAGCCAGAATTGCCAATATAGCTGTTTAGAAAATTGTAAGGAGACGAAGTGCTACCAGAGAATGTTGGTTCATCAGGTGCGAAGTATGGGGTGAACAGCGAATCTCCACCCGTCGGAGGTGTATCAGTTACATTATAGTCTCCACTGGTTGCACGCGCCTCAACACAGCCATTCCAAGGCCGATTACTTAGCTGTTGCCAAGCCATATAATTGTGCCATTCAGTGTCGTTAAAATTCAGTTTCGACACAGCGGCTGCGCCAGATGTATCAATCCAATCGAGGTCGAAATCATAGGCGTCTTGATCGAGTCGAACGGCGCCCGAAAACGGTACAAGACCGATACGGATGTACTCACTTTCCGGTTCAGCTTCGGCGTCACCACCGTACAAAGTATTGAGTAAATTGCGCGCGGCGGTCTTCGCCTGATTCATGTAGGTAGTACCCATAGAACCCGTGGTGTCCATCACCATTACGAGTTCAACTGGTCGCGCTGCCTTCTTGACTTCAGAAGTAACTGTTACTGTGGGTCCGTATATCCCGAGTGAACCCAACCACAGTGTTGGAACCTCATGCGTGGTCGTGAGAATGACCGACGCGCCGTCAATTGCTAGGGCCACGTCACTAGGGGCGACATCGCTGCCTTTCGAATTGTAGTTTTTCACGATGAAGCGCGCGGCGTCATCTTCGAGTTCCGATATGCGCTGGGCCTTCTGCTCATCATCAAGATTGCTAAGGCTCGCTCGATCGGAGCTAGCCACCGCAAGCACCGCTGCATCGGCGGCTGCCTGAAAAGCTGCCATGTCTCGCGTAATATTTGCATAATCCACAGCGGCACCTACAATTGCGGATACCGGAACAGCCGACAACGCCAGCATCATCGTCACGTTGCCGCTGGTTTGCTTTAGATAACGTCCAAACTGCCGATGCAGAAGTCCAAATGAATTTCCTACTGACATGGGTCGCCTCAACAACACGTTTATCGCCCCAAAGTTGCACTAGGCAATTAAAGCTCCACTAAACAGATATCTAAAAGTGTTATCGAGATTGACTGTGCTCACGACCGGACTCGGATTGTTGCGTGTAAAGTAACTCAATCGTAAATTGCGCGCACAAAATCTGGCGAACCATTGTGTTTGCCAAGTCAAGAATCAGAGTCAGAGAGTTTCGTTGCCTGCACGTTTCGCGCGAGACGTTTATAGATTTTCAACTTGTGTCTATCAGAATGGGACAATGCCAACGACCACTCAGTGTCCTAGTCGCAACCATTTCGTGCTGACAAAGGCGATTTCTGCAATTGCCTTGCTGATCGCACTCCTCTTTCTTGTGATTGCCGTATCTGCAATTTCGGATCCATCGTTCAAGGAAATGAATGACCTTGTGGTCTTGAGCTGTGCTCCTGTAGCCATGCTCATTGTCAGTGCGGTCTTGCTGATGAAAGGGATAAAGCTTGCTAGGGTCGTTCTCGCAGCAATCTTCCTCATTCTGACAGCATCTTTCGCATGCATTGGAGCATTCTATTTTGTGACGATTGGCGGCTCTCCAATGTCAACCTATATGCCATTTGCGATCGCTGTTGTCCTTGCAGCCCCTACATACACATTAATTTTCTCGAGGCGGATGAGTTCGGAGCTCAACAAACTGCGCCGCACCCATGTTCCACACTGCGACTGAGCATCAAAGCAAGTCTACGGGTCAAACTCCTCCGTGCTTGCTCCTACCACGAGAAAGCTGTTCATGGCGCAAAGTTGTACAGGCCCGGAGTGAGATCAAGACGTGCCCTGCAACTAATGAGCTAGTATTCGTATGCTCCGCGCCAGCCATCCCAGGCATTGCGCAGGCGGACACCCAGATCGAGGACCGGGCGCGGCGGCAGGCTTGACGGCTGCCCCAGGCTGTCCATGTCGGCGATCAACGGATTGTCGATGCCACAGGCGAGATCGGCGGCGAGAAGCCCCGAGATCGTACCCTTGGTGACGCCGACTGCATTCTGGCAGACCGCCGACCACACATTGCTATCGACCTTGCCGAAGCCAGGCGCATTGTTGCGCGACAGGCAGACATAGCCGGTCCATGTATGTTCGAGCGAAAGGCGTTTTAGCCTCGGGAAGCGACTGCGCAGGACCTTGAGATGAGCGGCGCGGATCCCCGCGAGCCGCGACGGATCGGTGCGCTGGTCAGGGCTGTAGCGCAGGAAATAGCGGATCATGATGCGCCGGTCCGCGGTGAGCCGCATGGTGGTGGACACAAAGGCGTTGACCGGCGTCAGACCCCAGGGTTTCACCTTGCCAATCAGGGCATGTTCGTCATTATCAAGCGGCCGGGTGAGACTGGCCTGGGCCTCGAAGGGAAGCAGCCTGCCCTTCCAGTAGCCAAACTGTGCCGCAAAGGCATTGACCGCGACGATCATGCGCGGCGCCACCACGCTGCCCGACGGCGTCGTGAGCCGTACACCATTGTCGCGATCATAGGCGATGACCGGCGTGTTCTCGTACAGCGTGACATTGCCTGGCAGCGAGTCGGCCAGCCCCCGGCTGAGCCCCGCCGGATTCATCAGCACGCAGCCCGGCGTGGAGACGGAGGCATGATAATAGGAGGTGCCAAGCTCGGCCGCCGTCTGGGCCGCATCGAGCACGCGGTGAGGTTCGCCCACCCGCTCCAGCATGGCGATGAAGGGATCGAGCATCTCCTCCGCGCCGCGCCGCGAAACGGCGGCATGGTATTTTCCCGCCCGGCTCCAGTCGCAGGCGATGCCATGACGGGTGACGATGTCCTCCAGATGGTCGATCGCGGCGCGCGACAGCCGCATATAGGCATGGGCGCTGGCCAGATCGTCTTGCCCCGAGCCCACCACATGGGGAAGATCGATGCCAAACCCCGAGTTGCGGCCCGAGGCATTTTCGCCCGCCTCGCCGGCCTCGAGAACGATGATCCGCTCATCGGGCCGGTTTTCGGCCAGACGGCGCGCCGCCGCCAGCCCGGCATAGCCCGCGCCGACCACAACCCAGTCGGCCTTCATAGAGCCGGCGAGCGCCGGATTCGGCGCACGATGCGGCAGGATCAGGCTCCAGCCATTGGTCTTGTCGTTGACGGGGAGATGGGTAATGCGCATGGGGTTCAGAACTTCACCGGATGGATGGCGTAATGGACCAGCGCCTGCTCCGCCTCGTAGATCAACGCGGTGCCCTTGGGAAGCCAGATCGAATCCTTCGGGCCGAGATCATGTACCGTGCCGCCGGCATGAATGCGCAACCGGCCTTCGAAGACGGTGAGGACCTCGTCATAGGTGATCGTCCAGGGGATCCAGGCTCCGGTCATGCGGGCGAAGCCGGTCCCCAGTTCGCCGCCATGGGTCTCGCCCGTGGTCTCGCCAATCTGGCATTCGTCACCATAGGCAAATCGCGGCACCCAGCCGATCTGATCGAAGACAACGACGGTCGGTGGCTTGCGGCCCATCCGGATACTCCTTGTTCAGCAGCCAAGAATGGGGTGAGCCGCGCCGTATGGTCAAGACCTGGTCGCGGCGACCGAGCTGCACTTGGCACCGGCCGTGCCGACAATCGCCAAGGTCAAGGACCACCCTCCTGCCAGTGCTTCATCTGGCCGCGCCACCAGGTGAGCTGACGCTTGATGTAGTTGCGGGTCGCGGTCTTGGCCTGGGCAGCTGCGTCCTCAAGCGTGATCTCGCCGCGCAGATGAGCGGCAAGCTCGGGGACGCCGATAGCCTTCATCACCGGCAGGACCGGATCGAGATGGGAAATCGCCGCGACTTCCGCCAGCGCGCCGGCCTTGAGCATCAGATCGAACCGCTGTTCGGCCCGCGCATAGAGCTCGTCCCGGGGCACCTCCATGTAGATCCGTTCCACCACCACGCCAGCAAGAATCGAATTGGCCCGTTGCGCCTGCTGCCAGTCGAGCAGTGACCGGCCCGTCGCCTCGATCACTTCAAGCGCCCGAACGATGCGCTGGCGATCACTGGCCAAAAGCCGCTGGGCCATGGCCGGGTCACGGATCATGAGTTCGCCATAGACGTCACCCGTGTGCTCGCGCCACCGGGTCCGTACTTCGCCGGGGATCTCAGGCACCTCCGCCAGGCCACGCTCGAGCGCTCTGAAATAGAGGCCGGTGCCGCCGGTGACGATCGGCACCTGCCCTGCCTCCCAGGCCCGGGCGATCTCGGCGCTAACCTCCTCCAGCCAGCGCGCCACCGAATAACCCTGGCCGCCCCCGACGTGACCGTAGAGCCGATGGGGAACCTGGCTTTCTTCCGAGACCAGCGGCCTCGCCGTCAGGATGCGAAGGTCGGAATAGACCTGCATGGCATCGGCATTGATGATCACCCCGTTCCACCTGCGGGCGAGGTCGAGTGCCAGAGCGGACTTGCCGCTCGCGGTGGGGCCTGCGATAAGCAGCGCGCGCTTTTCAGGTGACATTGCCATATGGAATCCGTCCTCGTTCTCATAGCACCACCCGGCTCCAACGCAATCGGTAAGGATGTGCTGGATCTGGCCCGCGCATTGGGCGCAGGCGCCCCCCACTGGCTGGCCTCCGGCGAGGCTGCGGAATTTCCTGATTTCGAGCGCCTGACCGAGTTCATGGTGGAAATCCGGCGCCACCCGATCGATGCCGCCGTCGTCTCGATCCACAATCGCCGGAAACGCATCCTGATCGCCGACATGGATTCGACCATGATCGAGCAGGAATGCATCGACGAACTCGGCATCATGGCCGGCGTCGGCGAACGCATAAAGGAGATCACCGCCCGCGCCATGCGTGGCGAACTCGATTTCGACGGCGCCCTGCGCGAGCGCGTGCGGCTGCTCGCCGGGCTCGATGCGGCGATCATTGACAGACTGATCCGTGAGCGGATTACCTACATGCCGGGCGGCCGCTGCCTCGTCGCCACCATGAAGGCCCACGGAGCCCATGCCGCCCTGGTCTCCGGCGGCTTCACGCCTTTCACCGCGGCAGTCGCCAGACACCTGGGCTTCGACGAGCACCAGGCCAACGACCTGATCATCGCCGCGGGCAGGCTCACCGGCGAAGTGGGACAACCGATTCTCGGCCAGCGCGCCAAAGTGGAGGCGCTCCGCCGCATTGCCGCGGCCCGTGGCCTCGACACGTCCGACGCCATTGCGGTGGGCGACGGTGCCAATGACCTCGCCATGCTGTCTGAAGCGGGCCTCGGCGTGGCGCTCCACGCCAAGCCGCAGGTGCAGGAAAGCTCGCTGGTCCGGATCAACCACGGCGATCTCACCGGCTTGCTCTATCTCCAGGGCTATCGCAAGGACCAGTTCGTTCTGCCATAATCCGGGTATGCTTCTGCCCAAGCATCCTGCCATGATAGCAATTCGCATCGTCATCTTGCTGCTCGTTGCCCTGTGGGCCGGTCTCGCAACCGCCCAGGACTTGGACGTGCAGTCCCTACTCGATGGGGGCGAAAAGGCCCTCGATGCCGGACGGCTGCAGGAGGCGGAGACGAAGCTCCGCGAGGCCTTGCGCCGCAGCGAAGCGGCCGGCGGCCCCGACAACGATCACGCTTATATCGCGCGCGCCCATCTGGCCAATGCGCTCGCCGATCTCAACAAGCTGGCCGAGGCGGAACGGGTGATCCGTGAGCAGCTCGATTCGGCCCGCAGGAGCTATGGCGAGGAGTCGCTGATGTATGCCTCGCCCCTGGTGCAACTCGCCGGATTGGTGACGGCGCGCAACGACGATGCCGCGGCCGAACGGCTCTATCGCCGCGCCATCGCGATCCTTGAAGCCCTGCCGGACGGCGACGCGCAGATGCTTTACGCCTGCCGCATCGGCCTCGCAGCCACCCTGACCAGCCTCGGGCGGCGTGATGAGGCCGACGCGCTTCTCAAGAGCGTCGAGGGTGGCAACCCGGAGGTCGAAGCCATGGTGGCGGCCTCCGCACGCCTCGATGCAAATGACTTCGATGGCGCCATCACACTGATGAACAAGTCTCTCGCGCTCAGTGAACAGCGGCTGGGACCGGACAATCACCAAGCCGCCATTGCCAAGTCGGCGATCGCCAGCGCCTTGCTCAACAAGGGCGAACACCTCGATACCGCACGTCAGCTGATTGACGAGGCGTTGCAGAGCGAAACGGCGCGGTTCGGCGCCATGCATCCCAATCTCGTGTCGCTCCACGCCGTCGCGGCATCGCTCAATTTCACCGAAGGCAAATGGGAGGCGGCGATTGCGTCCGCGGCGGCGGCGACCGGGATCGTCGAACACTGGGCCCAAACCTACGTCTCGAAGGCGCAGAAGACGGCGCTCGAACTCGAAAGCTCGCAGGCTTTCAACTATCAGCTTCAGGCCTTCGCCGCCTGGCAGGTCTACCAGCAGCAGCCGGACCGGTTGCTGGAAATGATGGAGATCGCCTTCAGCAGCTTTCAGCGTGCCCAGAACCCGCAGGCCGCGACCGCCCTGCTCCGCATGGCCGACCGCCGCGCCGAAGCCGATCCGGACTTCGCCCGCCTGATGCGCCGCTTTCAGGATCTTTCCCAGAAGGTCGCCGCCGAGGCCGAGCAACAGGTGCTGCGCGCTGCCGAGCCCGGCAATGACCAGGTCTATTCCGGCGTCACCCCCACCGAGGTGGAACTCGCCAAGGTCAAGGCCGAGATCGAGCGCCGCTTCGCCAAGCCCGGACAGTCGCAGAATGCCGTGCTGACACTGGCAGAAGCCCAGGTCCTGCTGAAACCGGGTGAGGGCCTGATCGCGATTTCCGAGGGTTTTGACGCCGCGGGGGCTGGCATGGCCATTGCGGTGACCCGCGACTATGCCTGGTGGGTGCCGGTCGACGGCGTGGCGCTGCGCGAAGCCACCCGCCAGCTCCGCCAATCGCTCGGAGCGGCGTCCAACGTCCGCGGCATGGCCCAGGCCGACGACGAGGCCCGCGACACCGATGCAGCAGGCTTTGACTTCGCCGCCTCGGCTGCCGTCTACCAGCCGGTTTTCGGTCCCCTAGAGGAGGTTCTGTCCGAGACACGCGAACTGGTCGTCGTGCCATCGCCGGGCCTGTTCGACATTCCCTTCACCGCCCTGGTGCGCGAAGTGCCAGTGGCCACGTCGCCGACCATCCTGCGTGATGCCGACTGGCTGATCCGCACCCACGCCATTTCAGTTCTGCCGTCGGTCGCCAGCCTCAAGGCATTGCGATCGACCCCCCACAAGACCACCGGAACCCGGCCGCTGGCCGGTTTCGGCAATGCGATCTTCGCTGGCCGGACCGCTGCGCTGGCCCCGCTGCCCGACACCGCCGACGAACTGCAGCGGATGACGGCTGAACTGCCCGGCCGCGGCAACGCGCTGTTCCTCGGCAGCGCCGCCACCGAGACCGCCGTGGAAACCGGCGCCCTTGACCGCTTCGGCGTTCTGGCCTTCGCCACCCACGGGCTCAAGGCCGGTGAACTGACGGGCCTTGACGAACCAGCCCTGGCCCTGACTCCCGATGACCGCAACGACGGACTTCTGACCGCCAGCGAGGTGGCCGGCCTCAATCTGGATGCCGACTGGGTGATCCTCTCTGCCTGCAACACGGCCAGTGGCGGCGGTCCGGGGTCCGAGGGATTTTCCGGCCTGGCCCGCGCCTTCCTCTATGCCGGTGCCCGTTCGCTGCTGGTGTCCCACTGGCCGGTCTATTCGGACGCGGCCGTGAAGCTGACGACCGGCGCCTTCGCGGCACTTGCCGGCGATCCCGCCATCAGCCGCGCTGAGGCGCTCCGGCGGTCCATGCTGCAGATTCTCGACACCGACCCCGAGCCCCGCCACTGGCATCCCTCCTATTGGGCGCCCTTCGCACTGCTCGGCGATGGCGGCTGACCAACGCTTGTCGCCACAGCCTGCAATTGCAGCCGCCCCGTTGTTTGCACGTTGTCCTGAGAGCAAAGTGCCGCTGGGAGGAACGTATCATGACACTGAAGGTTATCGGCGCAGGTTATGGCCGGACAGGAACCATGTCGACTTTCACGGCGCTGAACCAGCTCGGCCTGCGCTGCTACCACATGGTGGAAGTCATCATGAACAAGGAGAACGCCAGCCACCTCGATTTCTGGCGGCGGGTGGCGAACGACCCGCCCGGCAAGCAGCAGCCGTGGGAACAGATCTTCGCAGGCTATCAGGCCGCCGTCGATAACCCAGCCTGCTGCGTCTGGCGCGAGCTTCTCGAAGCCTATCCGGACGCCAAAGTGGTGCTGACACTCCATCCCAGGGGGCCGGACGCCTGGTACGAAAGCACCATCGACACGATCTACTTCACCGAGAACCGCTGGCAGTTCAAGGTGCTGGAGATCTTCACGCCCTTCGGGCGCAAGTTCGGCGACATGTCGCGCAAGCTGATCTGGCAGGGCATGCTGAAGGGCACGATGAATTCGAAGGAACGCGCCACCGCCCAGTATCAGAAGCACATCGACGAGGTGAAGGCCGCCGTGCCGCCCGAGCGCCTTCTTGTGTTCTCCGCCGACCAGGGCTGGGCGCCGCTGTGCAATTTTCTAGACATCCCGATCCCGGATACGCCCTTCCCGAATGTCAACGATCGCGCCGAGATCAAGAAGGTGATCGCCGACATGTCGAAAGGCGCCTATTTCATTCTCGGCGGTCTGGCCGTCGCCGCCCTTGTGCTGCTCTACGGGGCCCTGCGGCTATTCGGCTAACTTGATCTTCCCGGCGGGTTGCGCAAGTCTGGTGTCTGACAAGGAGGACCCCATGACCAAGAAATTCCTGCTGGGCGAGGACCGCATCCCGAAGCGCTGGTACAACATCGCCGCCGACCTGCCCGAGGCATTGCCGCCGGTGCTGCACCCTGGCACGCTGAAGCCGGTCGGCCCCGACGATCTGGCGCCGCTCTTCCCCATGGCGCTGATCATGCAGGAGGTCTCGCAGGAGCGCGAGGTCGAGGTACCCGAACCGGTGCGCGACATCTATCGCATGTGGCGTCCGACCCCGCTGTTCCGCGCCACCGCCCTGGAAAAGGCGCTGGGGACCACCGCCAAGATCTATTACAAGTACGAGGGCGTGTCGCCCGCCGGTTCGCACAAGCCCAATACCGCCGTGGCCCAGGCTTTCTACAACAAGGAGGAAGGTGTCAGGAAACTGGTGACCGAGACCGGAGCCGGGCAATGGGGCTCGTCGCTTTCCATGGCAGGCGCCCTGTTCGGCATGGACGTGAAGGTCTACATGGTGAAGGTCTCCTTCAACCAGAAGCCCTATCGCCGGGCGCTTATGGAAACATATGGTGGGGTCTGCGTCGCCAGCCCCTCCGATGAAACCAATGCCGGCCGGCAGATCCTGGCGGCCGATCCGAATTCCAACGGTTCGCTGGGCATCGCAATCTCCGAAGCGGTGGAAGTGGCGGCCACCAACCCCGATACCAAATATGCCCTGGGCAGCGTGCTGAACCATGTCCTGCTGCACCAGACGGTGATCGGCATCGAGGCGATCGAGCAGATGGAACAGGCCGGGGCTTCCCCCGACATCATCGTCGGCTGCACCGGCGGCGGCTCCAACTTCGCCGGCCTGACTTTCCCCTTCATCGGTCAGCAACTGCGCGGCGGCAAGAAGGTGCGGGTGATCGCCGCCGAACCGGCGGCTTGCCCCTCGCTCACACGCGGCAAATATGCCTATGACTTCGGCGACACCTCGCACATGACGCCGCTGGTCAAGATGCACACGCTGGGCTCGACCTTCATGCCGCCGGGCTTCCATGCCGGAGGCCTGCGCTATCACGGCATGGCGCCGCTGGTCTCGCATCTCAAGGAACTGGGGCTGATCGAAGCCGAGGCCTATACGCAGAATTCCTGTTTCGAGGCGGGCGTACTCTTCGCCCGGACCGAGGGCATCGTGCCGGCGCCCGAAGCCACCCATGCCGTGCGCGGCGCGATCGATGCTGCCCTCAAGGCCAAGCAGGACGGCACCTCGCCGGTGATCCTCTTCGGCCTCTGCGGCCACGGCCACTTCGACATGCAGGCCTACATGGATTACATGGCCGGCAAGCTGGAGGACAAGATGTACGACCAGTCGGCCCTCGACGCGGCCCTGGCCGGGCTTCCCAAAATCGCCGCCGAATGACGGCCTATGAGGTGACGCTGATCGACGTGGCGCGGCTCAGGCCCACCGAGGAGGTGGATGCCGCCCATGTCGAGACGCTTGCCGCAGACATTCGCTGCGCGGCAGTACTCCGGCAGCCGGTACTGATCGAGCGCCGGAGCCTCGCAATTCTCGATGGCCACCACCGGTACCACGCCGCGCGGCGCCTCGGTCTGGCGCGGATCGCCGCTATCGTCATCGACTATGACGACCCGCGCCTGTCGCTCTCGTCATGGACCGGCGCACCCTTCACCCGCGGCGACGTGCTGGCGGCCGCGGCCAGCGGCCGACTTCTGGCACCAAAGTCGACACGTCACCAGCTCGATCCGGCGCCCGCGCCCGCGCCCGTGGCCCTCGCCGATCTGGAACGTCCTACTTCTTCACCTTGAGAGCGATGAAGCGCATCTCGCCCTGTTTGCCGCCCTTGGCGACCAGCAGCAGCACTGATGACTTCCCGGCCTTCTCTGCCTCTTCGGCCCGCGTCTTGACATCGGCAGCCCCGGCCACTTCCCTTTCACCGGCCTCAGTGATCACGTCGCCGGGCTTGAGCTGCTTTTCAGCCGCAGGGCCCTCGGCCGCAACCTCGGTGATCACCGCTCCCTTGAGATCGGCGTCAATATTGTATTTGGCCCGAAGCTCATCGGTCAGCGTGGTGATGGTCATGCCGAGCACCTGAACCACGGCGGGCGCGGTCTGCGCTCCGCCCTGGTTGTCCTGCGCGGCAGCGACCTTCTCGCCATCCTCGAGCCGGCCCACCTCGGCGGTGACCGTCACCTCCTGGCCCTTGCGCAACAGCTTGACCGTCACCTGCTTGCCGATCTCGGTCTCCGCCACGATGCGCGGCAGATCGCGCATCTGGTTCACCGGCCGGCCGTTGAATTCGACGATGATGTCGCCGGCTTCGATTCCGGCAGTCTCGGCCGGACCGGTTTTGGTCACATCGGCGATCAGCGCGCCGCGAGGCCGGTCGAGCCCCATGCTCTCGGCAATATCGCCGGTGACCGTCTGGATCTTCACGCCCAGCCAACCTCGCCGGGTTTCACCATACTTCACCAGCTGGTCGATAACACTCTTGGCCGTATTGGCGGGAACCGAGAAGCCGATGCCGACGGAACCGCCTGAGGGCGAGAAGATCGCCGTGTTGATGCCGACCACCTCGCCCTTGAGATTAAACAGCGGACCGCCGGAATTGCCCTTGTTGATGGCCGCGTCAGTCTGGATGAAATCGTCGTAGGGGCCGGCGTTGATGTCGCGGTTGCGGGCTGAGACGATGCCGAGCGACACCGACCCGCCAAGGCCGAACGGATTGCCGATCGCTACCACCCACTCGCCGATGCGCAAGCGGTCGCTGTCGCCAAAGGAAACCGACGGCAGCGGCACGCTGGGCTTGACCCGGATCACCGCCAGATCGGTCTTGGGATCGCGCCCGACGATCTCGGCTTTGAGGATCGTGTCATCCTGGGTGTGAACCTCGATCGACTCGGCACCCTCGACTACATGGTTATTGGTGACGATGACCCCGGAGGGATCGATGACGAAGCCCGACCCCATGGATGTCATGGTGCGTGGCCGGCCACCTTCGCCTTCCTGCTGGCGCTTGAAGAAGTCGTCAAAGAAATCCTTGAACGGCGAATTGTCGGGAAGCTGGGGCAAGTTTGGGGCCGTACCCGAGGTCTTGGCCTCAATGGTGATTTCCACCACTGCCGGCAAGAGCTTGTCCGAGAGGTCGGCGATCGAGGGAAGCTCCACCGTTTGCGCCGCAGCAGGCGCCAGCACCGGCGGGGCGGCGGTCAAGCCGAGGCCCACCAGGCAAAGCGCCAACACCGCCGCCGAAGTCCTAAGAAGTCCAAGCCGTCCATTCATGCCAAGGTCTCCGATTGTCACGCCATCATCCAGCGAAGGACCGAACCAGCCAGACGATCAGCACGCCCGCCGCCAGCGCACCCGCGCCAGCGATGCGCAATTGATCATCGGACATCCGCCGGATCACCTCCATCATCTGCCTCAGGTGCCCCGGAACCAAGGCATAAAGAAGGCCCTCGATCACCAGTACCAGACCGAGGGCCAACAATATGTCCTGCATCATTGCGCCGGGTTGGTATTGGTGCTCTTGGTCTGGGTCCCGAAATACTTGAAGAACTCCGAATCCGGATTCAGCACCATGGTGGTGCCCTGCCCGGTGAGACTCTTGGCATAGGCTTGCATCGACCGATAGAAACCGAAGAACTCCGGATCCTTCTGGAACGCCTCAGCGAAGACCTTGTTGCGCTCGGCATCGCCCTGACCGCGAATGATCTCGGCTTCGCGCCGCGCGGCAGCGAGCTTCTCCGTCACCGTGCGGTCGGTTTCGGCGTTCATCCGGGTCTTGGTCGCCTCGCCCTTGGATCGGAGGTCGGCAGCTTCGGCATTACGCTCCGAGCTCATCCGGTTATAGGTATCCTTGAGGACGTCCGGCATCAGATCGGTACGCCTGATCCGGACGTCGACGATGTCGATTCCGAGAGCGGCAGCCTCGCCGCGGACCTGATCGCGAATTTCCTTCATCATCGTATCGCGGTCGCGCGACAGGGCGGCCTCGAAGGTGCGCCGACCATAGGTCTGGCGCAGGGCGGCGTCGAGACGGGTCTCGATTCGCATGCGGGCCCTGGCGAGATCGGCGGCAACCGTCTCGCGGAAGCGCTGGGAATCGGAGATCCGCGCCACCGTCACAGCGTCAACGAGATAGCGCCGGCCGTCGACCACCTGCACGCCCTTGTCGAAGCTTTCCCAGATCACGATACGGTCTTCGATGGTGACCACATCCTCGGCAACCGGAAGCTTGAAGTAGAGACCCGGCTTGTCGATGATGCGGTTGATCTCGCCGAAACGCACGACGAGGGCGCGCTCGCGCTCGTCGACCACGAATGCCGACATGTAACCAACGATGACGACGGCAGCGGCTGCGATGCCTCCAATGGTCTTGAGCATGGCCATCAGGGGTTCCCTCCGCTGCGCTTCTGGATTTCGGGAAGCGGCAAGTAGGGCACCACGCCCGAGCCGCCGGTATTCTCGACGATGACCTTGTTGGACTGGCCCAGCACCATTTCCATGGTCTCGAGGAACAGGCGCTGGCGGGTCACGTCCTTGGCATTCTTGTACTCGTTGTAGATCGAGACGAACCTGGCCGCCTCGCCCTGGGCCTCGGCTACCACCCGCGCCTTGTAGGCCTTGGCGTCCTCGACCAGCTTGGCGGCGGCACCTTCGGCGGTGCGCAGCTCCTTGTTCCGGTACTGGTCGGCCTCGTTGATGCTCTGGGCCTGATTCTGCTCGGCCCTCTGCACCTCTTCGAATGAGGCGATGACCGGCTTCGGCGGATCGGCCTTTTCGAGATTGACCGAAGTGATGAGAATGCCGGCCTTGTAGCTGTCGAGCGTTGCCTGGGTGATGGTCCTCACCTCGTCCTGGGCCTTCTGGCGGCCGGTGGTACGGATTTCCTCCGCGGCGGTGCGGCCCACAACTTCGCGCATGGCACTTTCGGCAACGGCACGTACCATCGCCTCCTGCGGCGTCACGACGTTGAACAGATAGTCCTCAGGGCTGGCGATGCGCCACAGGACCGAGAACTGGATGTCGACGATGTTCTGGTCGCCGGCCAGCATCAGGCCTTCCGATTCATTGCCGCCGAAATTGATCTGGTTCTCGGCCTCGACCTTGGGCTTTTCCATGGTCTCGATCGGCCACATCACGAAATGCAGGCCCGGCGACGCGGTCCGGGCGTATTCGCCGAAGCGCAGCACCACGCCGCGCTCGTCGGCCTGGACCTGGTTGATCGAATTATAGACCCAGAAGGCGCCAAGAAGGACCACGGGCACGAGCCAGGAAGCCCGGCCGCCACCGCCCGATGGCAGTACCCGCTTGAGCTTGTCCTGCCCGCGGCGGATCAATTCATCGAGATCGGGGGGCGTCGGCCCGCGGCCACCACCGCCATTGGGCCGACGTGGCCCCTGGCCCCACGGCCCCTGGCCCCATGGGCCCTGATTTCCGCCACCACCTTCCGAATTCCACGGCATTCATGTCACCTTTTTCTGTCGTGGGTTGCGTTTCCGCCCGATATAGGAAGGCCGATTGCCGATGTCCACGATATTAGGACGCGAATTACCGCGTTTCAGAACAGATGAGAAATCAACGATGTGCTACCGACTCCGCAGACCGGACTACTCGGCAGCAATACGCGGTATGGGCTCCGGCCCCACCTTCCAAGAAAGGGCCTCTTTTTGATAGACCGTAAATTCAGATGAAAATTGATCGCCAGCCTCAAAAACGACAATTGACTGGGACTTTATCCAACCACCGAAATCGGCACTAAAATAGACCGCGTCGGCATCACGAATATCAACATTAATCTCAGTCAAATAGACCTTGTCAGCCCTTGACAAGAGCGCATTAAAGACCTCTCCACCGCCAATTACCATTATCTCATCCCGCCCGGTCTGGCGGCAGACATCTTCCGCACGAACGATTGCCCGATCAAGGCTATCATATAATTCTACGCCATTGAACTTCTCGCCATGGCAGACAGCGGTATCACGGCTTACGACGATATTTGTACGACCAGGGAGCGCTCTTCCAATTGACTCAAACGTATTTCTACCCATCACAATTGGATGGCCGAAAGTTATCTCCTTGAACCTCTTGAGGTCAGAGGGGACGTTCCATGGAAGTCGGTTATCGCATCCGATCACCCCATTCTTGGATCTCGCCACTACCAGCGAAATCAATGGACGGTGATCCATTGGAGAACCTCCTTTTGCCCTACCCCAGCCTAATGGCTGGCCACCCCACTTTGTTAACAAAAGCTTAATCTCAAGTTAATATATATAATCAAGTCTTGAAATTTTAAATCTTCTATGTTGACCGAGTCGTCGGCGCTCAATCCACAAATTCATTTCATGGACGCTTGCACCAGACTTGGCGTCATCGCGCCAGCCGCTCCAGGGCTTCGCCATGAATGCGGCAGTAGCACATGTCGCCTTCGATCTCGGCCCCCACCGCCTCATAGAGAGCGCGCGCGCCATCGTTCCAGCCCATCATCATCCAGTAGATGCTGGGAAAGCCCTTGCTGACGGCAAGCTGCGCCACCGCCTTGAGCAGCGCCTGGCCTACGCCTCTCCGGCGGAATTCCGGCAGCACCGACAGATCCTCCAGATACATGACCTCCTTGCCGCGGAATGAACCGAAGCTGCGGTGCCACAGGGCCGAACCGGCCGCCACGCCATCCACTTCGGCAATGAGCGCTCCGATGATGGGTGATTTACAGAACAGCGCGTCCTCGAAGTCCTGCGGAATGGCCGTGACATGGGAGGCCAGATCATGCGAATGCGCCAGTGCCAGCATCATGGCATGGAGCGCGGCTCCGTCACCCGGCCGGGCCTCGCGGATTTCCAGTCTCATTGTCCGGCCTGCCCGAATATGGCCAGCGCATAGATGCTGTTCCACGCGCCATGGCAGACCATCGGCACCCAGATGCTGCCGAAGCGGTACAGCATCCAGCCGAAGACCAGCCCCATGATGAAGATCAATCCAACCGAAAGCCAGGGCTCGGACAGGTGCATCAGGGCCCAGAGGCCGGAGGTGGCGACGGTCGTGCCGGACACGCCCAGCCGGGTGTTCGACAGCGCGGCGAAGAGCTGGCCGCGGAAGATCAGTTCCTCCGCAATCGGCGCTCCCAGCGCCAGCGACGGAAACACCAGCGCGAAAAGCCAGGGCTCGTTGGCGATGTCGAAGACCGCTTCCTTGACCAATCCGGCCGACCCGGTCTCCGGCGACTGGCCCTCGGGCCCAGGCGTATATTGCGCGAGGTCGATTCCCAGCACCAGCACGATGACCATCATCGCCGCATACATGATCGCGATGAAGCCGAAGGTGACCATCAGCCAGCCCAGGGGCCCGAGTTGCGGCCGCCGCAGGCACAGCACATCACGGGCTTTGCCACCCCGTACCCCGGCCAACGCGAGGGCCGCCACCGCCGTGACCAGCGACACCGGAAAAATCACGACGAGACTGGCCTTGACGAAATTCCGGAGGCTGTCTGCGCCACCGTCGAAAAGCAGGTTCACCGCCGCCGTGGCGAAGACGAACTGGAGCACCTGGTTGAGCAGAATGAGCCCCAGCGCGATGCCGATCGCCACGCCGAGCCCCGCCGGATTGGAGGGCCAATAGAGCCGGCGGAACCAGCCACCGCGCAGATCGGCATTAGCCTGCTCCATGCTCAGACCGCGACCGGTGCCGCGATATGCGGATGCGACTGGTAGTTCACGATCTCGAAATCCTCATAGCGGAAAGCATCGATCGAGGGCACATCGCGCTTGATGATCAGGCGCGGCAGCGGCAGGGGATCCCGCGCCATCTGGGCTTCGGCCTGTTCGAGGTGATTAAGATAGAGATGGGCATCGCCCAAGGTGTGGATGAACTCACCCGCCTTCAGCCCCGTGACATGCGCCACCATGTGGGTGAGCAAGGCATAGGACGCGATGTTGAAGGGAACCCCGAGGAAGATGTCGGCCGAACGCTGGTAGAGCTGGCAGGACAGCCGCCCGCCCGCCACATAGAACTGGAACAGGCAATGGCATGGCGGCAACGCCATGCGATCGACGTCGGCCGGGTTCCAGGCGGTGACGACCAGCCGGCGCGAATCCGGGCTTTTCCTGATGCGCGCAATAACATCGGCCAGCTGGTCGATGGTCGAGCCGTCGTGCGCTGGCCAGGAGCGCCACTGGGCGCCGTACACCGGACCAAGATCGCCGTTGGCATCGGCCCATTCATCCCAGATCGTGACCTTGTTCTCATGCAGGTAGCGGATGTTGGTCTCGCCCCGGATGAACCACAGAAGCTCATAGATGATCGAGCGCAGGTGCAGCTTCTTGGTGGTGACCAGTGGAAAGCCCTGCCCCAGATCGAAGCGCATCTGGTGCCCGAAGACCGACAGCGTGCCGGTGCCCGTCCGGTCGTCCTTGCGGTGACCATGGGCGCGGACATGGGCCATGAGATCGAGATATTGCTGCATGAGGTCAAGCCTAGCCGATTCCGCCCTCACTTGCGAAGCCCCGACCCGCTTTTTCGGCGACATATCCGCCGCAAGCCACCGGACCCGCCCGAGCGCCATCACGGATAGGCCTTTCAATTCCCGTTGCCTGCACCTATATTGGCTGTGTCATGCCCGCAAGGGCCTGACTATGGCGATAAACGGTTGTCGTAATAAACCTTTCGGACCCGGGGGCAGTACCCGG
>JAGRLX010000190.1 GCA_020441605.1 Alphaproteobacteria bacterium
GAGCTGGTCGGCGAGCACGATGAGAACAAGCGAAGGCGGCAGGATTTGTGCCAGCGTACCGGAGGCTGCGATGACGCCGGTCGCCAATGGTCGATCATAGCCATAGCGCAGCATGATCGGCAGGGAGATCAACCCCATCGCAATGACGGAGGCCGCCACGACGCCGGTTGTTGCCGCGAGCAAGGCGCCAACCAGGATAACGGCATAGGCCAGCCCGCCCCGGATTGGTCCGAACAACTGGCCGATCGTATCCAGCAGGTCCTCTGCCATGCCGGATTTCTCCAGAATGATTCCCATGAAGGTGAAAAAGGGAATGGCCAGGAGCGTATCGTTTCGCATGACGTCGAGCACCCGTCCCGGCAATGTTTGCAGGAGGGGCCACGACAGCGATATCTCATTGGAGAATGGAGAGAGTTCCACCGCAATCACGAAGAACGCCAGCCCATTGGCCGCGAGCGAGAAGGCCACCGGATAGCCAAACAGCAGGAACACGATCAGCGACAGGAACATGATCGGCGCGAGATTGTGCGCGATGAGCTCGATCATTGATTATGACCGCCGGTGATCGAAGTGTCAGACGGTACATGCCCATGAACCGGCTGTGTTTCCGGATCGGCTATCACGCCCGAGATGACTGCGAGTCGCTTGGTCATCTCTGACAGCGCCTGGATGAACAGCAAGACAAAACCTGCAAATATTAGAAATTTTGCTGGCCACACCAGCAGTCCGCCCGCATTGGATGACATCTCCTGTTCAACATAGCTGGCCCAGAAGAACGGCACCGTCAGCCATATCATGATCAGGGTAATCGGCAGCAGCATGACCATGTGCCCGACGAGGTCGATCACGTCGCGGCTGCGCTTGGACAAGCGGCCAGAAATGGCATCGATTCTCACATGGGCATTCATTTGCAGAGTGTAAGCAGCGGCGAGCATGAAGACAGCCCCGAACAATTGCCATTGCAGTTCGAGCCAGGCATTGGAGCTGATGTCGAAAGTCTTGCGGATGATGGCATTGATCGCACTGACCAGGACTGCTGCGAGGATGAGCCATCGGACATTATAGCCGATGAAACGCGTTGCCGCGTCGACAATCCGGCTGAAGGCGAGCAAGACAGCCACGAATATCTCTCCAACCATGCGACCGTTGACCGGCCCGTCATTAGGCGCGAGAGATTAGCGGGAAAGCCTGTGAGTCAACAAGAGGTGACGGGATTGGTCGAACTGCGTCAGGATGGGCGTCAATCTGAGACTGCCGCGATAATCCAGAGGGGCGTATGCCGCCTGCTGCGCCAGGCAGGATTCGCAACCCTTCCGGAATTTACTTTGGCATCGGGGCGGCGCGCCGACATCATCGCGCTCAATCCCGCAGGAACGATTTGGATCGTCGAGATCAAGTCATCGTTGGAAGACTTCCGGACCGATGCCAAATGGCCGGAATATTGGGAATTCTGCGATGAGCTCTATTTCGCCATTCCTCCTTCCGTGATGCCGGAGATCATGCCGTCGGAAGCCGGACTGATCATTGCCGACAATTGGGGCGCCGACATTATCCGCAGTCCCGCCGCCGCAACCATGCACGCATCGCGGCGCAAGGCCGTGACGCTTGCCTTTGCCCGCGCCGCTGCCTTGCGCCTGCACGGGCTCTATGATCCGATGCCCAACAGCTAGAGCAGCGGGCGATCAGTTTATCGAAACTGATCGCCCGTTATGTTAACCAGCCGTTACCATGCTGGTGTCGGCGTAGACATTTTCGCCCAGCGGGTCGAAACCCTCGTCATTCATTTTGAGATAGAGCACCGCGGTGCCGCGTGGCCGTACGCGCTCGTGATAGATCGATGAGCCGAGGAACACGATCATGTCGCCGAGTTGTTCGTTGAGTGTTAGCGCATCGGGTGACTGGTAGATTTCTGCCAGGCCGGGATGATCCTGAGGCGTCATGAAGACTGCCCGTTCGGCTTCGTTGGGGGTGCGATCCAATGTCGGGAATACGCAGACGCTGGTACCGGGCCCCAGTTCGATCGGCAGGCCAATCGAGTATTTCGAAGCGCCGCGGTCCTTGTGCGGGGCGGGATAATCGATTGCATCCTTTTCGTACTGCTTCAGGTGGCGTTCCGAAATGACGATCTTGTCTTCAGTCATGCCGGTGAGCCGCGCGATACCTTTGCGGAAGGCAAGAGCGGCGTCCCGAGATGGGAAATCATAGAGGAATTGCTGCTTCTTGCCGCCGATGCGCCATGTGCCGTATTCGGCAATCTCGCCCTGGCGGGTTTTTGCCAGGAAGTCCTTGAGTTCGGCGATGAAGGACGGCGTGAGGATATCCTTCAGAAGGATGAAGCCATTGCGTTCCAATTCGGTACGATGGGCAGCAAGGTCGCGGGTAAAGATCATAATGCACCTGTCTCATCTAGGGTTGGGGACCTGAGAGAACAGGCAAGACGAGTGCCATCGGTCGCCGCCGGACCCTGAGCACTGTCCGGAGCGTTAAGAAACTCTTAATGCGCTACTTGGGCGCCCGCTTCGCCAGGATGCGCTGCAGTGTGCGGCGGTGCATATTGAGGCGTCGTGCAGTCTCGGACACGTTGCGATTACAAAGCTCATAGACTCGCTGGATGTGTTCCCAGCGGACCCGATCCGCCGACATCGGGTTATCGGGGAGCACGGCCCTGCTTTCGGTGTCGCCAACCAATGCACCATAGACGGCATCAGCATCTGCCGGTTTGGCGAGATAGTCGATGGCACCCAGTTTCACTGCAGTTACGGCTGTGGCGATGTTGCCATAGCCAGTCAGCACAACGGCGCGGGCATCGGGTCGCGTCGCATGCAAGGCTTCGATGACATCCAACCCGTTGCCGTCGCCCAGCCGCAAGTCAACGACCGCAAATGCAGGAGGGGCGCGTCTGACCTGTACAACTCCATCAGCCACCGACTCCGCCACACGCACCTCGAAACCTCGCGCCTCCATGGCCCGGGCCAGACGGGTGAGAAATGGCTTGTCGTCATCGACAAGCAGCAGGGTCTTGTCGGCCGGCATAGGAGTGTCGGTCATTCGCCAGTGATCCGCTGTTCTGTCGCCTTTATCCAAGCGGCTGTGTACCGCGAGTAGCCCGTCTATTCAACCTCTCAAGGCGATGGGACTAGTTTCGCCCAAGGTCGACCGCTTGCCTCGGCCAGACCACATGTACAATCGCGCCATGACCAGGTGCAGGACGATTGGCCAACGAGACGGTAGCCCCCGAGCGCTCGAGCAGCGTCTTGGCAATGAAGAATCCCAGGCCCATACCTTCGTGGCCACCGTATTGTCCACCATCGGCGCCATACCCCGGCCGTGTTGTGACATAGGGGTCGCCCAGCCGGTCGATCACGTCCTGCCGGAACCCAGGACCATCGTCACGCACCGTGACCCAGACTTGGGTAGCCGACCATCGGGCATCGATCTCGACCCGGCTGTTTGCGAAGTCTGCTGCGTTCTCGATCAGGTTGCCGAGACCGTAGGTGATTGCAGGATTGCGTCTCAGCACCGGTTCGACTGATTCATTCTTGTCCTGTCCCTCCTCCGGATTGGTGACCGTGATGGCGACGTCTGAACCGCGCAGTGGCGCAATCAGATCTTCGATCATCACCAGCAGCTTGGTGCGCTGATAGATTTCATCTGCTTCCGAATCATGTGTCGCGAGGCGGGCCAGAATCTCGCGGCACCTGGCTGTCTGGCTGATGAGGAGGTCGATATCCTCGGCATGAGGCCCCTGTTGCGGGAGCTCCCGTTTCAGTTCCTTGGCAACCAGGGCGATCGTGGCAAGGGGGGTTCCCAATTCATGCGCCGCCGCCGCCGCCAGTCCATCTAACGCCGAAAGTCTCTGCTCGCGCGCCAGGACAAGTTCGGTGGCTGAGAGGGCGGCGGACATCTGGCGGGCTTCTTCGGCGATCCGTCGGGCATAGATGGCGGAAAAAACCACGCCACAGATGATGGCGGCCCACATGCCGCCAATATAGGCTTCTGGCAGACGGAGCGTGGCACCCGGTGTCCACGGCAGGGGAAAATGGTGAAACGCCAGGAAGGTGGCGCAGGAGAAGGCCGCCGCACCGAGAGACAAGGTCCACTGTGAGGAAAGCGACGTCGCTGAAATGGTCACTGGGACCAGAAAAAGAAAGGCGAAGGGGTTTTCCAGTCCGCCAGTGAAATAGAGCAGGACGGCCAGTTGCAGGATGTCGTAGGCCAGCAATACTCCAGCGTGGGCGGGCTGCAGCCGCGTGCTTTTCCGCCAGCGAATGGTGAGGAAAATGTTGAGCCAGGCGCTCAGGGCGATAACGCCCAGGCAAAGACCGAGCGGCAACGGAAATTGAAGGAGGAAATGTACGCTCAGAACCGCCGTCGTCTGACCGATCACTGCCAGCCATCTCAGGAGAACCAGCGTCCTGAGGCGCGGTGCGCCCAACTCCCTGTCCCGTCCGATGTGGGAACTCGACACGCCATCGGTCATTCAGAAACTCTTGCTCTTTCTTGTAATTGTGTCGTGATCGGATTGGGGTTATCGCAAGGAGGAACGGAAAGTCATCATCGTGCCCTCACGCGCCAAAGTCTATAGTGCGATTGTGATACTGGCGGTTGCTGCTGCGATCGGCGGTCTTGCTCTATATTACGGCAGCTCGCGCCAATTTGCCGTTTTGCCGGAGCCGCCGACCGTGGGAGGTCCGTTCAGCCTGACCGATCACAACGGGCGCGCCGTGACCGATGCGGACTTCCGCGGCAAATACATGCTGGTGTTCTTCGGCTACACCTATTGTCCTGATGTCTGCCCGACCGAATTGCAGGTCATGACTTATGCGGTCGACAGCATGGGCAGCAAGGGTGAACGGATCAATCCGATCTTCATCAGCATCGACCCGGAGCGCGATACGCCGGAAATACTGCGAGCCTACGTCGAGAATTTCAGCCCAAGGCTTGTTGGCTTGACCGGGTCGCCCGAGCAGATTGCCGCCGTGGCCAAAGCCTATCGAGCCTACTACAAGAAGTCTGGAAACACCGACACGTCCGACTATCTGATGGATCATTCCAGCATCATCTACCTGATGGGGCCCGATGGTCTGTTCCTGAAGCATTTCACCTATACGACAGATGCAAAGGCACTTGCCAAGAGCCTTGCGTCAATTGTCATGGACCCTCCAAAAGACTGAGGAAATCATAGGTTGCCGCCCGTCAAGGGAGTTGATACCCTTCGCGGGCACTATTGGGGCAGAGGACTTGGTCGATGCTTTATTATCTTTATGAGATGAACCATGCGGTCTTGGCGCCGTGGCGCGCTGCGGCCGACATGGGTCTCTCGTTCTGGAAAAGTCCAGCCAATCCATTGGCGACGACCCACATTGGCCGCTCGGTTGCCGCTTCACTCGAGATGTTCGAGCGGACCACCCGGCGTTACGGCAAGCCTGAATTCAGTATCACAGAAACGATCGTCGGTGACGATATCGTGGATATTGAAGAGGACGAAATCTTCCGGAAGGACTTCTGCAGTCTCGTCAGGTTCAAGAAGCTGTGGCCAGGCAAGGTGCCGGCGAAGAAGGAGCACAAACTACTCATCGTGGCCCCCATGTCGGGTCACTACGCGACTCTCCTGCGTGGAACTGTGGAAGCCATGCTGCCGCACTACGATGTACACATCACCGACTGGATCGATGCCCGGACGGTGCCCCTGAGCCACGGCGGCTTCGATCTCGACAATTATGTCGACTACATCATTGAGATGCTTGAGGCCATGGGCCCCGGCACAAGCGTCATGGCTGTCTGTCAGCCTTCCGTGCCGGTATTGGCCGCTGTGTCGCTGATGAATGCCGCAAAGGATCCCTGTTCGCCGCGCACTATGATTCTTATGGGCGGCCCCATCGACACGAGGCGCAATCCGACAGCCGTGAATCGCCTGGCCGAGGACCGGGGCATAGAGTGGTTTCGCAAGAATGTGACCATGAAGGTGCCGCCGCCCCATGCCGGCATGATGCGCGACGTTTATCCGGGCTTCCTGCAGCTTGGCGGTTTCATGACCATGAACCTCGACCGCCACATTGACGCCCATCGAGAACTGTTTTGGCACCTGGTCGAAGGCGATGGTGACTCTGCCGAGAAACACCGGGAATTCTACGATGAATACCTGTCGGTAATGGACCTCACGGCGGAATTCTATCTCCAGACCGTGGAGAAGGTCTTCATCAATCACGATCTGCCCAAGGGAACCTTCATCCACCGCAACCAGAAGATCGACCCGTCGAAAATCACCCAGACCGCATTGATGACCATCGAAGGTGAAAGGGATGACATTTCTGGAGTCGGTCAAACCGAGGCGGCCCAGGATTTGTGCTGCAACCTGCCGCCCGAGAAGAAGCTTCATCACCTGCAGGAAGGCGTCGGTCATTATGGCGTGTTCAATGGCTCGCGCTTCCGGAAAGACATCGTGCCGCGTATCGTGGAATTCGTAGACGCCAACGCCTGATAGGGGCCTTTTGAGCGTGAGATCCGATCTGTCGAAGTCCTTGACTCCCGCAAGGATGGAATTGACGACCGGCACGATTGACGTACTGTTCCGCCGTCATGCACAGGCTCGGCGTCTGGTGTTGCGGCTGTCTGCGGATGCCGCCGGGGTCGTGGTGACTGTGCCGCCGCGCGTAAGCCGGGCACAAGCGCTAGACTTCGTCGAACGGTCCAAGCAGTGGATCGAGAAGCGGCGCGCGGCCCATGGTGGCGTCGTGACACTCCGGCCCGGAAACGTGATACCTCTGCGCGGCCAGGATCACGAGATACGGCATTTGCCGACCCGGCGCGGAACAGTCACCGTCGACGCCTTGGATGCCGTCATCCATGTCCCCGGAGATATGCTGCATGTACCGCGGCGTCTCCAGGACTGGCTCAAGCTCACGGCCCGGGCCGAACTTGCAGCGGCCTCACGCAAATATGCGAAATTGATGGATGTGAATTACCGGCGCATCACCATTCGCGATCAGCGCAGCCGGTGGGGGTCATGTTCCGCAAAGGGCGAATTGTCCTATTCGTGGCGGCTGATTCTGACGCCGTCCCATGTCCTGGACTATGTGGCAGCCCACGAGGTGGCACATCTCAAGCACATGAACCATGGACCGAGATTCTGGCGGCTTGTCTTGACTCATTGTCCGCAGTCTGCTGTCGCCAGGAACTGGCTCAAGCTCCACGGGCAGTCGGTCCATCGGATAAGCCTGTAAAATCTTGCGCGAGCGCGGCTGAGTAAAGGCGGCAAACAGCTTCTGCGCATTTGGTTTATTGCGACTGATCGTCCGCTGCACAAAGTCGGCTATCGGTTCTCCCTGGCGCGACTCATGCGCTCAAATGCGGTCTCTCCCTTCTTCTTTGTGGGCTTCTCTGTGCTTGGCTTCGACGATGACGCGCCAAACAAGCTTCCGATGTCATCGAAGAAACCAGAAGGCTGGTCATCGCCCACAGTGCTCGTGTCCGGGGATATGTCGATCTGCGAGACCGAAGTCAGTCCGCCGTCTTCATATTTTTCGCCGGGAAGTGGGCGTGGACTGAGACCCCGATGTGCGGCCTCCATCACATCTCTCCAGACGGCGGCGGGCATGGATCCTCCCGTAACTTTCTGGGTCGGTGAATTGTCGTCATTGCCAACCCATACGCCGGCAATGAGGTCCGCCGTGTATCCGATGAACCAGGCATCGCGGTAGTCCTGGCTGGTGCCAGTCTTCCCCGCGATATCGTAGCCTCCGAACTGGGCACGCTTGGCGGTTCCGCTAGTCACGACGGCACGCATCATCTGATTCAAGGCGCCCAGATCGAAGTCGGTGATGGCCTTGGTAAAACCCTCGCCCGAGCGGCGATACAACACTTTGCCATCGCGAGTCGAAATCCGGGTGACCACATGCGGGATCACAGGATAGCCACTGTTTGCAAATGGAACGAAGGCTGACGTCAGTTCGAGCAGCGTCACTTCCGATGTGCCGAGCGCGATGGACGCATCGGTTCCGAGAGGTGAGAGGATACCAAGCCGCCTGGCAACCGCGACCACGCTCTGCGGGCCGACCTTCACGACAAGCTTTGCCGCCACGGTGTTGAGCGACAGCGCCAGTGCCTTTTGCAGGGTGACAGCGCCGAGATATTTCTGACGATAGTTTTCAGGTTCCCAATCGCCAATACGAACCGGCTCGTCGATCTCGACCGAGTCGGGACTGTAGCCTTGCTCCAATGCGGCAAGATACAGAAATGGCTTGAAGGCCGAGCCCGGTTGTCGTTTGGCCTTGGTTACCCGGTTGAACTGACTCCGCTTGTAGGATTTGCCACCGACCAGCGCCTTTACCGCCCCCATTCCATCCAGAACGACCAGCGCGCCTTGCGATACCTTCAACTTGCTGCCGTCCTCGTTCAGGTGCCTGCGCAGGCTTCTTTCGGCGATGGCCTGAAGGCCCGAATCGATGGTTGTCTCGATCACGATCGATTGGTCATAGTTCGCCACCAGATCGGGCAATTGTTCGCTGACCCAATCAGTTATGTACTGCGTTGCTGGAATGTAGTCTGATGCCTTGACGGTTGTCGGCAGATCGATGGCGGTCTGGGCAACATTCGCGCTGATGAATCCGGCCTCTACCATGCTGTCGATCACCAGCTTGGCGCGTTTTGCGGCAGCCTCGGGGTGATTGGCGGGATTGTAGGTCGTGGGTGCCTTGAGAACGCCGGCGAGCGTTGCCGCTTCAATCAAGCTGAGTTCTGCTGCGGACTTGCCATAGAATGTCTGCGCCGCCTTTTCGATGCCGACGGCCCCTGAGCCGTAATAGACCCGATTGAGATAGAGTTGGAGGATCTCGTCCTTGGTAAACTGGGTTTCGAGCCAGACGGCCAGTACTACCTCCTGCAGCTTTCGCTGGAGCGTCCGGTCAGGCGACAGAAACAGATTCTTGGCCAGCTGTTGAGTTAGGGTCGACCCGCCCTGGACCAACCGGCCTGTTCGGTAGTTCGTGTAGATGGCGCGGATCAGGCCTACCGGGTCGACACCGAAATGGCTGCGGAACCGATGGTCCTCGATGGCGATCAAGGCATTGGGAACGTAATCGGGGAGATCCTGCAGCCGAACGTCATCTCCATGAAACGCGCCTTGCTCGGAAATCAGGCTGCCATCCGCAGCCAGAAGCCGGATACCCGGTTCCCGCTCCGGAATTGTCAGGACGCCATTCTGGCTGAGGGTAAACCAGATATAGCCGAATACCAGGGCGAGACCGATTCCCCCCCAGAGGGAGACGGTCAGCGCAAAGCTGCCAAGAATGCCGAACAGTGATCGCCGGCGCCTCGGTCTGGACTTCGGCTCGACAGTGCGTTCACGCCTTGGCGTGACCAACCGTGGCTCGATCCGCTCAGACTGGCGCTTGCGCTTCTTGGCTCGAAACAGTCCCATTCCACCCCGATCATGCTGTCCCGGTCTTTGGGCTAGCAGTTCAAGATTTACGGATGGTGAACTGCTATCAGAACCCGGACACTGTCAGAGCCATGATCGCAAAACGTGGTGCAATGATGACTGGCCGCCGCCTACATGACCGCGCCGACCTGCCAGGGAACATATTCGTTGTCGCCATAGCCGAGGTTCTCCGAGAGGCTCCTTTCGCCGGACGCGACCCGCAACATGCGTGCGAAGATTTCCTGGGCTTTTTCGGTGAGCGGCACTCCGTCGAGAATGTCACCGCAATTGATATCCATGTCGTCGATCATCCGATGATAGACATCCGAGTTGGTGGCCAGTTTGATCGACGGCACGGGCTTGCAGCCAAAAGCCGAACCGCGCCCGGTCGTGAAGCAGATCAGATTGGCACCGCCCGCGACCTGCCCGGTGACAGAAACCGGATCGTAGCCCGGTGTGTCCATATACACGAAACCCTTCTCGGTAACGGGTTCCGCATAGCGGTAGACGGCGCGCAACGTCGTGGTTCCACCCTTCGCGGCTGCCCCCAGTGATTTTTCCAGGATTGTTGTCAGTCCGCCCAGCTTGTTGCCGGGAGAGGGATTGTTGTTCATTTCCATGAGGTTGCGCTTTGTGTAATCATCCCACCACTTGATGATGTCGACGAGTTTCTCTCCAACCTCTCGATTGGCTGCCCGGCGAGTCAGCAGGTGTTCGGCGCCATAGATTTCCGGTGTTTCCGACAGAATTCCCGTTCCGCCATGGCGCACCAGGATGTCGACCGCTGCGCCGAGTGCCGGATTTGCGGTGATGCCGGAATAGCCGTCTGAGCCTCCGCACTGCAGCGCCACAGTCAGATCAGATGCCGGGCAGGTTTCGCGCCGGACGGCATTGGCATGGGGCAGCATCTCCCGGACGGCCGCCACGCCGGCGGCCACGGTCTTGCGGGTGCCGCCGGTCTCCTGAATGGTCATCGAGCGGAAGGTGTCGCTCTCGGTGACGCCATAGGCTTCCTTGAAGCGCGGGATCTGGAAGCCCTCGCAGCCGAGGCCGACCATCAGGACGCCGCCCATATTGGGATTTGTGGCATAGCCCCAGGCCGTGCGTTTCAGGATGTCGAAAATCGCGCCGCGATAGTCGATGACGCATCCGTTATCCATCTTGAGCGCCACCACGCCGTCGATGTTGGGATAGTCGTCGAGCATGCCCGACCGTTTCACCTCTTCGGCGATGAAACCCGCCACCGTGGCCGAGCAGTTCACGCTGGTCATGATGCCGATGTAGTTCCGGGTCCCGACCTTGCCATTGGCGCGGCGATAGCCCTGGAACGTGGCACGTTGGTCAGGCGGAAGGATCTCCTCCGTCCTTGCGTCCTGGGCATAGGCATAGTCTCGATCGAAATCGGCCATGCCCGTGTTGTGCTCGTGGATCCATTCGCCCTGGGCGATATTGCGCTTGGCGAACCCGATGATCTGGCCGAATTTGCGGATTGCTTCGCCCTCGGCGACGTCAGTCGCCGCCATCTTGTGGCCCTTCATGATCTTGTCGAGAGCTGAAATCCCTTCGGCCGTAGTGGCCCCCTTGCTCACGGCGTCTATGGCCACGAGAACGTTGTCGGCGTCGCTGAGGCGGAGCATGCGGGGAGGCGTCGATGTCGTGGAAGTCATTGATTCACTCTCTTTGCGGTGCTGGGGCCTTGCCAGCCCCGGGAAAGTCTCTAACATGTTAGCATGTCAGTTGCTGCCGTCACCTATGATTTTTTGGACCCTGGCCGCGGAATCGCGAAGGGTGGTGCCACGGGGCGCGTGCAGGCCGGACTCCGCGAAGCGATCATCTCGCTCGAACTGAAACCTGGCGAGATACTCGACAAGCAATTGATCGCCGCCCGCTTCGGGGTTTCACGTTTTCCGGTTGGCGAAGCCATGAGCCGGTTGGCCGCCGAGGGATTGGTCGAAATTATCCCGCAAAGCGGTTCCAGGGTTGCCCTCATCAAGCTGTCCGATGCCCGTGAGAACATGTTCTTGCGCCGTGCCATCGAGGTTGAGGCCGTTCGAATGCTGGCACCTCGGCGCGATGCGTCTTTCTTGGAACAGTTGGAATGCAATCTCGGCTACCAGCGCGCCGCCATCGCCAGCGGCGACCGTGACGGATTTCATCGATTCGACCTTCAATTTCATGCGACCCTGCTCGACGCACTCGGTTTTGAGCGGGTGCGCCATGCCGCTGATACGGCAAGAATGGGGCTCGAAAGGGTAAGGCGGATGTTGAGTTCGCGTCGCCGCCATGAAGACACACTCGCCGAGCACGAACGCATTTTCGTTGGATTGACTCGAGCCGATCCTGCAGAAGCCGCCTCCACCATGGAACGGCATCTTGCTTCCGTAATGGTTGAGCTGGAGGCCTTCGCCACCCGACGCCCGGAACTTTTTGCCGATCTCAGACAAGGAGAAGCGCGTAAATGAAGAAGCGGACTTTCAGTGCACCGTCCGGCCAGAAAATAACCTTCACCGAACTGGGTTTTGGCACGGCGCCCATCGGCAATCTCTATCGCGCAGTATCGGAAACCGACGCCCAGGCCGCGCTCGATGCAGCCTGGAAGGCTGGGCTACGCTATTTCGACACCGCACCACTCTATGGACTGGGGCTGTCGGAAACCCGTCTCAATCACTTTCTCCGCGGCAAGAAACGCCAGGACTATGTGATTTCCACCAAGGTCGGCCGTCTGCTGGAAGTCTGCGCACCGACGGAACGCACCGGCATCGGCAAGTTCTTCGACACGCCGTCGCGCAAGGA
>JAGRLX010000191.1 GCA_020441605.1 Alphaproteobacteria bacterium
AAAGGGAACGACACCCTGCGCGGCAATGGCGGCGCCGACGAGTTGGCAGGCGGGGTCGGCAAGGACAAGCTTTTCGGCGGCAAGGGCAATGACAGCCTCGACGGGGGGCAAGGCAACGACACGCTGATCGGCGGTGGCGGTCGTGACCGGTTTGAATTCCACAAGGGTGGGGGAAAGGACAAGGTACAGGATTTCACCGACAACGTGGACACGCTGGTGCTGGACGATGGGCTCTGGCGCGGCGACCTGAGTGTGCGCCAGGTGATCAACCGCTTTGCCGAGAAAGTGGCGGACGGCGTTCTGCTCGATTTTGGCAAGCACGAAATCCTGATCCAGGGCCTCGACGACACCAGTCAGCTGCGAAACGACCTGGTAATCGTTTGAAGGTATCCCGGCTCCCGAACCGGGACTTCCCGCGCAGCGACGGCGCCATTATTCGATCAGGATCCGAGCTTCGCGCAGCGCGTGGAATTTCTCGCCGTTGAGCCGTTTGTCCCGCATCGCCGTTCCGCCGGAACACCGTGTTGTCACTGAGCCCGGCATCCTTGGCATGATTGAAGACGATGATCAGGGAGTCGCGTTTCTTGGCGGCCTTCCGCGCACATTGACCCAGAAGGTCGAGAAGTACCGCCTCAAGGCCGACGCCGAGGCGCATCAGTCGGGCATATGGGACCGTGAGAAAGAGGGCTTCGTCGTAAACCGCCATACCAACTAGGTCCGCCGCTCAGGCAATCCGGCAGCAATGAACTTTTTGAGCAGGAGTCGCACACCTGCGCTTCTTGGGCCTTCCGATTTGGGCACGTCCCCAATGGTTGGAGTGACGAGCACTACGGAGTATAGTATAACTTACAATGTGTTGCGATGCGGAGAAGGTTGTCTTTCAGTCCCCTCCCCTCCGCCAGTTGGTTTGGTGAAAGGGTTCGCAGTGCCTGATCGCGGCCAGAGTATTCCTTGTTTCCTATGGTTATGCGCTTTGCGCTCGTCACCGACTCAAGCCCCTAGAGGCCAAAATCGCTCTCTCCGGCCGGCATTCTCCGAATGCTGTTGACTTGGCCATTTCAGACAACCGCCGAGCAAGCCATTGATCTGCCGTCATTTCACCGCGTTCAGACTTGCTCACTTCGATCCCGGCCGCCGATGGTCTTTCGCGATCGCGATCGAGCCTTTCCCATGCATGTCGCGTGGTGAGGAGGTGTTCAGTCGAAGCTGTGCGACATTCAGGCGACCCTGAACTGTCGTTGGTCAAGCGCCGGTGGAGATTCTTCGGCCTGACCGACTGGCGATGCCCTCAGCTCGGGGAGGCGGACGGAAAACTCCGTGATGCCTTCGCTGCGGCGATATCTGATGTCGCCGTTCATCTTGCCGATCATTTCCTTGGCGATGCTCAGCCCAAGGCCGGTTCCGGCGATGCCTGACTTGCTGGCCACGATCTTTTCCTGCGAATAGCGCTCGAACAGGTGGTCTTCGAACTGCGGCGGAACTCCCGGTCCGCGGTCGTGTACGGCGATGTCGATGAAGCCGCCGGCCCGGGTTATCCCGACCGTCACGGCCCCGCCATCCGGCGAGAACTTGACGGCGTTCGACATCAGGTTGGTCAGCACCTGATGAAGCCGCTTGGGGTTGACGTGCAGCATGGCGCCCGCAGCGTCGTCGATGATCTCCGTTTCCACGTTCTTGCCCGGAAGATAGTGGGTAATTGCGTCAAGAGCGTCCTGAACGGCATCCCGCGCGGCGAGATCCGATGGCTCGAAATCCATGTTCCCCGAAATCACCTTCTCGAAGTCGAGAATGTCGTCGATCAGCTCGGCCAAGTGTCTGGCGCTGCGTTCTCCGGCGGCCACGAGCCTGGCGGCCTTGGGCGGCAGGTCGCCCGCCTTGCCGGAAGCCAGCAGCGTCATGGCCCCGCGAATGGCCGTGACCGGCGATCGAAGCTCGTGGCTCGCGGTCGAGATGAACTGCTCTTTCTGCACGGCGAGAGTGTGGAGCTCGGTCACGTCGCGGTTGTGCGTTATGAGCCCGATCAGTTCGCCCTTGGCATTCCGCATCGGGACCTTCATGGTCGACAGCCAGGCCGTGGCCCCGTCGGGATACTCCACGAGCTGTTCGACCTGCCGTGCGTGGCCGCCCTTCATGATCGCCAGTTCCTCTTCGCGGAACTCCCGCGCCTTGTGCTCGGGGTAGAAGTCGAAGTCCGTCCGACCGATGAGGTCGCGCTCGCTGGCGGTGCGCATGACCTCGGCCATCGCGTGGTTGGCAACGAGAAAACGGCCATCGACGTCCTTGATGTTCAGGCAATCAGGCATCGACATCACCATCGCCCGGTACATCCGGTTGATCTCGGAGGTCTGCCGCCGCTGGAGCTCGGTTTCGATCAGCATGACCGTCACCATGGTTCCGAGGAACGTCAGAACGACCAGGGGCAGACC
>JAGRLX010000192.1 GCA_020441605.1 Alphaproteobacteria bacterium
ATTGATGAAGATAATCCCACTCAGAACACGCCGGTCATCCACACGCGGCTTGCCCGTTCGTCAGGAAATCGATCCACCGGATCGATTTCTGATCTTCCTCACCCTCGGAAAGAAGGGCCGTAGCCTCTCCATCTGCTCGGCGGCAAGCCAAAACAAGTTGCTCATCACCACCCCAAAGTTCAGGGGTTTGAATCACGCTGCCAACTCTTACTCAAGCCGATTAGTGGATCCTGACCCTAGCATCCCGGTGCCAGCCCTATTCCACCCCACGCGCCAGAGCCAGTCCCGTTTCGGGCGGACCCGCGCAAGACTGTGACAACAGCACCAGTTGCAAGAAACGGATGCCGTTCAACCGGCGGCGCGCAGTCTTTCGGCGGTCCCCGGTGCGGGCCGTTCCGCGTCGGACTGATCCGAAGAAGAGGTTCGGAACTGGCCCATGGTCCGGGTCAGCGCCTCCGCTTCCTCGGCCAGGGCGAGACTGGCCGCCGTGGTCTGTTCGAACATGGCCGCATTCTGCTGGGTAACTCGATCGAGCTGGTTTACCGCCTCATTGATCTCCTGCAAGCCGCGCGACTGGTCGGTTGCACTCTGGGCGATGCTCTCGACACTGCCAGAGATACTGGAAACCGACTCGAGCATCTGGTTCAGCACGGCACCCGCCTTGCTGACCAGCGTGACACCGCGTTTGATCTGCGTGCCGCTCGACGAAATCAGCGAATTGATCTCGCGGGCGGCGTCCGATGACCGCTGCGCCAATGCGCGCACTTCCGAGGCCACCACGGCAAATCCACGCCCGGCATCGCCGGCCCGGGCGGCCTCGACCCCGGCATTCAGAGCCAGAAGATTGGTCTGGAAGGCAATCTCGTCGATCACACCGCTGATCGACGAAATCTCGTTCGAGAATTTCTCGATCTCGCCCATCGCGTCAACCGCCTCGTTTACCACAGTGCCGCTGGTCTCCACATTGACGCGCGTTTCGCGCACCATCTTCGCCGCACTGTTTGCCCCCTCGGCCGCGGTGCGGACCGAACCGGTCAGCTGATCCAGTGCCGCAGCCGTCTCTTCCAGCGTTGCGGCCTGGGTCTCGGTGCGCTTGGACAGGGATTGAGAGGCCGAGCTGATGCTGCTGGTGTCAGATCGGATCGACCCGGCACTTTCCGAGATGCCGTTGATGGCGGCCTCAAGACGGGCAGTCGCGATGTTGAAATCCGAGCGCAACTGCTCGTACTGCTCGGCAAAGGAGGTATCTATCCGGGCGGTCAGATCGCCTTCGGACAACCGCGTCAGACCCGCGCGCAGATGTTCCACGACATTCACCTGTTGCGCCTCGAAGATGGCGCGCTGACGTTCCGCTTCGGCAATCGTCCGGCGCTCGTCAGTCACGTCGCTGCCAACCAGAACCATCCCGGCCGGCTTGCCTTGCGGATCGTTCATCGGCGACAGATTGCCGTCTATCAAGAGCTCCACCCCGTCGATCCGAAGAATGAAGTCTCCCGCAACCGCCTCACGGGACTGCACAATTGCCGACACCTTTCTGGCCGCCTGATTCTCGTCTGTCTGGAAGGTCAGCATCGAATCCGCCTCGATGCCGACCAGATGTTCAACCTTTCTGCCAGTGCGGCCACAGACAAAGCTGTTGGCCCAGCCGATCTTGCCGGCCTGGTCGATTTCCAGACGGATCGAACCTTTGTCCAGCGCCGCGATGATGGTGGCATCCCGCAGCGATTTGGATTCGTTCTTCCACTCTAGCACCATCCCGACATGGCGGCCTTCGTGGTCCCGCACACCCGAGATGGCCAACGAGAAAAAGGTCGGACCGATCCGGATGACCGCCTTCATCGGCAGGTTCTCCGGGCGCGACAGGATGGCCCGGATGCGTTCGGGCATGGCATGGAAGCGATCCATGTTGACTCCGAGAAGCTCGCGAGCGCCCAGGCCCCCGGTAATCTTTCTGAAATCCGCCTCGCGTTCCGCGAAGAGCTTTTCCATCGCTTCGTTGAGGAAAATCACGTCGAAGTTCTCATCAACCATCAACATCGGGACCGAGACAACATCGAAACCGGCGCCCTTGAAGGCGGCGATCCGGCCGGTTTCTTCACCTCGAATCAGGGACGCGCGGAAAGTTTCGAGCGTACGGGCGATACCGCCGATCTCGTCCCCCCGACCGGTGTGGGGCAACGCCCCATCGAACTGCCGCCTGGCGATCCGCGACATCGCCGCGGCAACCGAGGCGAGCGGGCGCGACAAGGACATCGACAGAAGGATCGCCACCACCGTAGCCACCACGGATGCAATCGCGCCGACACCGACAATCGCGCTGCGCATCCGAATCAACGGCGCATCGGCCTCGGAAAGATCCTGCTGTGCCACCAGCGCCCAACGGGTTCCAAGGAACTCGACCGGCGCATAGTAGGCGATGACGTCCCGGCCCTGGGAGTCGGTCAGGAACTGCACACCTGTCTGCCCCGAGAATGCGGCATCGGTCGCCGCACTGCGCGCATCGGTCTTCAGAAGATCGGGGGCGCCAGCCGGATCAAGATCAGTGTGCATCTTGCCATCGCTACCGACCAGAAACACCTTGCCGGTCTGCCCCAGGCCGCTGCGATGCGTTGTGACGTCGTTGATGAGCCCGCCCGGCATCTGATAGGCCAGCACACCCAACCGCGAACCGTCGTCTGCAAAGACTGGATGCGCGATGAAACTGGCAGGATCGCCATTGCTGGGCGCATACCGATCGAAATCGACAAAGGCCGGAGCATCGCCGGGACCGGCCGCGTTCGCCATGCGAAAAACCCGGGCCAGCCCACTATCCTTCCAGGCGCCGGTTTCCAGGTTGGTGGCGAAATCCAGCTCTTTGAACACAGTGTAGACGATGTTCCCTTTAGTATCGATCAGGAAGACATCGTAATAGCCGGCCTGCCGTTGCAACGCGTGAAAGCCGCCGTGATAGGCGCGGTGCACCAGATCGTAATAGCTACCGCCATCCTCGGGGCCGGCGAAATACTGCCGTTTCCCGACAGGGTTGGGGTTCCCGGTGACATAGGTTTCGGTCAGGACCGCTTCGGCATTCTCGGTAAGCACGAAGGCCCCTGTCAGCTCGCGCAACGCCTTAGCCGTGAACGGATTGAGCACCTGGGTATTCAGATCCCGCGCGATCGAATCCAGCAGCATGCCAAGCGAGTCGACTTTGAGCTGGCCGACCGATTCGATCATCTCGACCGCCTCTGAGCGCAGGGTCTCGCGCGCGCGCAGGTAAGCGGCGGTCGAGACCGCAGCCACTGTGCCGACGGTCAGCAGGACCATGATCAGCGGCAGCATGTAGATGATACGAATGCGGGAAAGCAGGGTCATCGCGAATCTCTCCGGGCACGGCACTTGCGCAGCGCAAGGGTGTCCGGCCCGGAGTAGCGCAAAGACCTTTAGCGGCGGTAAACCGGCTCTGGGTCCGACCACATCGGCCTGGCGTCAGACCATGCCAAGCAGCCTGGCGGCGTTGTCCTTGAGGATCAGCGGCCGCACCTCGTCGCGGAAATCCGCCTTATCGAAGGCGTCGAGCCACTTTTCGGGCGCGATCATCGGCCAGTCGGANNCGAACAGCATCTTCTTGCGCAGCAGCGTGTTGGCATAACGCACCAGAATCGGCGGGAAGTATTTCGGCGACCAGCCCGAGAGGTCGATATAGACATTGGGCTTGTGCTGCGCGACCGACAGCGCTTCTTCCTGCCAGGGAAAGGAGGGGTGCGCGAGGATGATCGGCATGTCCGGGAAATCCACCGCCACATCGTCGATGTACATCGGGTCGGAATATTTGAGCCGCATCCCGTTGCCGCCTTTCATGCCGGACCCCACACCGGTCTGCCCGGTATGAAACAGCGCCGGCTTGCCGGTCTCGGCGATCGCTTCGTACAACGGATAGGCCATGCGGTCGTTGGGATAGAAACCCTGCATCGTCGGATGGAACTTGAAGCCCTGCACACCGTATTGCTCGACCAGCGTGCGGGCCTCGCGGGCGCCCAGTTTCCCCTTTGCAGGGTCTATCGAGGCAAAGGGAATCAGGATATCGGAATGCTGCGCGGCAAGCTCGGCCACCTCTTCGTTGCGATAGCGGCGATAGCCCGTCTCCCGCTCGGCATCGACCGGGAAGATTACCGCGGCGATATTCTGCTCGCGATAGTGGGCGGCGGTTTCCTCGATGGTCGGAGGATGGGTCCAGGGGGCGCCGAAATACTTCGCCATCGTGGTCTGGAGATCGTCGTAACCATCGTCGTCATGCATCCCGCAGGGCTCTTCGGCATGGGTGTGAAAGTCGATGGCGCGGACTTTGGCGAGGTCGATCACGGGGCTGACTCCTTCTTGCATTGCCCAATTGGTGACTGGTGCCGAGCAAATGTCAAAGGGCTGCCGTGATTTCCAATGACATCGCAGGACTTTCGGTCGACTATGTCGCGGGCTCCGTTGCGATGGCAACCGGCGCCTGCATGGGAGGAGAGACATGATGAGACGCGGAATTATCGGCGCCGCAGCAGTTCTGCTGTCGGCGCTTCTGACGACGTCGGCGCGTGCGCAGGAGGTGACGCTGAAGCTGCACCAGTTCCTGCCGCCGCCGGCCACGGTGCCGAAACTGATCCTCAAGCCCTGGGCGGCGCGTGTCGAGGCAGCCTCGGGCGGGCGGATCAAGATCGACCATTTCGACGCCATGTCGCTGGGCGGCGCCCCGCCGGGGCTGATGGACCAGGCCATCGACGGCACCGCCGATCTGGTGATGACGCTGGTGGGCTATACCCCGGGCCGCTTCCCACGCTCGGAAGTCTTCGAATTGCCCTTCATGATGACCGACCCGATCGCCACCTCGAAGGCTTTCATGGAGCTGGTGCAGACCGACCTCCAGAACAACGAGTTCAAGGACGTCAAGGTGCTTGGCGCCTGGGTCCACGGCCCCGGGGTGATCCACACCCGCGACGGAGTCGCCAGGCTCGAGGACATGGCCGGGCTCAAGATGCGCGGGCCGACCCGGGTGATCACCGACATGCTGGCCGAGCTCGGAGCGACCCCGGTGGGCATGCCGCTGCCGGCAATCCCAGAGGCTCTGGCCAAAGGTGTCGTGGACGGCACGGTGATCCCGTGGGAGGTCACTCCGGCGATCAAGCTTTCGGAGCTCGTCCACCACGCCACCGAGTTCACCAAGTCGAAAGAGGCGCTATATACCGCCACAATCGTGCTGGTGATGAACAAGGCGAAATACGACGCGCTGCCGGATGACCTGAAAGCAATCCTCGACGCCGAATCCGGCCTCAAGCTTGCCGGTTTCGCAGCCGAAGTGATGGCCGAGCGCGACAAGCCCGGCCGCGACATCGCAGTCGAGAACGGCACCGAATTCGTCGAGCTTGAACCGGCCGAGATCGCCCGCTGGAAGGAGAAGGCGCAGCCGGTGATCGACCGCTGGGTGGCCGACATGAATTCCAAGGGCATCGACGGCAAGGCACTGATCGAACAGGCGCGCGCCCTGATCGCCAAGAACGGCGGCTGAACAGGCGGGCGCGGGCCGGATCGACGGCCCGCGCGCAGCCACAGTTGAGTTTGGCCGCCGAACCGCCTATCTCCGCCGCAAGGCGGCAGCGGCAAGGAAGCGCATAGCGTGGCGAACCATCTCTACCGGAACGACCTGCCCGACGGGCTGGACCTCGGCCCCGTCGTGGCCATCGACTGCGAAACGATGGGGCTGAACCCGCATCGCGACCGGCTGTGCGTGGTGCAGATGTCGGGCGGCGACGGCAATTCCCATATCGTCCAAGTGGCCATCGGCCAGACCGAGGCGCCCAACCTTGCCCGTATGCTCGAGGATGAAAATGTCCTCAAGCTCTTCCACTTCGGCCGGTTCGACATTGCCGCGATGTATCACGCTTTTGGCGCCCTGGCCGCGCCAGTCTATTGCACCAAGATCGCCAGC
>JAGRLX010000193.1 GCA_020441605.1 Alphaproteobacteria bacterium
CCCGCCAAGGCCGAGGTGCGGTTTCGCGACGGCGGTCTGGTACGCGGCCTGATCGTCAGCGCAATCCGCGCCGCCCTTGCCGGCCGCAGCCAGCAGGCCGACACCGGCCTGTCCGAGGCCGCTACCGCCAGCTTCCGCGCTGGTACCACGCCGTCACGGCCGGGCTGGGATTATTCGGCCACTGCCCCGCGGCCGCCGGGACTTGCCGAGGCTCAGCATGCCTTTGCCATGAACATGCCGCCCGCCGCCCCGCCGCAGGTCACCACGGCCGATGCAGACTATCCGCTGGGGCAGGCCCGGGCCCAGATCCACGACAATTATATCGTCGCCCAGACCCGTGACGGACTGGTTCTCGTCGACCAGCATGCCGCCCATGAACGGCTGGTCTACGAGCGGCTCAAACGCGAGCGGGCCGGCCAGGGCGTTCTCACCCAGCCGCTGCTCGTGCCGCAAGTGGTCGATCTCGATCCGGTTCTGGTGGAGCGGCTGGTCGCCGCATCCGACCTCCTCGCCCAGTCGGGTCTGGTCTGCGAGGCCTTCGGCGAGGGCGCTGTAATTCTCCGCGAAGTACCCGCAGCACTGGCTGGCGGCGATATTGACGGCATCGTGCGCGACATCGCCGACGAACTCGCCGAGCAGGGAACCAGCGGCACGGTGGACGCCCGTCTCAATCATATCCTCGCCACCATGGCCTGCCACCATTCCGTAAGGTCCGGCCGCAAGTTGCGCGCCGAAGAAATGGACGCCTTGCTCCGCGAGATGGAGGCGACCCCGAATTCCGGGCAATGCAATCACGGCCGTCCGACCTTCATCGAACTGCGCCTGGCCGACATCGAGAAGCTTTTCGGACGGCGGTGAACCGCTGGTGAGGGCTTTGCGGGCTTGGCGCCGCGGTGGCAGCGCCGGTCCAAGGCAGTATTTACAGACCTGTTGCGCGGTACGCGGCGGCAGACAGCCAGTCCGGATTGATCTCCACCCCCCAGCCCGGCGCCTCGGGAATGGTCGCCTTGCCGTCCTCGATCCGGTAGGGATCGCCTCGGAAAAGTCCATACTGCCACGGGTAGTAGTCTTCTTCCTCGATCGAAAACTCAAGATATTTGCCGGCATTGGGAATGGCGCCCAGCAAGTGCATGGTGCACATGGTCACCAGCGACAGATTGGCCGCATGGGGCGTTACCGGCAAACCCGCGGCCGCGGCCATCCGGCATACTTCGAGAGTGCGGGTAATGCCGCCGAGATACATGATATCGGGCTGCACGATGTCGACGGCCCGCATGCCGATCATCGTCTTCCATGCACTGAATTCGCAATCCTGTTCGCCACCCGTGACATCGATGTAGAGCGCATCCGCCACCTCCTTGGTCTGTTCGAACTCCCAATAGGGGCAAGGCTCCTCGAAATGGCCGATGCCTTCATCCTCCAGCAGGCGACCGACTTCGATGGCCCGCTGCGGTGAATAGCAGGAATTGGCATCGACCAGCTTGGCGATACCTTCGCCCAAGGCCCGCGCGACGGTCGGTACGATCACCTCGGTCCGTCCCGGCCACTCGTCCCGGTCGCGGCCGCACTCGGCGCCCACCCGCCACTTGAAGGCGTCGAAGCCCTTGCCGTCGCGCAGCTTCAGGAAGCGCCGGGCCTCGTCCTCGGGCGTGATGTCGCGCTTCATCGACGAGGCATAGGCGCGGAGCTTGCCCGGCTTGCCGCCCAGCAGTTCAACCACCGGCTTGCCTTCGATCTTGCCGCGGAGATCCCAGAGTGCGGTGTCCAGGCCCGTCGTGGCTCGGCGCAGATAGGAACCGGGATACTTGTGTTCGCGCTCGTTGATGAGTTGCAGCGTATCGGAAAAATCCAGAGCGTCGGTACCGATGGCGTGGCGGGCGACCTGGCGGTGGAATATCTCGCAGGTGATATCGGCATTATAGGTCGAGACCTGACCCCAGCCCTGATCGCCAGTATCGGCCGTGACCCGCACGAAGCCGACGAATTCGGTACAGAAAGTTTCGAGCTTGATGATCTTCATGGTGTTTCCCGTGTTTCGATCTCGAATGTCTGAATTAGCATGTGGCTGTGGCCTCGTCTGCCGTACCGTCGACCGTCCCATTGTGCCGGTAGAAGCAGACCTGGGTATCGCCATATTCCCGGCGGTCCACCAGGCTCAGACCCACGACTGGCGCGATGACCGCATTGGCTGTTTCTTCCAGCACAACGACGGCGCCGGGACTGAGCCAGCCGCCCTCCACCAGGGACCGCAGCGCCGCTTCGCCCTGGCCCTGGCCATAGGGCGGGTCGGCAAAGACCAGATCGAAGCGCGGCTGGGGCGCACAGGGCCCCAGCCGCGTCGCATCCCGGCGCCAGATCTTGCACAGGCCGATCACGCCGAGGGTATCGGCGTTGCGTCGGATGACCCCGCGGGCCGCGCTGCTTTCGTCCACGAACTGACAAAAGCGTGCGCCACGCGACAATGCTTCAAGTCCGAGCGCACCGGTTCCGGCGAAGATATCCATGACTCTCGCATTCTCGATCGAGAATTCGGCGATGCCGTGACCAAGGATGTTAAAGATCGATTCCCGCACCCGGTCGGACGTGGGCCGGGTTCCGCTGCCCGGTGGGCTCGAAAGACCATGTCCCTTGAATTTGCCGCCGACGATACGCATCCCTTGACCTTGCTCCTGTGAATGCATCATGTGGCACGATGCCATTGAAACTGCCAGAGCCAATGACGCTCGCGTTCGCCGAAGCCGAGGCCGCCGCCAAGCGGGGCGAAGTCCCGGTCGGGGCCGTGATCGTCAACCGGGACGGTCAGATCATCGCGAGCGCCGGTAACCGGACGGTCGAATGGAAGGACCCGACGGCCCATGCCGAAATACTGGCAATCCGCGCTGCGGCGAGCACGCTCACGTCCGAAAGGCTGACTGGCTGCGATCTTTATGTAACCCTGGAACCCTGTGCCATGTGTGCGGCGGCCGCGTCGTTTGGCCGGATCAGGCGCCTCTATTATGCCGCAGCGGATGAAAAGATGGGTGCGGTCGAACACGGTCCGCGATTCTTCAGCCAGCCGACCTGTCATCACCGGCCGGATGTCTACAGCGGCATCGGCGAGGGCAGGGCCAGGGCCATGTTGCACAACTTTTTCAAGGATCGGCGCTAACCGATTCTTTTCAGAAGCTTTTCCAGCTCGCGTTTGAGCATGTCCTTGGCTGGCTTTGCGGCCTCGAACAACTCCTTAGGCTTGAAGAAGTCGCCGCCCGAGAAGGCCCCGAGCGGCGGTTCGACATAGATGTCGGGCGGCGCCGCAGACCGGCGCAGCGCGGCAACCTGATGGAACATGATGAGCAGCGAGCCAATGGCCAGTTCCATGTTCGAATGATGGGCGCGCAGCGGCGGGCGCGGCCGCCCGGTCACATCGATGGCCACCACGATATCCATGCCCTTGCGGACATGATCGAAGGGTACCGGGTTGGTCACACCGCCATCGACATAGACATGGTTGTCGATCTTGGGACCGAGAATGACGCCGGGAATGGCAATTGAAGCGGCCACCGCCTTGATCAGCGGGCCGGTGGTCAGAACACGCTCGACCATGTGGTCATAGTCGGTGGCGACGACCTTGAACGGAATGGACGTGTCTTCCAGCAACTTGGGCACCGTCTCGGGAAGCGCCAGCTCGACCAGCTTCTCGCCCTTGATGTGAAAGGAGGCGAGGCTCTTCAGCGATAGAAGATCCCTGAGCCGCGCCCGTTGCGTGCCGAAGACATAGCGGAAGGCGTCGAAACGATTGGTCAGAAGCTTTTCGGCGCGTTCGCGGACCTCCTTCGCATCGAGGCCGCTGGCATAGCCGGCACCGATTAACGCACCGATCGAACAACCGGCAATCACGGCAGGCTTGATGCCAAGTTCATCGAAGACCTCGAGCATCGGGATATGGGCCAGGCCCCGCGCGCTGCCGCCGCCCAATGCAAGGCCGATCCTGGGACTGCTCATGCGCCTGCCTTCCGGGCGAAGGACCATGCGGTCTCGGCGAGCGGCCGCACCTGCCGTGCCATGACGGCCGCCTGGGCATTGGCGGCTGTGCCATCGCGCACCCGCCCGAGAATGCCCTGGAGGATGGCGGCAATCCGGAAGAAATTATAAGCCATGTAGATGTTGAGATCGGGGATGCCCGTGCGACCGGTGCGCTGGCAGTAAGACGCGACATAGTCTTCGAGCGGAGGAATGCCCGGATCAGTCTCGTGGCCAACAAGTGATCCAACGCCGGCTCCGGTTTCCGACACCGGCATATGCCATTGCATCAGATGATAGGTGAAATCCGCCAGAGGATCGCCGATGGTCGAAAGCTCCCAGTCGAGCACCGCGATCACCCGCGGTTCCCTGGGGTGGATGATGCAATTGTCGAGGCGGAAATCCCCATGCACCACCGCCGCACCGGACTCCTGCGGGCAGGCATCCGGCAACCAGTCCATCAACCGGTCCATTTCAGCGACAGTCTCGGTCTGGGAGGCGCGGTATTGCTCGCTCCAGCGTCTGATCTGGCGGGCCACATAGCCCTCTGGCCTGCCGAAATCAGCCAGACCGGCCGCATTGATGTCGAACAGGTGAAGCGCCGCGATGGTTTCATTCAGCCCGGCGAAGAGGGCGGCCCGGTCCGTTGCTGCAAGGGACGGCGCATGCGGCTCCCAGAATACCCGGCCCGCGGCATGGTCCATCACGTAGAAGACGGCGCCAATGACGGTATCGTCCGTGCACAGATGATACGGCCTTGCCACCGGAAAACCCGCGGCGGCCAGCGCGGACGTGACCCGGTATTCGCGTTCGACCGCGTGAGCCGACGGCAGCAGCTTGCCGAAGGGCTTGCGGCGGAGCACATATTTCCTGTGGGGGGTGGTCAACAGATAGGTGGGATTTGACTGGCCCCCTTTGAAGCGGGATATGGCCAGCGGTCCCTGGAAGCCGGGGATAGTCTCCTCCAGATAGGCAGCAAGCGGAGCCGCCGCGATATCGGCCTCGGTCGTTCCGCTGAAGGCATCCTGCCGGTCAATGCGCATGGGCGTCGAGGAACGGCAAGAGGCGCGCCAGCGTTTCTGTCGGATTTTCCTCTGCCATGAAATGCCCACTGTCGATGCCCGTGCCTTCGGCCGTAACGCACCACGACTTCCAGATTTCAAGGGGATCATCGAAAGTGCTTGGAATGCCGACTTTGCCCCAGAGCGCCAGTGTGGGGCAGGTGATCTTCCGTCCCGCCATATGGTCAGCCTCGTCGGCAGCAAGGTCGTAGGTTGCCCCGGCGCGGTAGTCGTTGCAGGTGGCGTGGATATGGTCCGGCGTTGCATAGTGGAGCCGGTATTCGGCCAGCGCCGCCTCGGAGAAGGCCGACAGGTCCTTGCTCTTGGTCCAGCTCGCCAGGGTATAGTCGAGATAGGCCGCGGGCGCCCGCTCGATTAGCATCTCGGGCAGGGGACGAGGCTGGGCTAGAAACAGCCAGTGGTAGGTCTTCATCGCCAGCCTGACCGTGAAACGCTGCCACATCTCATGGGTTGGCACGATGTCGAGCACAGCAAGACAGGAGACTTTGGCCGGATGATCCAGCGCCATGCGGTAGCCGACACGGGCACCGCGGTCATGGCCCACGACCGCGTAACGGTCATGGCCCAGATGCGCCATAAGCGCCATCAGGTCTTCGGCCATGGCGCGCTTCGAATACGTCTGGTTCTGCTCGTCATTGGCCGGGCAGGATGAATAGCCATAGCCGCGGAGATCCGGCATCACGCAGGTGAAGCGTTCCATGAGGGCCGGGGCCACCCGATGCCACATGGCATGGGTCTGGGGAAATCCATGCAGCAGCAGGAGCGGCGGGCCGGACCCTCCGACGCGGGCGAAAATCTCGACGCCGCCTGTTTGAAGCCGGTGTTCCGTGGTATGGGCAAACAACTTGCTCATGGACGGGAGACTACTCCTCCCAGTCCACCACCGCCAAGCCCTCGATGCCGCCGACGGTAGCCGCGACGATCATGGCGCCAACCTTCTGGTGCTCCGGGTGCGGAAGATAGGTGTCGCGCGCCGCGGCATTGGCGAAATCGACGATGAAGCCGTGGGTATATCCCTTCTGCAGGCCCTCGGGAGACATGTCGGCGCCGCAGGTGATGGCGAGAATGCCAGGGATCTTCTGCTGCAACGCCTTCAGGGCGGCAAATGTGCCCGCTACATCGGCATCCGGCTTGAAACGGCACAGGACCACATGACGAATCATCGCGCTTTCTCCCTTTCGATTGCCCGCCAGCCGATATCGCGGCGG
>JAGRLX010000194.1 GCA_020441605.1 Alphaproteobacteria bacterium
ATCTCCAACCGGGCGATCGAGATGCTGGGCGGCGTCATGGGATCGAAGAAACCGGTTCACCCCAATGACCACGTCAACATGAGCCAGTCGTCCAACGACACCTATCCGACGGCCATGCATATCGCCTGCGCCGAGCAGATCCAGCACGATCTGCTTCCCGCACTCCGCCACCTGCACAAGGCGCTCGATGGCAAGGCCAGGCAATGGGCCCACGTCATCAAGATCGGCCGCACCCATACCCAGGACGCAACGCCGCTGACTCTCGGCCAGGAGTTCTCCGGCTATGCCACGCAGGTCGCCAACGGCATCGCCCGCATCGAACAGACGATGCCGATGCTGATGGAACTGGCCCAGGGGGGCACTGCCGTCGGCACCGGCCTCAACGCGCCCGTGGGCTTCGCCGAGAAGGTCGCCGAACGGATCGCGGCGATCACCGGCATGGGCTTCACCTCGGCCCCGAACAAGTTCGAGGCCCTCGCCGCCCACGACGCCATGGTGATGAGCCACGGCGCCATCAACACCGTGGCGGCCTCGCTGTTCAAGATCGCCAATGACATCCGCTTCTTGGGGTCGGGCCCGCGCTCGGGTCTGGGTGAGCTGTCGCTACCCGAGAACGAGCCCGGCTCTTCCATCATGCCTGGCAAGGTCAACCCGACGCAATGCGAGGCGCTGACCATGGTCTGCGTGCAGATCTTCGGCAATCACGCGGCACTCACCTTTGCCGGTAGCCAGGGCCATTTCGAACTCAACGTCTTCAATCCGGTCATGGCCTATAACTTCCTCCAGTCGGTGCGTCTGATGGCCGACGCCGCAGTGAGCTTCACCGACAATTGTGTGGCCGGGATCGAGGCGCGGGAGGATAACATCGCCCAGGCGCTGTCACGCTCCCTGATGCTGGTGACCGCCCTTGCGCCAAAATATGGCTATGATCGCGCCGCGAAGATTGCCAAGACCGCGCATAAGAACGGCACCACTCTGCGCGAGGAAGCGATCCGGGATGGCATCGATGCAGATGACTTCGACCGGATCGTGCGTCCCGAGGACATGATCGGACCGAAGTGATGGGAGAGATCGTCAGCCTCAAACTGGTGCGCAAGCGCAAGGCGCGGGAAGCGAAGGACGGGAAGGCGGCTGAAAACCGGGCGCGCTTCGGCCGCGCCAGGGACGAACGCGAGCTGAGCGAGGCCGAGAGGGAAAAAGCCAGCCGTAATCTCGACGGTCACAAGCGCGATACGTGATGGCCAAGGAGCTCAAGCGCTCGCTGACCATTGCCGGCCACCGGACGTCGCTGTCGCTCGAACCTGAGTTTTGGCAGGCACTCCAGGCCGCCGCAGCCGAACGCAAAGTCTCGATCGCAGTCCTGGTGGGCGAAATCGACGAAGCACGCGGCGACCGCAATCTTTCCAGCGCGATCCGCGTCTGGCTGCTCAAATCGCTGACCCAAGCAGCGCTATTGGGAGGGCGATGACGACGGCGCCGGACTGATAAGCACCGGCGCGCCTTCGGGCTGCTCGATGATGACCGGTCCCGGGGGTGGAGTCTGGCGCGGTTTTGGTGGCGGCCTGGATTGGGGCTTGGGCTTGGGCGGTGCCTCCGTCGCACCGCTGCGCGACGCGGCTGCCCGTTCGGCCCGGGCAATCTGGCGCAAGACCCTTACTTCTCGCACACGCTGCTTGAGTTCGGCCTTGTTGATCTCGGCATTGGCCGCCCGTTCGGCCTCGAGCCGCTGGCGCAACAGTTCCGCCTCCAATACCCGCATTTCGGCATGGACCTTGAGCTCGCGCCGGCGCAGGATCAACTCGTCGCGCTGGGCATAATAGGCTTCGAGGCGGGCCTCGTCCTCGCGGCGCTGGCGTTCTTCCTCGCGCGCCAGACGCTCCTGTTCCTTCTGCAGCCGCTCGAGTTCATCGATTCCCTGCTGCATGATCGTGACTCCAAGCCGGGTCGATAGCTCGGCACTGTCTTCGGTCCGCAACAGTGCCGAGGGCGGCCCAGCATAGGCGATGCTCATCCCTGGAAGGTCATCGCGTCCGGTGAAACGCAGTGCGACGCTGGCATCGATTTCCCCCAGCGCCAGCTCGCCCAGGATCCGGATGGTCGCGGCAGCTTCGTCCGTGGTGATCGCCATCGGCTGGAAGGCCACTTCCCCATTGTCGACGGTGATGAAGCCCGCAACCCGGCCGGTCGAGAGCCCGTCACCTCCGCGCAAGGCGTCAAACGCGGCCGTCACCCCGGCGCCATCCTTGGCCACCGCGATCTGGCGCAGAAATTCATCCGGTGAAATGCCTGGCAGCTTGAACCCGTCGAACCGGTAAGTGCCGCTGCCCTTGAGGCCGGCAAGCGCGCCGCCGGGGCTGCGCCCTTCGGAGGCAAAGCCGAGTTCCACCAGTCCCCGCCCTTCGGCGACGTTGCCACCGCCGGCGCGCTGCAACTGGCGGCCGAGATCCATCGGGAGGCTAATCTTGCCGGTAAGCTTGCGGCTGGAACTGGTGCCGCGCGATGCGATTTCCACATGGGCCTCACCGCCGGCTGGATCCTTGCCATAGATAGCAACGCGGATTTCGTCAGTCGACGCCGTCATACCAATCTGTGCCTCTTTGGCCACAAATGGCGCGTGGACCTGAAGGGCCGAAGGCGTGATCCAGATTTCTCCGGTAAGCCCGAAGGGCAGCGCGGTCGCAAAAGCGCTTTCAAGCCCGGCCCGGTTCCCGCTCCAGTCGAGAAGGGCCAGGCCGAGCACATCCGCCACCGCGAGTTCCCCGGTTTCGACATTGGCCGTGACCTTGCCGCCCGTGGCGATCGTGATCTCACCGGTCACCGGCGAGGTGCCAACCCGACCATCGATCCCGGAAATCCGCAGGGCCTCGGCATCGGACGAAAGGGCGGCATCCATGACCATCACGGCCGACTGCGGCAGATCGACTGGCAGGCCGAGTGCCGCACCGACCGACGTCAGCTCGGTGAAGCGCAGCGACAGCTTGCCATCGAGGCCCCAGCCCGGCGCCATCGGCTTCATCTGCCCAACATAGGCATGGCGGCCGCCATAGGCGTCCACCTGAAGATCGGCAGCAAAGCCATCCGCCAATGTTCCCGACAGGGTCACGGCCATTCGCCCCGGGAAATTGTCAGCGGCAGCCGGGGCCAGGCCCGCCATGGCCGCCAGCCGGCCACTGCTCGCGGTGCGGATGTCGCCGGCAAGGCTGATCTCGGCACCTTTCGGGCTACCTGCATGACGCACCTGGCCACTCGCCGTGATCGCGATGTCGCCCGCATTGCCTTCGACATCGAAAAGGGCTTCCGACGTTCCGTCGCGGGGCTTGAAATTGAGCGTTCCTTTGAGCGCCGTCCGGCCCAGTCCCTGGACCCAGGCCGGGTCGCCACCGGCTGCGGGAAGCAGACCGACGAGCCGGATCAGCTCGCGCGGATCTTCGGCCGTGACATCGAGCCCGATCGACCCGTCGGGACCAGCATCGCTGCCGAGAATCAGACCCTGGGCTTCGACACGGGCCCCGCCGACCGATCCGATGGACAAGGTGCGGAGGTCGAAGCCGGTGACCCCGGCGGCCAGGTCGAGCGCCACGTCGGCGGCCGCAACGCCATTGAGGCGCAATTCGCCGGCCTGAACCGTAACCCGGAGGTCTGGCACTTCGCCGCCAGGTGAAAAATAGCCCACAAGGCCGCCAAGCCCCTCGACGCCGGCGAGCGAAAAGGCAGAGAGTCCGCCGGCCGCGAAATTATCAAGATCGAACCTTCCGGTATCGACCCGGATATCGACCGAGCCGCGCCCGCCGGCGGAGAGGATGATCTCCCCTGATCCGCGTTCGCCATCGATCTCATACTCGGTCTTGGTGAAGCGCAAGCGCGAAGGCGTCATCGCCACATCGGTTTGCAGCTTGAACTGGCCGCGGCTGCCGGTCCAGACGTCCTTGATCCGGTCCCTGCCCTCGGGCCAAAGCCAGGACACCAGCTGGCGCAGGTCGCTCGACTCCACCGCCAGACTGCCGGCAAGTTCGGCGCCGCCCTTGCCGGGGAAGAAAACCCCCTGGTACAGCGCCCGTGATCGCCCCGGCAGCGAAGCCGAAAGCTCGTGCAGCCGGATCGCGTTACGGTCGGCGTCGATCGACAGCGCCACATTGTCGAGGGTTTCACCACCCAGGGTCAGGGCGGTCACCTTGACGCTGCCGGCGAGGCTCAGGTCGTTGGGCATGAGCCCGAGCAACCCGTCGGCAAGACGCAGAATGCCGCCCTCACGCAGCATGGCGCGGGCCTGGGCGCCGGCCAGCTCGTCGAGATTGAGCGTCGCCGCCGAGAGATCAGCCATTGCGGTGATGTGGTTGCCGAGCTTGAACTTCGCCGAGCCGCTCATCAGCGTGCCGCCCTGGCGAATGTCGCGCGGAGCGATCTCGATCTGATCGAGGGATACCTCGTCGAAGCTCGCCGCTACCTTGGATTTGAACACCAGCGGCCGCAGCTGGCCCTCGGCATCGACCTTGCCCGTCACGTCAGCCGCGGGCTCGATCCGGACCTCACCCTCGACCTTGGCATCGACCTCCGCGCCGTCGAAATTATAGACCAGTCCCGACCCGTCGGCATTGGCGACCCGGACCGAAAACCGCATCGGCTCGTCAGGCTTCCAAATTCCCGTATTGATTCCGATGTCCATGGCGTGCCCGCCGTAAAGCGAGACTGAGCGCAAGCGCCAGGGCCCGACGATCTGCGGCGCCGCCAGACTCGCATTTACATCATCGAACTGATGAACCTCGCCGCGCCTGCGGTCGGTGATCCGCACCACGCCATCGCGCAGGGTGATGCTGTCGAGCTTCACCCGCGCCAGAAGATCGCTCTTCACCAGATCGGCCGCCGGATGAAATTGCCAATTGCCTTCTCCGGCCTCGAGCCTTTCGATGGCGATAACCGGATTTTCGGCATCGATGCGTTCGACCTCAATGTCGCCGCGCAGCAACCCGGCCAGAGACATCCGCACCACGATGCGCGCGGCCCTGGCAAATTCCGGCTCGGCAAGGCCCGGCGGATTGGCAATCCGCACATCCTCGACCGTCAGCTTCGGCCAGGGAAAGAGGCGCGCCGAAACATTGCCGCCGATGGCCACTTCGCGCCCCGTGAGCTTGCGGCCGTAGGTCTCAAGATCGGCACGATAGCTGTTCCAGTCGATCACGAAAGGCGCGACCAGCAGGGCGGTCACTGCCAGGATCAGCATGATGCCGAAATAAAAGACGGGCGACTTCCAGAGCTTCATGGGCGCCTCAGTTGCAACGGCTTTGCGTCAATCACAAGGCGGCATTCTTGCCGGGGTTCATGATGTTCTTTGGATCGAGCGCCCGCTTGACGTCACGCATGAAGGCCAGCGCCGGCCCGTGTTCCTTTTGCAGATAGGCGACCTTGCCGGCCCCGATGCCGTGTTCCCCGGTACAAGTGCCGTCCATGGCGATGGCCCGGTCGATGAGCCGGCCATAGACCGCGGTCACCTTGGCGACCTCTTCGGCGTCCGACCGGTCGCAATAGAGGACCACGTGGAAATTCCCGTCACCCACATGACCGACCATCGGACCATAAAGGCCGTTGGCCGCAAGGTCCGCCTGGGTCTCAGTCACGCACTCGGCCAGCCGCGAGATCGGCACGCAGACATCGGTGGCGAAGGCATCCTTGCCGGGCATCAGCGACTTGGTGGCCCAGAAGGCATCATGGCGGGCCTGCCACAGTCGCTGCCGGTCTTCTTCCTTCGACGCCCAGTCGAACGGGCCGCCACCAAGTTCCTCGGCGATGGCGGCAAAGGTCTCGGCCTGTTCCCGGGTTGACGCGGCGGTTCCGTGGAATTCCAGGAACAGCGTCGGCGTCACCTTAAGATCGAGCTTGGAATAGGCATTGAAGGCCCGCACATGCTCGGAGTCGACCAGTTCGATCCGGGCGATCGGAAGGCCCATCTGGATCGCCGTGATCGTGGCATTGCAGCAGGCCTCGACGCTCGGGAACGGGCAGACCGCCGACACGATCGACTCGGGAATGCCATAGAGCTTCAGCGCCACTTCGGTGATGACGCCCAGCGTTCCTTCCGAGCCGACGAGCAGCCGGGTGAGGTCGTAGCCAGCCGACGACTTCTTGGCCCGGCTGCCGGTACGGATCACCTGGCCATTGGCCATGACCGCGGTCACGTTCAGGACGTTCTCCCGCATAGTGCCGTAGCGCACCGCATTGGTGCCGGAGGCGCGCGTCGCCGCCATGCCGCCGAGGCTCGCGTCGGCGCCAGGGTCGACGGGGAAGAACAGGCCCTGGTCGCGCAGATGGGTATTGAGCTGCTTGCGCGTGACGCCCGCCTCCACCCGGCAGTCCAGATCAGCGGTGTTGACCTCCAGGATGCGGTTCATGTTGGACAGATCGATCGAGATGCCACCGAAGGGGGCAGAGAAGTGCCCCTCGAGCGATGTGCCGGTCCCATAGGGAATGACCGGAGTCTCATACTTGGCGCAAATCGAAACAATCTTCTGCACTTCGTCGGTACCCGTGACGAAGGCCACTGCATCCGGCGGCGCCCCCGGATTCCAGGTCTGGTCCTTGCCATGCTGGTCGCGGACCGCCTGGGCGGTCGAAAGGCGATCGCCGAGGATTTCGCGGATCTCGGCGATGGCCTGCGTTGCGCTGTTCTTGCGTGTCGGGCTATCCATGGTCTGAAATTAGCAGAGTCGTGGGGAATTGCGATGGTTTATCCAGCACCGTTCGTGGGACGCATCCAGCAGGTGGAAGACCAATGGATCGACTACAACGGCCACTTCAACATGGCCTATTACAATGTTCTCTTCGACCGGGCCGGTGACGAAGCCTTCGCCGCGGTCGGTCTGGGCCCGGATTATGTCAAGGAGCGCGATGCCTCCTTCTTCACCCTCGAAAGCCACAACACCTATGTGCGCGAACTCCATGCCGGCGATTCGGTGCGGATCGAAACCCAGTTCCTCGATAACGACGCCAAGCGCGTGCACTATGTCCAGCAGATGTACCACGCCACCGAGGGCTGGCTGTCCTGCGTGACCGAACTGATCATCATGCATGTCGACATGACGGCCAAGAAATCGGCCCCCTTCCCCCCCGACGTCCTGGAGAAGATCAGCGCGATGCGCGCGGCCCATGCCCATCTGCCGGTGCCAGCCCAGGTTGGCCACCGGATCGGCATCCCGAAGAAGGCCTAATCCGGAAGGCCTGCCTTCTGCAGCACCGCGCAGAAGCGTTCGAGATAGGCCGGGTCGCGGTACATCTCGGAATGCCGGATGTTGCGCAGGCTGAAGGAAGGCGTCGCCTCCAGAAGCCTTGCGATTGCGTCCTCGGCCAGCCGGTCCTCGCCGCGCAACCCCTGCGCCACCGCGACCATGGCCGCGCAATATGGCTCGCCCGGCTCGCGCCGCGCCGCTTCCTGCGCATGGTCCAGTGCCTTGTCGAGATTGCCCAGCCAGATGTGCACCAGCGCGATGAAATAGTGATGGTAGTCCTCGGGATAAGGGCTTTGGCGGATGGCCTGCGTGAGGGAGGCCAGCGCTTCCTGCATCTGGCCCGCGTAGGTCTGGAAAATGCCCAGGAATCCGTGGGTCCGCGAATCGGCCGGCGCACGGCTCACCGCTTCGGCTCCCCAGCGCAGCGCCTCCTCATGGTCGCCGCGCAGGAACGACGAATAGGATTTCAGTGTCAGGAGTTGCGGAAGATCGGGATTGAGCGCCTCGATGGCGGCGATGCACTGGTCGGCCCTCGCAACGGCACCCGCGCGTTCGACTGACAGGCTGTAGCGGGCGTCCCAGTGATGGGTCACGGCCAACCAGGCGATAGCGCCCGTATAGGCCGGATCGAGTGCTACGGCTTCTTCAAGCAGCTTCCGTGCCCGCAGGTTGTCGGCGGTCGTGTAGCGATAGAACAGCTTCAGGGCCTGAACCGTCTTCTCCCAGGCCCGGAGATTGCGCGTCTGCCCCTCCCACAGCTGCGCCGCTTCGCCCTTTGTAAGGGTGAGCTGAAGCGCCTGGGCGATGTTCCGCGTCAGGTCATCCTGGAAGGCGAAGATGTCGTCGAGGCTCCCTTCGTAACGCTCGCTCCAGACGACCCGGCCCATCTCGGCATCCGAGAGCTGCGCGGTGACCCGCACATGCTTGTCGGAGGCCCGGATGCTGCCCTCGAGGAGATAGCGGACACCGAGCTCGGCGGCGGTCTCGCGGGCAGTCAGCGCCTTGGTCTGTGTTGCGAGGCTTGAACCGCGCGAAGCGACAAGCAGTTCACCCACGCGGGCCAGCGCCGAGACGATGTCATCCGTCATGCCGTCGGCAAAGAACGCATGATCCTGGTTGGACGAGAGATTGGCGAAGGGCAGCACGGCCAGCGAGGGCCGCGAGTCATGTGGCCGCTGTTTTTGGGTTTCGGCTGACGCGGGCGCGGGCGCCGCCTCCCCCAGGAATCGGTAGCCGATGCGCGGCACGGTGGCGATCCAGTCTTCGCCGTCGGACCGTAGGCCCAGCGCCTTCCGAAGCATCGCGATCTGCACCGAGAGATTGCTCTCCTCGACCTCCTGTCCCGCCCACGCCGCATCCATGAGCGCGGCCTTGCTCACCACCCGCCCTTCCGCCCGCAGCAAGGCTGCCAGCAGCGCGATGGCGCGGTGACCGAGCGGCACCGGCACGCCTTCCTTCAGCAGCATCCCGCGCGCCGGGTCGACGGCAAATCCGCCGAAGGTGATTAGACGATCGCTCATATAATGAGCCTAACGGATTTTGGGGTTTTTCGGAATTATTCGGACCTGCCTTCGATACGGCACCTCCAAATGCAGTTCATGATCCCGTCCACGCCGCGGATCAAACGCGGACACTACGAGGAAAAATACACCATGGAACAGCACACCACCACGCGCAGCATCGAGCTGATCCACACCTCCGCCTGGACTTTCATCGCCCGGCTCTTCACTGGCCTGTGCGAGAGCGTCCGAAAGACCCGACACGCCCGCATCATGGAAAGCCTGCCGCCACATCTCCAGCGGGATGCCGGTCACACAGACCACGCATCGGAGAGCAGCGGTCGACAAGCCCATTATATGGCGCGGAGACGCAGCCAGTCGCTCGACCAGTTGCGCCTGCCATGAAGAGCGCGGGACCGGGGTCAATCTCCCCTAGCAGTTGCCGATCGCCCGCAAGATTGGAATCCCTCAGAGGAATTAATTTCATTCTCGTCATACTCACGCAACAATTGCGACCTATTTCTCCGCCATCAATGAAACAGGGACAGCACAAGATGGAGGCGGGAACAATGACACAAGATCTCACTTTCTTCGCGGAAGCCCTGGTTTTTGCTCATGGGCATCGCGCCGAATGCGAGGCGGCCCTGCATGCCGAGCTTTGCGAGAAGTCCGGCAACATGGAAACCGCGGACACCTGGCGAAGGCTCCAGAAAGCAATTCGCGACCAGGCCAGGCCGCGCCTGGCGGCTTGAGTTTCGCATTTCGTTCCAGGGATTGCTATATAGGGCCGAAGGATTCGGAGCCCTATGACCATCAAGACCATCGACCTGAATGATTTCGACGACGATACGGCACCATTGCCGGTGAAACCCGGCAGCCTGTCGCAGCGTGCCCTGGCGCAGGGGGAGCCGCCCTATCTCAAGGGACTGAACCCCGAGCAGCGCGCCGCCGTCGAGACCACCGAAGGACCCTTGCTGGTGCTGGCGGGAGCCGGCACCGGCAAGACCCGGGTGCTGACCACCCGGCTTGCCCATATCCTGGCCACGGGACGGGCCTGGCCCAGCCAGATCCTCGCCGTCACCTTCNNACCTTCACCAACAAGGCGGCGCGCGAGATGAAGGATCGGATCGGGGCGCTGATCGGAGGCGTGGTGGAGGGCATGGGCTGGCTCGGCACCTTCCACGCCATTGGCGTGAAGATCCTCCGCCATCACGCCGAATTGGCCGGCCTGAAATCCGGCTTCGCCATTCTCGACACCGACGATCAGATCCGCCTCCTCAAGCAATTGCTCCAGGCCCACAACATCGACGAGAAGCGCTGGCCCGCCCGGCAACTGGCCAACACGATCGACGGCTGGAAAAATCGCGGATTGACGCCCGACAAAGTGCCGGCAGGCGAGGCGCATTCCTTTGCCAATGGACTTGGCGGCCAGATCTATGCCGAATACCAGCAGCGCCTCAAAGTGGTGAACGCCGCCGATTTCGGCGACCTGTTGCTCGAACCCTTGCGCGTTTTCCAGGAACACCCGGATGTGCTCAAGGACTACCAGCGCCGCTTCAAATACATGCTGGTGGACGAGTATCAGGAC
>JAGRLX010000195.1 GCA_020441605.1 Alphaproteobacteria bacterium
CGCGACCGGACCTCAGGGTCCGCAAGGCGATCCGGGGCCACAAGGCGACACCGGCCCGGTTGGACCACAGGGTCCGCAAGGTGATCAAGGACCACAAGGCGTAGCCGGTCTCGATGGCGCGACCGGACCTCAGGGTCCACAGGGCGATCCGGGGCCACAAGGCGACACCGGCCCGGCTGGACCACAGGGCCCACAAGGTGATCAAGGACCGCAAGGCGTCGCCGGTCTCGATGGTCCAACTGGACCTCAGGGGCCACAGGGTGATACCGGTCCCGCTGGTCCGCAAGGGCCCCAGGGGCCGGCCGGAACCTTTGTGGAACCGACCACGACACACCCCGTCAGTTCGACAGACTTGCCGTTCACCCACTTCACAGGGAATGGATGGGTGCTTGAGGCCGTTGGCTCGGTCGGGCAAGTCCAGCTGCGAGCGACCGAAAATGGTGAGTATACCTTCAAGTTGATTCAAGAAGATAGCTGCACCACAACAAACCCCAATATGGTGGTTTCCAAAAAATCCGCCTTTGGGCCCCCTACAACGCTGGTTGGCCGTCACTGCAATGACGGTTCGGTCGTCACATTTTGGGTCGTGGAGCATCACCCCGAAGTCAAGATCACCCGATTTGACTGTGCAAAAATGCTCGACGACGAAGTCCATGGGCATATGGGTGTTGCTTGCGTGCGCAGTTACTGATGGCTTTCTGACGGGTTCGCAACAGCTAGATCGGGCAAACGTCAGGGGCGGGCTCTGGGGGCTGCCCTTTGTGCCTTCCGGCGGACGGCCTATAGCGCATACTCTCTTGCTGCCCCAATACCGCTCCTCGTCGGGATCTGTACAAAGATCACTCCATTGGCCGGCCGCGTCCCAGAGTTGCCGTTCACTTGATCCGCGGGCCGGGTCAGCACGCCGCACGGGCAAGAGGAATTGCCTGCGAACGAAGAATTGCGCCGGTGACATAGCGGCCTGCAGCTTATGAGCGATCGGCAGATTGCAACTGATTGGCTGCTGCTCTAGCTTCCCGCCCGAACCGATAAAAGGAGTAGCCTATGACCGCTTCCACCCCCGTACCGCTGCGCGCCCGTGTCGAGGGTGGCGGGACGCCCAAGATGACCGGGCGCTGGGAAATCAAGTCCGAGACCGGCGTGCTCAAGGACGTGCTGCTGGGCCCGGCCGAGAGCTTCCGCTGGATGGGGCTGGAGAACGCCGCTTGGTCGTCGCTGGTGCGCGACACCCTGCGCAAGGGCTACAAGTTCGACAAGCAGACTGCCATGCGCCAGCACCGCGAAATGGTGGATGCCTATCAATCGGCCGGCGTCACCACCCACTTCCTGCCGCTCGACATGACCAACCCCTACCAGATCTATGCGCGCGACTCGTCCTTCATGTCACCCTACGGCGCAGTCGTCTGCCAGCTCGCCAACCCGCGCCGGCGCGGCGAATATGCCGCGGTGCTGCGCTTCTATCTGGAGAACGGAATTCCGATCTACGACATGGTGTCGGCAGGCAATTTCGAAGGTGGCGACTTCAACATCATCCGCGAAGGCCTGGCGCTGGTGGGTTACACCGACCACCGGTCGGAGGAAGTCTCGGCCCGGCAAGTTTCAGAGTGGTTCGCAAAGGAAGGCTGGGAAATCAAATACGCTCCCATCGACCAGTTCTACGTCCACATCGACCTGATGGTCTGCATGCTTAACGACCATTGCGCCGCAGTCTGCCTCGATACGACCGAAGACGACATCATAGCATGGCTCAAGTCCAAGAAGATCGAGATCATTCCGGCGAGCTTCAAGGAAACCATGGCGCTGGGCTGCAACGTGGTGGCGCTGGGCGGCGACCGGGTGCTGTCGACGACGGCGGCCAGGCAGCTCAATGCCGACATGCGCGCCGCAGGCTTCACGGTCTACGATCCCGACATGAGCATGTTCCTGCAGGCCGGTGGCGGAGTTCATTGCATGTGTCAGCCGCTCAACCGCGAGGCAGCCTGAACGATGACGCTCTACCCATTGCGCGGCCGCTGCACCTGCGGCGAAGTGCAATATGAGATCACGGACAAGCCGCTCTTCGTCCATTGTTGCCATTGCCGCTGGTGCCAGCGCGAAACGGGAACGGCCTTTGCCCTCAATGCGATGATCGAGTCCTGGAAGGTCGTGCTCACGATGGGCGAGCCGGAAGCGGTGATGACTCCCTCGAATAGCGGCAAGGGTCAGAAGATCATGCGCTGCCCCACCTGCAGGGTCGCGGTCTGGAGCCACTACGCGGGAGCCGGCGATGCGGTGAAATTCATCCGCGTTGGCACACTCGAAGATCCGGACGGGCTGCCACCCGACATCCATATCTTCACCTCATCGAAGATGCCGTGGGTACGTCTGCCCGACGCCACGCCGGCGGTACCGGAATATTACGACCGGAAGCACTATTGGCCGGCGGACAGCCTCGCCCGTCGCGAGGCGCTGCTGGCCCATGAGAAGCAGCCATAGAATGGTGGCCGACAGGATCGTCCGTGTCGTCGGGGCCGGTCCCTCGGGACTCATGGCGGCAGAGGTGCTGGCCATGGGTGGTGTTCGCGTCACCATCATCGACCATATGGCGGCGCCGGCCCGCAAGTTCCTCCTCGCCGGGCGCGGCGGGCTCAACCTCACCCATTCGGAGCCGCTAGACCTGTTCCTCGAGCACTATGGCGAGGCCCGTTCGTTCCTCGAACCGGCCATTCGCGCCTTTGCGCCTTCGGCACTCATCGACTGGTGCCATGGACTCGGCATCGAAACTTTCGTCGGCAGTTCGGGCCGAGTCTTCCCAAAATGCATGAAGGCCTCGCCCCTGCTGCGCGCATGGCTGCGGCGGCTCGACGGGCTTGGCGTCACCCTCATGTCCCGCACTGCGTGGCAGGGATTCGACGGCACGCCAACCATCCTCGCCATGGGAGGGGCCTCCTGGCCGCATCTCGGATCCAATGCCGTCTGGGTGCCGCTAGTGGAACAAGCTGGCATTACCGTCAATCCCTTCAAGCCATCCAACTGCCGCTTTCTTGTTCCATGGACTGAGCATTTCTCGTCGCGCTTCGCAGGTGAGCCGGTCAAGAACGTACGCTTGTCCTATCGCAGCCACTCGGCGCGCGGCGAAATCATGATATCGCGGGATGGTATCGAGGGCGGGGCCGTCTATGCGTTGTCCCGTTACCTGCGTGATGAACCGGGTGCGCCGCTGAGCATCGACCTCCGCCCCGATCTCACGCAGGAGTCGGTAGCGGCGAAACTGTCCTCCCGCAGCCGCAAGGAGACGTTCTCGAATTTTCAGCGCAAGGCCTTCAATCTCTCCCCGGCAGCGATTGGCCTGATGCACGAGACGGGAGCGAGCGACCCCAAGTCTCTCAGCCTGTCGCTCCGAGGTCCCGCCGGTCTCGCCCGTGCCATTTCGTCGGCCGGTGGCATCGCCCGCGGCGAGGTGGATGGGCATTTCCAACTCCGGAAAGTGCCTGGCTGTTATGCGGTGGGCGAGATGCTGGATTGGGAAGCGCCTACCGGCGGCTATCTGCTCCAGGCTTGTTTCTCAACGGCAGTCATGGCGGCACGGGATTGCCTGGCACAGCTTGCATGAGAAATTTTTGTGAGACCCATAAGTAATTTTCATCAGACCGCACACGCGACCCGGACTAGAAGTCGGTCCCATCCTAGCGAACATGAGGAACAGTCCGTGGCCTGGTCACCCGATAGAACCGTCGTCAATTCCTGGAATGAGTGGGACCCGCTGAAGCATGTCATCGTCGGCGTCGCCGACGGTTGCTGCATCCCCAATTCCGAGCCGGCGCTCGACGCCAAGGTACCCGAAGACTCCGACATGAAGGGCATGTGGGGTCCACGGCCGCAGCACACGGTTGACGCCGCCAATGAGCAACTCAACTATTTCGCCGACGTCATGCGCAAGCGCGGCATCCGTGTCGACCGGCCGACGCCGCTCGACTTCAACCAGCCGATTGCCACGCCGGACTGGAAAGCAGACTCGATGTTCGGCACCATGCCGCCGCGCGATGTCATCCTGACGGTCGGCAACGAAATGCTCGAAGCCACGATGAGCTATCGCTGCCGTTGGTTCGAATACCTCTGCTACCGGCCACTCCTGCAGCGGTACTACGACGAGGATCCCAACATGCGGCACGAGTCGGCGCCGAAACCGCGTCTCACCGACGCCGACTACCACCCCGACTACCTGTCGGAAAAGATCGGCATTCAGAAGCGGCTCGAATGGACGGCGGCCAAGCACTTCGTCACCACCGAGGAAGAGCCCTTGTTCGATGCGGCCGACGTGCTGCGTTTCGGCAAGGACCTGATCGTCCAGCACGGCTTCACCACCAACCTCAAGGGTATCAACTGGCTGCAGCGCCACTTCCCCAGCCATCGCGTCCACGCGGTGAACTTTCCCGGCGATCCCTATCCGATTCACATCGACGCCACCTTCACGCCTATCCGTCCCGGCCTGATCATCAACAATCCGGTGCGCCGCCTGCCCGAAGATCAGCGCAAGCTGTTCAACCGGAATGGCTGGGAAATCATCGACGCCGCCCAACCCGCCCATAATCAGCCGCCGCCGCTGTGCTACTCGTCAGTCTGGCTGTCCATGAACGTGCTGATGCTTGACGAGAAGACCGTTTGCGTAGAAGCCTCGGAGGTCTATCAGATGGAACAGTTCGACAAGCTGGGCCTTGAGGTGATACCCATCCCGTTCCGCGATGCCTATCCCTTCGGCGGCGCTCTCCATTGCGCCACCACCGATGTCTACCGCGAGGGCACCTGCCAAGACTATTTCCCCAAGCATTGACGGGGCTTGCCATGGGCGGCTGGTGTGTCGCATCCTGCCGCCCATGAACCTCGATCTCTCCGGAAAGACCGCCCTGGTCTGTGGCGCAAGCCAAGGCCTGGGCTTCGCCATCGCTGAAGCGCTCGCGGCAGAAGGCTGTCGCGTCGGCCTTCTCGCCCGCAACCGCGCCAAGCTCGAAGCCCATGCCGAGGCTTTCGCCAAGCGCGGTCTTCAGGCCATGGCGCTACCTGCCGACATGGGCGACTGGGCCAGCCTTGAGCGGGTGCTGAAGGTTTTCGGCCTGCCATCAATTCTGGTCAACAACTCTGGCGGGCCACCGCCCGTCGATGTCACGCGGATCGATCCGGATCTCTGGCGCCGGCAATTCGAGATCATGGTATTGAACCAGATGCGGCTGACGGAGGCGGTTCTTCCCGCGATGCGGGCGGCCCGATTCGGCCGTGTGATCAATGTCTCGTCGACCGCGGTGGTGGAGCCGATCAGGGGGCTTGCCATCTCCAATGCTCTGCGGGCAGCCCTCGCCAACTGGATGAAGACTCTGGCAACGGACGTCGCACGCGATGGCATCACGGTGAACACGATCCTGCCGGGAAGCTTCGCCACCGAGCGGATCGACGGTTTCAACCAGCGCGAGGCGGAAGCCCGTAACATCCCGATCGAGCAGGTTGTCGCCGAGAACTCCGCCGCCATTCCCATCGGCCGTTATGGCGACCCCCGCGAATTCGGCGCTGTCGCCGCGTTCCTGGCAAGCCCCCTCGCCTCCTACGTCACAGGCCAGATGATCCGGGTCGATGGCGGAGCGACACGCTCGTCATGAGCCTCATCGACGACCTGGCCGCGGCCCTCGGCAAAGGCACCATTCTCACGGAACAGGCGATGGGCGGCCGCCATCGCTCCGATATGAGCGGTGCCGGCCAGGCCGCACCGATGGCAGTCATCCGCCCACGGACGGTCGAGGAGGTTTCAGCAGTCCTGCGCCTGTGCAATGCGGCGGGCCACCCGGTCATTGCCCAGGGCGGCATGACGGGGCTCGCCGGTGGCGCCAATCCCTGCGGCGGGGAGATTGCCATCAGCCTCGAGCTTCTGCGTGGCATCGAGGAGATCGATGCAGCTTCGGCCACCATGACAGTCCGCGCCGGAACGCCGCTCGAGGTTTGCCAGCAGGCGGCGGCCGACGCAGGCCTGTTTCTGGCGCTCGACCTGGGCGCGCGCGGATCGTGCCAGATTGGCGGTAACCTCTCCACCAATGCCGGCGGCATCCGGGTGATCCGCTATGGCATGGCGCGCGATCAGGTGTTGGGTCTGGAAGCCGTCCTGGCCGACGGCACCATCATCTCGTCGCTCAACAAGATGCTGAAGAACAATGCGGGCTATGATCTCAAGCACCTGTTCATCGGCTCCGAGGGAACGCTTGGCATCATCACACGGGTCGTCTTGCGGCTCCATCCGCCGCCAGGTCCGATCACCACTGTACTGTGCGCGCTATCGAGCTACGACAATGTGGTCGGGCTTCTGCGTCGCGCCCAGTCTGGTCTGGGCGGCATCGTCGCCTATGAGGCCATGTGGCGTGACTATTTCACCTACAATGCGGCAGCCCTGGACTTTTCGCCATTCGCCGACGAACACGCATTCTGGGTTATTCTCGAGAGCACCCAGCCGCCGGATGCGATCGAGAGTTTTCTCGGGGCATGCCTGGAAGACGACTTGCTGCTAGACGGTCTCATCGCCCAGTCCGAAGCCCAGACCCGGCAGATCTGGGCGGTACGTGAAGGTCATCCGATCGAGAACCTGCCCAACCTCATCAACTTCGATGTGAGCCTGCCAATTGGCCGTATCGGCGACTTCGCATCGGCCTGCGCCACCGCACTGCATATCCGCTGGCCCGGGTCGCACAATTCCTTTTACGGCCATGTGGGCGACAGCAACGTTCATATCTGCGTCTCGGTCGTTTATGGTCCCGGCGAAAGCATGCATGACGTGGACGATATCATCTATGGCAAGGTGAAGGAGTTCGGCGGCTCGATTTCCGCCGAGCACGGCATCGGCACCCTGAAGCGAACCTATCTCCATCTTTCACGGAGTGCGGCAGAGCTGGCGCTCATGCGGCAGATCAAGGCGACCCTGGACCCCAGGGGGATCCTCAATCCGGGCAAGGTGCTATGAACGACATCATCCGCCGAGTGATCGAGTCCCACGGCGCATTCCGGTTGGTGCTCGCCATTCCCGGAATCATCATCCTGTCGCGCTACGCACTGTCGGGCGGCGGGCTCGGTCAGGTGATCGAGGCCTCCGGCGAATGGGCGGTTCGCATGCTCATCATAACGCTTGCGGTCACGCCCATCCGCATGATGTTCCGCCATCGGCACTGGCCCATGTGGCTGTTCAAGCGGCGGCGGGAGCTCGGAGTTGCGGCCTTCCTCTATGCCATGCTGCACATGGCGGCCTATGTGCTGCGTCAATCGAGTCCTGCTGTGCTGCTCTATGATGCCATGTATGCGGAATACTTGCTGGGCTGGATTGCGCTGACCACCATGTTTCTGCCGTTCGTGTTCAGCAATGACGTGTCCCTGCGTCTCATGGGGCCCTGGTGGAAGATGATCCAGCGCCTTGTCTATGTTTCCGCGGTCGCCGCCTTCCTGCACTGGATCTGGATCAAACGCGACGATCTCCCGGCCTACATCCATTTCGGGCCATTGGTTGCGCTCGAGCTCTATCGGCTGTGGTTCGAATTCACCCGGCCGAGCCGCCGGCATCGCGGAGAATGATCTCCGCACCCTTCCATCCCACCATGATCGAGGGCGCATTGGTGTTGCCGGCGATCAGGTTGGGGAAGACCGATGCGTCGCACACCCGCAGGCCGCCAACGCCATGTACGCGCAGGTCGGGGCCAGCCACCGACGAAACCGGGTCAGGCCCCATACGGCAGGTGCAGGAGTGATGATACACGGTGCCGCTGCGCTGGCGGAAGTCGTCGATGAGGTCTGCGTCGTCGCGCACCTGGGGGCCTGGCCGCAATTCCTCGGCCATCAGGCTTCTCAGGGGCTCGTTAGCGGCGATTTCGCGGAGGTACTTCACGGCCGCCAGCATCTCGGCCACGTCTTTCTCCGTGCCATAGGCGTTGAAACTGATCTGTGGATGGGTGAACGGATCAGGCGAGGCAATCTTTACCTCGCCGGTCGATGTCGGCCGACAATTGGACAGGCCCAGCGACATCCCGCTGAAGGGATCGGGGGTCAATAGCGGTCGCTCACCTTCCTTTGGGATCAACGTGGAAAAAGCCTGCATATAGAGTTGCATGTTGGGCCGCGGCTGGGAGGGATCGCTCTTGAAGAACCCCCCGCCCTGGTTGACGCTGAGAGACAGCGGGCCGCGCCGGGTAAGAATATACTGGAGTCCCACTTTCAGCTTGCCCCACCAGGGCCGCAGCGCATCGTTCAATGTCGGCACCGTCATCCGCCAGGTGTAGTTGATGCCATGGTGATCCTGCATGCGCGCGCCGACGTTGGCGTTCTCGGCGACAATGGGAAGGCCGATGGATTGCAGCAGCGCGCCCGGCCCGATGCCTGACAACTGCAAGATCTGCGGCGAATTGATCGCACCGCCCGCGAGGATAATCTCGCCGGCCCGGACAAGTTGCATCGCTCCATGGTACCGGTATTCAACGCCCACGGCCCGCCGGCCTTCGAACAGCACGCGAGTCACGTGGGCATGGGTCTCGACCTTGAGGTTTTTCCGCCTCATGGCCGGACGCAGAAAGGCCCGGGCTGCGGACATCCGCCGGCCGCCCCTGGTGGTAAGCTGGTAAAAGCCCACGCCCTCTTGCACCGCGCCGTTGAAGTCGGGGTTGTAGCGGAGCCCGGTCGCCTCGGTGGCGGCCACGAACGGCTGACACAACGGATGGGCGTCATCCCCAATGTCGCTTATGGTGAGCGGCCCACTGAGACCGCGAAAGGCCGGATCGCCTGCGGCGTAGCCTTCGATTGCCTTATAGGCGGGCAGCACGTCGTCCCAGCCCCAACCGGGATTGCCTGCCCTTTTCCAGTCCTCATAATCCTCGCGATGGCCGCGGATATAGACCATGGCATTGATGGAGGACGAACCACCAAGAATTTTGCCGCGCGGATAATAGTCGCGCTGGCCGTTGAGTCCAGGATCGGCCTCGGCCTGGTACATCCAATTGACGTCGGGATCGTAGAAGGTTTTGCCGTAGCCCAGGGGCATCTGAACGAAAAAGCGCATGTCGGTGCCACCCGCTTCCAGCAGCAGCACCTTGAAGCGGCCGCTGGCTGACAGCCGTTCGGCCAGCACACAGCCGGCCGAGCCGGCGCCGACGATGACGAAGTCGAAAGTCACGATGATGATCCATGCGACAGGAGACGAATATTCACCATTTGCTCCAGCAGAGTCTGCAAGACAAGCGCACTTGCTTCACCGCCGGTTAGAAAATTTCATCCTGACTGGGCCTTGCAAGTCGGCCCGACTTCGCGCAATCGCCAACGTAGTTTCGGGAGGCAACATTCATGAAAGTCAAGGACCTCAAGGTATTCATCGTCGGCAATCCGCCGCCGTCCTGGGGCGGCCGGTATTTCATCTTCGTGAAGCTCACCACCGACAACGGCATCAGCGGCATCGGCGAGTGCTATTGCGATACCTTTGGGCCCAAGGCCATGACCGCGATGATCGAGGACACATTCGGCCGTTACGTCGAGGGCATGGACCCCTTCCACCTGGAAACCCTCTGGCGCAAGGTCTATGGTTCCGGCTTTACGCTCCGGCCCGACATTTCGCTGATGGGCGTGCTCTCGGGGATCGAGATCGCGCTGTGGGACATACAGGGCAAGGCCCTCGGTAAACCGGTCTATGAGCTGCTCGGCGGGCGGGTGCACGCGCGGTTGCGCTCCTATACCTACATTTATCCGGATGCTTCCAAGGGCCAGGACTCCGGCATCTTCTGGAATGCCGAACAGTCGGCCGAACAAGCGGCGGCCTATGTGAAACAGGGCTTCACCGCGGTCAAGTTCGACCCTGCGGCCCCCTATTCCGTCTTCGATCCGCGCCAGCCTTCACTCGAGTCGATCGAGCTCTGTGTGAAGTTCTGCAAGCTGATCCGCGAGGCGGTGGGCACCAAGGCGGATCTGCTGTTCGGGACCCATGGCCAGTTCACGGCATCCGGCGCCATCCGTTTCGCCCGCAAGATCGAGCCCTTCGATCCCCTGTGGTTCGAAGAGCCCACACCACCCGAAAAGCCCGAAGAGATGGCATTGGTGGCGCGCGGCACATCGATCCCGGTGGCCACCGGCGAGCGACTCACCACCAAGTATGAGTTCGCCCGTGTACTCGAATGCCGTGCCGCTTCCATCCTGCAGATGGCGCTCGGACGGGTCGGCGGCATCATGGAGGCTAAGAAGATCGCAGGCATGGCCGAGGCCTATTACGCCCAGATCGCGCCCCACCTCTACGCCGGGCCTGTCGAGGGTGCGGCCAATATTCACTTCGCAGCATCGCTGCCAAATTTCCTCATCCTCGAGTCGATTGAACAATGGGGCGGTTTTCACTCGCAAATCTTGAAGAAGCCGATCCGGTGGGAGGAAGGTTACGTCATCCCGCCGACCGAGCCTGGCCTCGGCATCGAACTCGACGAGGTGGTGGCGGAAGCCCATCCCTACACCGGCAACAACCTGCATCTCGAAATGACCAACCGGCCGCTTCGCAAGGAAGAATAATATTATGCACTACGGTTACATCGGTCTCGGCAACCTCGGAGGCCACCTCGCCATGAGCCTTGTCCGGAAGGGTTACAAGGTCACGGTCTTCGATCTCGACCAGTCCCTCGCCAAGCGCCATGTCGCGGCAGGCGCGTCCTGGGCCGCTTCGCCCGCGGAACTTGCGCGCCAGGTGGATCATATCTTCACCTGCCTGCCCTCCCCGGCCGTATCCGGGAAGGTTCTGGAGCAGATCCTCGAAGGTCTGAAGCCGGGCGCTACCTGGATCGAGAATTCCACCAACGGCCGTGACGAGATGAAGCGGCTGGCGGCATTGGCGGAAGCGAAGGGCGTAAAAGTCCTGGAAGCGCCGGTCACGGGTGGCGTTCATCTGGCGGCACGCGGCGAAATCACCGTGTTGGTGGGGGGCGACAAGGAGCTCTTCGAACTGCATCGTCCAGCGCTTGAAACCATCGGCAAGAAGATCTTTCACATGGGGCCCATTGGCGCGGCGGCGGTGATCAAGGTCATCACCAACATGCTGGCCTTCATCCATCTGGTGGCTGATGCCGAGGCGCTCATGCTCGCGAAGCGTGGCGGGCTCGACCTGGCTCAGGCCTGGCATGCCATCACCGCCTCGTCGGGCACCAGCTTCGTCCATGAAACCGAGGGCCAGCTCATCCTCAATGGCAGCTACGATATCGCATTTACCATGGATCTGGCGCTGAAGGACCTCGGCTTCGCCATGACCTTCGGCAAGGAATTCGGCGTGCCGCTCGATCTCGCCTCGATGACCAACCAGACCTTCATGAAAGGCAAGGCGGCCTATGGCGGAACGGCGCAATCGACCCAGATCGCCAAGCTGCTCGAGGATCTGCTCGATACTGACCTGCGCGCCGAGGGCTTCCCGGCAAGGCTGGAATAACCCCAGTGCGTCGCGATCAGTCCAGGGGACGGCCCGCACAGGCCGAATAACTGTCCACCCACGGACGAATGCGCTCGAAGGCCGCACTCGCGGCCAGCACATCGGCATCGGCGTAGCGACGGCCTATGATCTGCATACCAACTGGCAGGCCACCCGTTAATCCAGCAGGTATGGAGGCGGCAGGATGGCCGGTAAAATTCACCGGATACGTGAGACACCAGCCGATCAGCGGATCGACGTATTCACCATTGACCCGGGAAGGCCCGACCGTGTTGCCGTCGCTGCGGTTTTCGACCGGCATTGCTGCAAGGGTCGGCGTGATGATCAGATCATAATTCGCGAACACGCCTTCGATCGCGTCGTAGACTTCGCTGCGGATGGCTTGGTCGCGCGCGATGTCGAGAATTGTCATGGTGCGGCCAATGTCGATCCACCGCAGGTACTCGGGCGGGAAGTCGTCTCGGTGATCGGCCATGAGGTCCAGACCACCGGCCTTCACCGCTTCCAGGGCGCCCAGGTTGAGGGGCATCATCAGACGGGACCAGGCATCGCTTAGTTCGTGTTGGGAACGGTTCAGTCCAAGGGTCACGGTCTCGACCCGGGCGCCGGCCTCGGTGAAGGCGCCGACCGCCTGTTCGACCACGGCGGCAATCGCCGGTTCGACAGGGAAGACATCGAAGTTTGGATTGTATGCAATGCGCATGCCCTGAATCGGACGGCGCAGGGCCGGGACGAAATCGATCCGCTCGTCGAGGCTGAAGGGATCGCGCGGATCATGCCCCGAGAGCACCGTCAGGGCGGCCGCGGCATCCTCCACGGTGCGGGTGATGGGGCCCTCGAAGACGAATGGCAGGTTCCCGGCGAAGGCATTGGGACGGATCACCACCGGCACCCGTCCGAACGAAGCCTTGTAGCCATAGACACCGCACCAGGCCGCCGGAATGCGGATCGAGCCGCCAGCATCGGTGCCCTCGGCCACGGGTAACAGGCCGTCGGCCACTGCCGCCGCACTTCCACCCGATGAGCCGCCGGCATTGCGGCTGCCATCGAAGGGATTCCGGGTCGGGCCGAACAAATAGTTGTCGCAGGTGCCGCGCAGTCCCATGACCGGCGCATTGGTCTTGCCGACGAGGATTGCGCCGGCCTTCTCCATGCGTTCGGCAAAGGGACAGTACCACTGGGCAATATTGTCTTTGAGGGCGCGAACACCGCCAAAAGTTGCGGGCCAGCCGGGCTTGAAGTCGAAAAGATCCTTGATCGCCGCCGGCACGCCGTGGAACGCGCCCAGGGTTTCACCCTTCATCACGGCGTCTTCGGCGCGCCGCGCCGCCCGGCGCGCGCCCTCCCCATCGATGAAAATCAAGGCATTGAGGCTCGGATTGCGCGACTCGATCCGAGCCAGGGTTGCATCCATCACCTCAACTGGCGAAAGCCGGCGTTCACGAATGAGCCGCGCCAGAGTTGTTGCCGAAGTGTAAGCTAGATCATCCGGTCCCATCGTTATTTCCCTTCATTACCTGCCGCAAGACCGCTTGCAGCCATCCGGCCCAGTTCGATCCTAGTAGGATGAAGCGCAATGTTCTGAACAGCATCCGCGGCGATAGAACGGCCCCGGAGGTTGGGGGGAACCTCCCGGGGCCTCGGGTGCAAGAGTCATTCGAGAGTTGCGGTCGCCCGGGACCATATAGGGTTGTCACTCAAGCTGACAAACACTGCTCCGGCCTCCGAGCCTTATGCACCCTCCTTCGGCAACATCTTTGAGGGGGCAAGAAGAAGCTGTCCGAAGGTGAGCGAAAAGGGTAACGCACGATGCCATTGCGTCAATTCAATTCTCCCGACAGGGGAATTGACCTTTTAGGCCCAGTTATTTTCATCCTCAAAAGCGGTTTTGTAGCCCATCGTGGCCTGTCCAATAACTAAAGGCCCCGGAGGTAGAGGAACCTCGCGGGGCCAATCCGTGCACTTTGCCCTTCAACTTGGGCGATCAATTACCGCTTAAGGCGGCACCGTTTGCAGTCGCCAAATGCTAAACCTGCCATCGAAAGTGGCTTCAACGTCAGGCAATGATCATTTGCGTCGGGGGCATCAGTTTTCGAGACCTCTCTCCATCTGATTGCGCCAATCATCACCCCGCATGTTCGGGAGGTCAAGTCACGCTTTGGGTCATCAGGACTCACCTTAATTGCCGCCGCCCCGAAGCAACACACGTCAACCACCACCCCCGGAAAATCGGATTGGGCCTCACGGGGAGCATGGCGTTGCACGTCAATACAAAGTAAACTCCTCCTCGACTCATGGCTTACATAAAACCTCCCAAGCGTAAAAAACTGAGGCGGATCCCAGGATCCGCCTCTTCGTTTGATATCTCAAGGCGCGGACTTAACCCTGCTCTTCGGTACATTTGACTTTTTCGCTGAAAATACTTATGTGCAGCGCAATTGAGGCGCCTGGGGTCCATGGCGAATCTGCTCCCCGCGCCGATGAACACGTAATCGCCAGAATGGTACCACACCAAACACATGAACTTCTCCGCGCTCGGACTGAGCTCTAAGACCCTCGAGGCGGTGACCGCCGCAGGCTATTCCACCCCTACGCCGATCCAGGCTGAAGCCATTCCCCCCGCCCTTTCCCGGCGCGATGTCATGGGACTCGCCCAAACCGGATCGGGCAAGACAGCTGCCTTCGTGCTGCCGATGCTATCGCTGCTGGAGAAGGGCCGCGCGCGGGCGCGTATGCCACGCACCCTGATCCTGGAACCCACCCGCGAACTGGCCGATCAGGTGCGTGAGGCCTTCGAGACCCTGGGCAAGATGCACAATCTCTCGGTCGCCCTGCTGATCGGCGGGGTTGCCTTCGAGCCACAGGCCGCCAAGATCGACCGCGGCGCCGATGTCGTCATAGCCACGCCGGGCCGTCTGCTCGATCACTTCGAGCGCGGCAAGTTGCTGCTCACCGGCATCGACATGCTGGTAATCGACGAGGCCGACCGCATGCTCGACATGGGCTTCATCCCTGATATCGAGCGGATCTGCAAGCTCTTGCCGTTTACCCGCCAGACGCTGTTCTTCTCGGCCACTATGCCACCGGAGATCCAGCGCCTCACGTCGCAGTTCCTGTCCAACCCGGTCCGCGTCGAAGTCTCGCGGCCTTCATCCACCGCGGAAACCATCGCGCAGATGCTGGTCAAGGTACCGCATGACGCCAAGATGAAGCGCGAGGCACTGCGTCATCTGCTCCGTTCACAGACGAATGTGAAGAATGGCATCATCTTCGCCAACCGCAAAACCACGGTGGCGTTGCTGGAAAAGTCGCTCAAGGTTCATGGCTTAAGCGTCGGCGCACTCCATGGTGACATGGACCAGCAGGCACGGCTCCGGACCCTCAGCGCATTCCGCGCCAACGAAATCACCTATCTTATCGCATCCGATGTCGCCGCCCGCGGGCTTGATATTCCAGAGGTTAGCCACGTCTTCAATTACGACGTGCCAACCCATGCCGAGGATTACGTCCATCGGATTGGCCGCACCGGCCGGGCAGGCCGTGAGGGTCACGCCTTCACCATGGTGACCAAG
>JAGRLX010000196.1 GCA_020441605.1 Alphaproteobacteria bacterium
CCCTCGATGCCTTCGGGCACCAGCTTGAGATTGTCCTTCACCTCCTGTTGAAAATAGCGGTCGGCCGAGCCCCGCGCCATGGCGCCCACCGAACCCATGCCGCGATAAGCCTTGTAGCTGCGGCCGTTGTAGAGATAGACCTCACCGGGGCTCTCATCGGTGCCCGCCAGCAAGGAGCCGACCATCGCGCATTCGGCCCCCGCCGCCAGGGCCTTGGCCAGGTCGCCCGAAAGCTTGATGCCGCCATCGGCGATCACCGGAATATCGGCGCGGGCTCCTTCCTCGGCACATTCCATGATCGCCGAAAGCTGCGGCACCCCGACGCCGGCAACCACCCGCGTGGTGCAGATAGAACCGGGGCCGATGCCGATCTTGACAGCGTCGGCGCCAGCGTCGATCAGCGCACGGACCGCTTCGGGCGTCGCCACATTTCCAGCGATGATCTGCACCCGGTTGGACATCGTCTTGATGCGCGAGACCTGGTTGATGACGTTCGCCGAGTGGCCGTGGGCCGTGTCGACAACGATCAGGTCCACCCCGGCATCGATCAGCATCTCGGCCCGGGAAAATCCGGCATCGCCTGTCCCCGTGGCCGCGCCCACGCGCAGCCTCTCGTGCTCATCCTTGGCAGCGAAGGGATGATCGGCGGCCTTTTCCATGTCATTGACGGTGATGAGCCCGACGCATTTGTAGTCGTCGTCCACCACGATCAGCTTCTCGATGCGGTAGCGGTGCAGCAGCCGCTTGGCCTCCTGTCGGTCGACGCCGGCCTTGACGGTGACCAGGTTCTCGCGGGTCATGAGGTCGGCGACCTTCATGTTGAGGTCGGTGGCAAAGCGTACGTCGCGATTGGTGATGATACCAACCAGCCGGCCTCCCCCATCGACCACCGGAATGCCGGAAATGCGATGGCGCTCCTTGAGCTTCAAGACGTCGCCCAATGTCGCCTCGGGACGGATTGTCACCGGATTGACCACCATCCCCGCCTCGAAACGCTTGACCTGTCGCACGTGATCGGCCTGCTCTTCGGGCTCAAGGTTCTTGTGGATGATCCCGAGGCCGCCGGCCTGGGCCATGGCAATCGCCAGTCGGGCCTCTGTCACCGTATCCATGGCGGCCGCAACAATCGGAATCGACAGCGAGATGGTGCGGGTGAGCCGCGTTGCGGTAGACACCTGGGCCGGCAGAACAGATGAAGCGCCGGGCTTCATCAGCACATCGTCAAAAGTGAGATATTCGGGGATGATGCGGGCAGACATGGGCCAACCTTTCGGAAACGGATCGAGTCGATGAGTTGGCGGCTGTCCTTAACACCGTGATGATGGCCGGAGCAAGGGCTTGCTTTTCGCGGTCCATCGGCAGCGTGAATGGCATTCGACCCGTGTTGATAGGCGCGATCAAGGCTCTCCGGTCTGGCTTGAGTGTGTATTGAGACACCTGCCTGCACAACCGCCTGCTGATGCGGAAGGTCGGCCTGCACCACGTATGCGTCGCGCACCAAGACGGAACCGTCTTTGCCATCGCACGACGCTGAAGTCTTGAAGCAGCGATGAGTTCCCACAACCTTTGGTGGGTCCACCAAAGGCCATCATGATCTAGCCGGGCCATGCCACGGGCGCGCCGCCGCCCGACCCATCACCAATGGCAGCCAGCAACGCCTGGAAGCGCGGCATCGTTCTCAGCGGGTCCAGATCGGAATCGTGCAGTGCGACAGACCGCAGGTCATGGCTTGCCTGGGGCAGAACATCCTCGAGCAGCGCCATGGCAAGGTCAAGCTCGCCCATGTAGCAATACATGCAGGCTATGTTGTATCGCGCCAATCGATCATCAGGGTCGAGCGCCAGCGCCCGGTTTGCCCATTGCCGAGCCAGATCGAATTCGCCAAGTACAGCCAGAGTCCCAGCCCCAAGATAGAGCGGCCGCGGGTTTTCGGGATTTTGTTCGATGGCCAATTTGGCCAACTCCACCCCTCTGCGACAGGCGTTCAACATGTCACCATGCCGGTCCAGAGACTTGTAGATCTGAACCACCAGCACCCAACATTCATAGTCATCGGGATTCAGCTGAATGGCCTTTTCGAACATCACGGCCGCCGTCTTCATGTCGCCGCGATTGTAGCAGATCCGAGCGTAGTTGAAGTAGGCATCGAAGAACTGTGGGGCGATTTCCATGGCGCGCAGAAGCTCGCGCTCGGCTTCGTCATACATTTCACACGTAAACAGTGCCAACCCGCGGCTCGCGTGTGTTTCGGCGATCATGTCGTCGATTGCCAAAGCTCTCGCGCTGTTGGCCAAGATGTCTTCTCGGGAAAGTGGCTCGTCGAACAGCAGGTAGAGCGCCGAGTCGCATTCCACCAATCCCGCGTAGGACCGGGCATATTTGGGATCATGCTCTATCGACGTCGCGAACATGCGCTTTGCCAGATGATAATATGCCTTTGTGTGGCGGCGCAGAAAGTCGCGGCCTCGAAGATAAAAATCATAGGCCGAAAAATCCCCAGCTTGCGGTCTGGCGCGATCTTGCCGTTCATGTGATAGCAGCTTGACGCGTAACTGGGCTGCGATTGATCGTGCAATTTCGTTTTGTATCTCAAAGATGTCGATCAGGTCGCGGTCAAATCTGTCGGCCCAGATCTGCAGACCGCTCGCACCCTCTGAAAGCTCGCAGCTGATACGCGTGCGCTGCGCTAACCTGCGCACCGAACCGGTGAGGACGTGGCTTGCTCCCGTCTCGCGGCAGACAGTCTGGGCAGATTCCGTCTTCCCCTTGTAGGTGAGGGAAGTGCTGCGGCTGAGCACCGTGAGTCCGGAAATGCGTGTCAGATCGGTCGCGATGTCCTCAGCGATCCCGTCTCCCAGATATTCCTGATCAGGCTCGCCACCGGAAGCGGCAAACGGCAGGACGATAACGGAAAGCTTGCTGGCTGGTACCGGCGAACGGCCCAACGACCTCTGCACCGTTGCGCCGGGCATTGCGCGGCCGGCAGCGATTTCGTCACGTAGATGAAGCGTCTCTGCGCCTGGCGCTATCCTGAATTCGGCCGCAAGCACCGCACGGCACCGTTCGAACTGGGCAAGGGCCAGCGCGGTCTCGCCCACATCGGCCAGCGCCATCATGAGGTGTCGGTGGGCCGACTCTCGCATGGGATCGAGTGCGACCAAAGCGCGAGCGGCTTCAATCTTCGGTTCGCCCGCGTCGATCTGACAAAGTTTCTCCAGAACGTCTTCGCGAAGAGTCCGGAACTCCCGCCTGGCCGCATCCAGCCAATCGCGAAACAGCGGATCCGTTATTGCGAGATCGGCCAGCAAGTCGCCAGAGTTGATCGCGCTAGCCCGACGCAGCGAAGCCAAATCACGCCGGCTTTGAAGCGCGTTGAACTCGCAGATATCCGTCGAGACCGAAGCCGGATTGAGCGCGAGACTCTGGTCATCTGACAGGATGACGCTTTCCCCCCAGCCGCCCAGTTCCCGGCGCAGGACGGCGAGCGATTGCCGCAGGCTACTGCGCGCCTGCGGATCAGGACTATCTCCCCACAACAGTGCAGCAAGCCGTTCCCGGCTGGCGCGGAGATGAGGCGACACCGCAAGAATACCAAGGAGGGCCCTGTTCTTGCGTGACGAAACGGCAATTGAGGCACCACGGTCATCGATTAACTGAAATAGACCGAAAACCGTCAGGTTCAGGTGTGGGCCAGATTTCCCGGCGTCTCTCTCTGCTCCATCATGCACCGATACCATCAGTCGACATCCCTGCAACCTGTGCCGCCGAACCAGCCCTCTCTCCCGAAGGCAACTTTGTCGCAGGACACCGCCTTGAGCAAGCCGTTTTCAAGCTGCACGACGTTTGCCGAGCAGGGGCTATGCCGCGGCCCTGAATCCCATCGCCAATACGAAAAGCTCGGCTGAATCGTCCCGGCTGGCCATCGGCTTGACGTGGCGCACCGTGGCGAAATCCTTTTTCATCGCCTTGAGCAGTTCGCCCTCGGTGCCGCCGCGCAGTACCTTGGCGAGATACGTACCGCCGGGCTTCAACACCATCCGGGCGAATTCATATCCGGCCTCGGCCAGGGCGATGATGTTGATGTGATCGGTCTGGCGGTGGCCGGTGGCGTGAGCCGCCATGTCGGAGAGCACGCAGTCGGCCTTTTCGCCGCCCAGCGCCTCGATCAGGAGCTGCGGAGCATCTTCATCGTAGAAGTCCTTCTTGAAGATGGTGACTCCCTGGATCGGGTCCATGCCGTGCATGTCGATGGCGACGACCTTGCCGCGGCCCTCCTCGGACTTCACCCGCTTAGCTGCCACCTGGCTCCAGCCGCCCGGCGCAGCGCCCAGATCGACGATCCGGCCACCCGGCTTGAGGAAATGGTACTTGTCGTCGATCTCCGTGAGCTTGAATGCCGCCCGTGACCGGTAGCCAAGACGGCGGGCCTCCTTGACGTAAGGATCGTTCAGCTGACGTTCAAGCCAGTTCTTCTGTGAGACAGTCCGGCCCTTGCCCGTCTTTACACGCTGCTTCAGGCCACGCCCGGCCGGTTTGTTGCCGCTTCCAGGCCGACTCATGCGGGCCTCCCGAACCTGCCGTCCTGCTTCATCAACTGAGTAAGGATCCCCTCGCGAAGACCGCGGTCGGCAACGCGGATCCGCTCGGCCGGGAAGGCCAGCCGGATTTCTTCCAGAATGGCGCATCCAGCCAGAACCAGGTCGGCGCGCTCCCTCCCGATACAGGGATTTGCAGCGCGCTGATCGTAGCTGTAATCGAGCAACTGGCCTGTCACCTGCCCGATATCGGCGCTCTTCAGCCAGCAGCCATCGACCCGGGAGCGGTCGTAGCGCGCCAGGCCCAACTGAACCCCGGCGATGGTCGTGACCGTTCCGGAGGTGCCGAGAAGGTGCGAAGGCACCGGCGGCCGCCCGGTGATTTCGGCCACCCGGCCAGCGAAATCATGCAGCATCGGGCGCAGAAAGGTACACATGGCCTCGAACGACTCGCGGGTTACATCGACGCCGCCGCCAAAGCGCTCGGAAATCGTCACCACCCCGGCGGCAAGCGAAGTCCACGCCACGGTCTCGAACCGCTGGCCACGGCGTTCCAGCCACAGAACCTCGGTAGACCCCCCGCCAATATCGAAGACCAACGACGTTTCCGCCTCGGCGTCGATCAGCGGTTCGGCCCCGACCGCCGCCAGCGTCGCCTCGGTTTCGCGGTCGATGATCTCGAGGTCGAGTCCGGTCTCGGATTTGACCCGTTCGATGAAGTGGAGACCATTGGCCGCCATCCGGCAGGCCTCGGTCGCCACCAGCCGGACCTTGGTGACATCGCGCCATTTCAACTTGTTGGCGCATACCCGCAGGGCGTCAACCGTGCGGCGCATCGCGTCATCCGAGAGATGGCCGGTCTGGCTCAGCCTTTCCCCTAGACGGACGATCCGCGAGAAGGCATCGACCACGACAAATCCGCCAGGCGCCGGCGTGGCAATCAGCAACCGGCAATTGTTGGTTCCCAAATCGAGCGCGCCATAAAGATCCTCCGGCCGATGGGTCCGAGGATTCGATGCCTGGCCTCCCTTCCCGCCGGACAGGCCCGATTTGCGCCGGAAGCGGTGTCTCCCCGCCCCATGGGTCGCATCCACGTCGTCTAACCTTTCACGGATGGCGGGCGCTCGACAGGCCAAAAGCCGGAGCGCGAGGCCGTCATCCATAATCATTTCGTTAAACACAATCTAACAGGTTCCGTCCCAGTCACAAAGCAATTGTGAAGTCTGCCGCATGCGATCGGAAATTTTAACCCCACATTGAGACGTTGCCGCCTAAGAATTTACCGCAACTGGGGTATTTGATGCGTACATTCGGTCCAAAGTGGTTCAAGCAGGATTCGCTCATTGGCGACTTCTCCGAACATTTGGGTCTTGCCGTCACCCAGCGCAAGCAGGCGATCGCGCTGCAGGCAGCGAAAGTGGACGCCGAACTGGCCTCGAAGGCCAAATCAGAATTCATCGCCAACATGAGCCACGAGCTGCG
>JAGRLX010000197.1 GCA_020441605.1 Alphaproteobacteria bacterium
GGCCCTGACCTTCGATTGCTACGGCACATTGATCGATTGGGAGACCGGTATGGTCGAGGCGCTTCAGCCTCTGGTGAGTAAGGCCGGGCGGGCCTTGTCGCGCGACGACATTCTCGAAGCCCATGCCCGGCACGAATCCTCCCAGCAGGAGCAGACCCCGGCCAAGGTCTATCGCGACCTTCTGCCGGTCGTCTATCGCCGCATGGCAGAGGAGTGGGGCGTGCCAGTGTCATGGGATGAATGCCTTGCCTATGGCCGCTCGGTACGGAACTGGCCGGCCTTCGCGGACTCCGCCGCGGCCCTAGAATATCTCAAGCAACACTACAAGCTGGTCATCCTGTCCAATGTCGACAATGAGAGTTTCGCGGCCAGCAATGCCAGGCTTCAGGTTGCTTTCGATGCGATATATACCGCCGAGGACATAGGGTCCTACAAGCCGTCGGACCGGAACTTCGACTACATGTTGGAAAAGCTGAAGACGCTCGGCATCGCGAAGCATGAAATCCTGCACACCGCCGAGAGCCTGTTTCACGACCACGGGCCGGCGAACCGCCATGGCCTTGCCTCGTGCTGGATCTTCCGCCGCCATGACAAGGAGGGCTTCGGCGCCACCATGAATCCGGGGGACATGCCGCGATACGACTTCCAGTTCAACAGCATGGCCGATCTGGTCAAGGCCCATCGCAAGGCGTTGGAGGGCTGACACCGGAGTATCCGGGCTGTTGCCTGCTCGCCAATCGCATTGTGTGCGTTGAGCCGCGAAGGTGGTGATCGCCACTGGCATCGGCTTGCGGATCACTTGCGGTTCAAGGGACATCGGCACTAGAATTGTCGATCGCAGCAGGGCATGGGAAGCCGCCGGGCGGGCGCCGCGTATCGGCGTTCCGGTAACCTGATCCCGCAACGGAGAAAACGAATGTATCTCGAGAAATTCAAGCTCGACGGCAAAACTGCGGTGATCACCGGCGCGGCCCGCGGGATCGGCTACGCGACCGCCGAGGCCTTGAGCGAGGCCGGCGCCAAGGTGATCATCGCCGACATGGATGGCCAGGCGGCGGCAAAGGCACGGGACTCTCTGATCTCCATGGGGCGGGAAGCCGATTGCGAGGCTCTCGACGTGACCGATCCGCGCGCGGTCGAGCGGGTTCATGCCGATATCATCCGGAAGCATGGCCGGGTGGATGTCCTGGTCAACAATGCTGGCATCGCCATTTCCAATCGCCCGGCCGAAACCATGGACGACCCGACCTGGCTCAAGGTAATCGACGTCAATCTGAATGGCGTGTTCTGGTGCTGCCGCGCATTCGGCAAGGCCATGCTCGAACAGGGCGGGGGCAATATCGTCAATATCGGATCCATTTCGGCCTCGATCGTCAACCGGCCGCAGGAACAGGCCCAATACAATGCGTCAAAGGCCGGTGTTCATCACCTCACCCGGTCGCTGGCGGCGGAATGGGCGACCCGCAATGTGCGCGTCAACGCGGTGGCGCCAACCTATATCGAGACGGACCTCACCAAGTTCGTCTACGACGATCCGGAAATGATCAAGTATTGGCTCGGCGGAACGCCGATGGGACGCATGGGGCAGCCCTCGGAGATTGCCTCCGTCATCCTGTTTCTGGCAAGCGACGCGTCAAGCCTGCTGACCGGGTCGATCGTTTACGCCGACGCGGGCTATACCTGCTGGTAGGATGAGAGCGGGACCTCGGCCGGGGTGATCGCGAGGCCACCCGCGACTCCCGGGGGCTTCTGGAGAGGATTTTTGGTACCGTGACCGATGGAGTGGAGAGACCATGAACGACCCACGCCCTGTTGATGTCAGGACCATGGGCCTGGCGCCCGTGGCGCGCAATGCCGGGATGGCCCTCACGCCCGACTGGTTTGATGGCGTCGCAGTCAATCTCTCGGCTGCCGAACGCCGTGTTGCGACGCTTCAGGGACGGCGGACGGTGAAGAAGGACTTCCAGGCCGCGTGGCTGGTGAAGGCCATTCAATGCATCGATCTCACGACATTGGCCGGGGACGACACGCCCGGGCGGGTACACCGGCTGTGCTGGAAGGCGAAGCGCCCGCTGCGCGACGATATCACCGAGGGTCTCGGCCTTGCCGCAAATCCGCCTACGGTCGGCGCGGTCTGCGTCTACCCCAGCATGGTCGGCGTGGCGGTCAAGTCCCTGGCGGGCAGCGCAATTCCCGTGGCCTCGGTGGCGACCGGATTCCCTGCAGGTCTCACGCCTCTGGCCCAGCGGTTGGGCGAAATCCGCTACGCTGTCGGCGAGGGCGCCCGGGAGATCGACATCGTGATCAACCGCGGTCTGGTGCTCGCTGCAGAATGGCAAGCGCTCTACGACGAACTGGCGGCCATGCGCGAGGCCTGCGGCGCTGCCCATATGAAGGCCATCCTGGCGACCGGCGACCTCAAGACCCTGCGCAATGTCTACAAGGCGTCCATGGTGGCGATGCAGGCCGGCGCCGACTTCATCAAGACCTCCACCGGCAAGGAAGAGGTCAATGCGACTCTCCCGGTCAGTCTCATCATGGTCAGGGCCTTGCGTGACTATGGCGAGCGGACAGGCCAACCCATCGGCTTCAAGCCTGCCGGCGGCCTTCGGACGGCCAAGGATGCCTTGAACTGGCTCATCCTCATGAAGGAGGAACTGGGCCGCCGCTGGCTCGAGCCGGATCTGTTCCGCATCGGTGCCAGTTCCATGCTGGCCGATATCGAACGGCAGCTCGAACACCATGTCACCGGCCGATATGCGGCCCTCAACCATCACGCCCTCGCCTGAGGTTCCTGCGAATGACCCGCGTCGAAGAGATACTCGCGACCATGGACTACGGACCGGCTCCCGAAGCGAATGCCCATGTCACCCAATGGCTCGACCGGCACCGCGAGGGCTTCGGCCATTTCATCGGCGGCAGATTCGTCCCACCCCGCGAGGATGCGGTCTTCGATGTCTCGAACCCTGCCACGGGCGCAAGGCTCGCCAGAGTGGCGCAGGGCTCGGTCGCCGATATCGATGCAGCAGTGAAAGCGGCGCGCAAGGCCTTCAAGGGATGGTCGCGGCTGTCCGGTCACGATCGCGCCCGCCATCTGTATGCCATCGCCAGACTCATCCAGAAGCGCGAGCGCTTTCTCTCGGTGCTGGAAACCATGGACAATGGCAAGCCGATACGGGAATCGCGCGACATCGATATTCCTTTGGTCGCACGCCATTTCTACCACCACGCGGGCTGGGCCGAAGTGCAGGCGGATGAGTTCCCGGACTATCGCCCCGTCGGTGTTTGCGGGCAGATCATCCCGTGGAATTTTCCGCTGTTGATGCTTGCCTGGAAGATCGCGCCTGCTCTCGCGGCCGGCAACACGGTGGTGCTCAAGCCGGCCGAATATACGCCCCTGACGGCTCTCGCCTTTGCCGAAATCTGCAAGGAGGCCGGTCTTCCTCCTGGTGTCGTGAACATTGTGACGGGTGATGGCGCGGCCGGCGCGGCGCTCGTCGATCACCCGGACGTCGACAAGATCGCCTTCACCGGATCGACGGAGGTCGGCCGGTTGATCCGCCGTGCGACGGCCGGGACCGGCAAACGCCTGTCGCTCGAGCTTGGCGGCAAGTCCCCCTTCATCGTCCATGAGGACGCCGACCTCGATGCCGCCGTCGAGGGGGTTGTCGATGCCATCTGGTTCAATCAGGGCCAGGTCTGCTGTGCCGGGTCTCGCCTGCTCGTGCAGGAGGGCATTGCCCCGGCGTTCCTGGCCAGGCTGAAGCGGCGCATGGAGACCCTGCGGGTCGGCGACCCGCTCGACAAGTCCATCGACGTGGGGGCAATCGTCGACGCGGTGCAATTGAAGACCATCCAGGACATCGTGGCGGCTGGCCAGGCGGAAGGCGGCACGTTGATCCAGGCGCCATGTCCCCTGCCCAATACAGGGCATTACTTTGCGCCATCGCTCTTCACCGACGTGGACACGGCATCCACAGTGATGACTGTCGAGATTTTTGGCCCGGTCGCGGCGGTCATGACCTTCCGCACGCCGGACGAGGCCACGGCCCTGGCCAATCACACGAATTATGGCTTGGCCGCGACGGTCTGGTCGGAGAACATCAACCTGGCGCTCGACACCGCCTCCCGCATGAAAGCCGGTGTCGTTTGGATCAATTCCACCAATCTTTTCGATGCCGCGGCGGGCTTCGGCGGCTATCGTGAAAGCGGCTTCGGCCGCGAAGGCGGCCGGGAAGGCATGTTCGAATATCTCGTTGCCGCCTCGGAGGCCGATCTCGCGGTTGGCAGCGAGCAGGTCGCGGAACGATTGGATGTCGCGCCTGCCGGTGCCATCGACGAGCAGGCACGCCCGTCCGTCGACCGCACGGCGAAGCTCTATATTGGGGGCAAGCAGGCCCGGCCGGACTCGGGCTATTCCTACACAGTCTATGGAGCGAGGAACGGCGCGATCGGTCAGGCCGGCCTTGGCAACCGCAAGGATATCCGCAATGCGGTGGAGGCAGCCACCAAGGCGGCGGGCTGGTCTTCGGCCGGCGCCCACAACCGGGCCCAGGTGATCTACTATCTTGCCGAAAATCTCAGCATCCGCAGAGGCGATTTCGTTGCCCGGCTGAAGTCCTTCGGCCAGAGTGCAAAATCCGCAGAAACGGAAGTCGACGCCGCGCTCCGCCGGATCTTCTATTACGCGGCCCAGGCCGACAAGTTCGATGGCCGCGTCCACGCCACAAAATCGCGCCACGTGACGCTGGCGATGAATGAACCCTATGGCGTCCTGGGCCTCGTGTGCCCGGACGAGTCGCCACTGCTGGCACTGGTCTCGCTCGCGATGCCGGCCATTGCCATGGGCAATCGCGTCGTGCTGGTGCCGTCGTCGCGCCGGCCGCTGGCAGCGACGGATCTCTATCAGGTGATCGAGACGTCCGATGTGCCGGGTGGCGTCTTCAACATCGTCACGGGAGACCGCGATGAATTGGCCAAGACGCTGGCTGAGCATGATGCGGTCGACGCCATGTGGTATTTCGGCAGCCAGGCCGGAGCTGCGATGGTGGAGCGGGCCGCGGCCGGCAATCTGAAGCCAACATGGTGCAGCTACGGCAGGAGGCGCGACTGGCTTGACGAGCGCCAGTCACAGGGCAGCGAGTTCCTCCGTAAGGCCACGCAGATCAAGAACATCTGGATACCCTACGGCGAATGATCCCTGCGCCATGATACTCCGTGGACCGATGAAAATTCGCATGGCGCGCGCCGCCTTGCGGGAACTTGCCTGATCCAGGAAGATGGCTGCAGGATACGGGCCGGCGCGGAATCAGCCATCAGGGAGCATGAACGTGGACGATGATCTCTTCGAGAAGGGGCTGGCCAAGCGCAAAGCGACACTGGGCGGCGAGTACGTCGAAAGGAACCTGGCCGCCGCCGACGACTTCACCCGGCCGTTTCAGGAGGCAATGACCGCCTGGTGCTGGGGCTTCGGTTGGGGCGACGAGACAATCGATGCAAAGACCCGGTCGATGATGAACCTCGCCATGCTCGGTGCCCTGGGCAAGATGCACGAATGGGAGATTCACTGCCGGGGCGCCATCAACAATGGCGTGAGCGTGGCGGAGATCCGCGCGATCATTCACGTGGTCGGCATCTATTGTGGTGTGCCGCAGGCCCTCGAGTGTTTCCGTGCCGCGCGCAAGGTCCTCGCAGAGCAGGGCCAGACCTGAACCCCGGCGCTGGATTACGTTACCCCGACCCTGGCCGTCGACCGGTGCCAACTGTGCAGCGGGCGAGCAGGTGGAGGGGCTTGCGGGCCCGGAATTGCGTGAATTTGAATGCTCACGCCTGGGGCTTGGGTGGCGCTGGCGGCTTCACCGGCAGGTGCTGGTCGCCCGACCCATCCTTGGGCAGGAAGGATGTGAGCTTGGCGCGCACATCGTCCGGCCACGCCATGGACGTGTGTTTGTCGAGCCAGCTCGCTGCCAGCACCTGATGGCCCGACCAGCGCATTTCATCGCCGCAGTGTACCGTATGCTCGACGGTGACGGAGCTTCGGCCGACCTTGGTGACCGTAAGGCGGAAAGTGAGCCGGTCGCCGAAGAACGACGGCTTCGAGAAATTGCAGGTGAGATGGACGGTCGGCGTGCCCCAGCGTTCCTTCCAGATGATCTCGTGCCAGGGATATCCGATGCGTGTCCAGAACTCCTCGATCACACCGTTCAGTATGTTCAGGTAGGATGGATAGTAGGCGGTGCCGGAAATGTCACAGTCGCCGAAATTCAGCATGCGGTCGGTGGTGAAGCTTGTGGCCATGAGGTGTCCCGTGTCGGTCTTGCTGATATTTGCCGGTTTGCGGTTCGATGCCGTATGACCCTAGCATGTATCTGGCGCGGGAGTCAGCTTCCAGGCCGACGCCTCGCCGTCTGACGCGTGCAATCGTCAGCCGATCCATCCCTGGACGATGCCGGGCAGAAGAAACCGCTTGCGCATGGCAAGGTCCGGCGTGCTAATCGGCCTTCCACAGGGTGTTGCCGCACATGGTCGAGGCCTGGTGAGGGAATTCTTTCATGCAGACCGGGCGGAAAGATGTGGCATGGTCGTGGAATGGTCCGGGCACAGATGAGAATGGTGCAATGACGGCAAACTATGACGCGGTGGTCGTGGGAGCGGGGCACAATGGGTTGGCTTGCGCCATTCACCTCGCAAGGCGTGGATGGCGCGTCGGCGTGTACGAGGCCCATGATCAGCCCGGCGGTGCCGTCAAGACCAGGGAGCTGACACACCCCGGATTTCGGCATGATGTCGCCGCGATGAATTTGAGCATGTTCGCCGGCTCCCCCTTCCTGCGGGAGTATGGCGCCGCGCTTGGCCGGCACGGATTGGCCTTTGCGCCAGCTGAGCACTGCTTCGCCTCGGTGTTTCCGGACGACACATGGCTCGGCGTGTCGAAATCGCTCGACGCGACCATGGCCCGCTTTCGGGCCCTCGATCCGAAGGATGCCGAAGCCTGGCAGCGATTGCTTGAACAGTTCGGCGCAGACGCGCCGCACATCTTTGGCCTGCTGGGCAGTCCGATGCCGTCCTGGGCCGCTGCGCGTACCGTGTGGAAGGCCTGGCGGGAAAAGGGATCGGGTTGGGTGTTCGACACGCTGCGCCTGCTGCTGTCGTCACCCCGCACATGGCTCGATGCGAATTTCGCCAGTCCTAAAGTCAAGGCCACCCTGGCCGCCTGGGGCATGCATCTCGACTTTGCGCCCGACATCGCCGGCGGCGCGCTGTTTCCCTATCTCGAATCCATGGCCAACCAGGCCTTCGGCATGGTGATCGGCAAGGGCGGCGCTGATACCATGATCAAGGCCATGGTCTCCTTCCTTGCCGAACTGGGTGGCGAGGTCCATCTGGGTGCCCCGGTCGCCGAGATCCTTCACAGCCATGGCTCGGCGGATGGCATCCTGCTGTCGAACGGTGATCGCATCAAAGCCGCCAAGGCGGTAATTGCCAATGTGACGCCCGGCCTGCTCATGGAGAAGCTTCTGCCCTCGGGAACCGGCAGGCCGGATGCCGACACGAGACTCCGGCGCTTCCGGCCCGGTCCCGGTACGATGATGATCCATCTCGCCATGGACGCCCCGCTCTCCTGGACGGCTGGTCCCGATCTGTCTTCATTCGCCTATGTGCACATCGCACCCAGCCTCGCCTACATGACAGAAGCCTATGTGGAGGCAATGGCAGGCAGCCTGCCGAAGGCCCCGGTGCTGGTCGTCGGCCAGCCGACCGCCGTCGATTCCTCGCGGGCACCTGACGGCAAGCATGTTCTCTGGATTCAGGTCCGCGTCCTGCCCAAGCACGTCAAGGGCGATGCCGCGGCGGCGATCGCCGGAACCGACTGGAGCGCCATCAAGGAGGCCTATGCCGACCGCGTCCTTTCCCTTCTCGACGCTTACGCGCCCGGTGCATCGCGGTTGGTGATCGGCCGCAGCGTGTTCTCGCCCGACGATCTTGAGGCAGAAAACCCTTGCCTCGTTGGCGGCGATAATCTGTCGGGAAGCCATCACCTCGACCAGAATTTCCTGTTCCGTCCGGTTGCCGGATACTCGAGGTACAGGATGCCGCTTGGACGGCTCTACATGTGTGGCGCGGCAACCTGGCCAGGCGCGGGAACCGGCGCAGGATCGGGCTATCTGCTTGGCAAGAGTCTGGCCGGCGCCTGAGCCGCGCGGCGAGAGCTGCGGACAGCCTGTGCATTTGCCCTAAACTCCGCTGCCAAGATTGCTGCAAATGCATGAAATCCACCGGCACCAGCGCTCTGCGTTCGGTGTTCGGCCATCATGAATCTTGCAAATTCATGGGAAAGCAATAGTCTCAAACTTCCACTTGAGGCGAGGAAACCCATGGCAAAGAAAGCAAGCAAGCCGGCCCGCAAGGCGGCGGCAAAGAAATCCGCGACTACCGAGCTGGCGGCGGCACTTCTGTCGGGAAAGGTTAAGGTCATCGATCTGACGGCCACATTGGGCCCGGAGACGCCCCTGATCAAGCTGCCGCCCGCGATTGGCGTCAACACCCCTCAAGTCGAGATCCACACCATCTCGCATTACGATGACAAGGGTCCCTTCTGGGCCTGGAACTGGCTGAAACTCGGCGAGCACTCCGGCACCCATTTCGATGCGCCTGTGCACTGGATCACCGGCCGCGACTACAAGGATGGCTCTACCGACAGGATCGCCCCCAAGAACTTTGTGGCGCCCGTCAACGTGATCGACTGCAGCAAGGTGGTGAAGAAGAACCCGGATTTCCTGCTGACCGTCGATCATGTGAAAGCCTGGGAAGAACAGCACGGCGCCATCGAGAAGGGCTCCTGGGTCGTGATGCGCACCGATTGGTACAAGCGCAATGGAAGCGAGAAGGACTTCCTCAATGCCGATGAGAACGGCCCCCATTCTCCCGGTCCGACGGCGGAGACCATCAAGTATCTCCTCAAGCGCGGTATCATCGGCTGGGGCTCGGAAACCGTCGGCACCGATGCCGGATCCGCAGGCGGAATGACGCCGCCGTTCCCGGCCCACAACCTCATGCACAAGGCCAACCGCTATGGCCTGGCCAGTCTGTGCAATCTCGACAAACTGCCGCCCAAGGGCGCAGTCATCATCGCCGCGCCGCTGAAGATCAAGAATGGCACGGGAAGTCCGCTGCGCGTGCTGGCCCTGGTCGCCAAGTAAAGGTCCGGGATGGCCGATTATGTGATCGTCGGCAGCGGCATCAATGCGCTCGTTGCCGCCTCCCTGCTTGCCATGAAGGGCAAGCGGGTGCAGGTGCTCGAGCGCAACGACCGCATTGGCGGTTGCATCCGAACAGACGAGATCACTGCACCTGGTTTTGTCCATGACGTGATGGCCACGACCTTCGTTCTGTTCCTCCTGTCGCCGGCCTATGGCTTGTTGGGACCCGAACTCGAAAAGCGCGGGCTCCAGTTCGTCCATCCCGAGATCCCGACCGGCGTCTTGAGACCGAATGGAACGAGCCTGCTGCTGCGCCGGGACCGCGCCGCAAATGTGGCCGCCTTTGAGGCACTGGCATCCGGCGACGGAACCCGGTACGGCGCAGACATGGACAGGCTTGGCGTGGACGCTCCGTTCCTGTTTGCGCTTCTTGGCGGGCGGCTCTGGTCCTGGTCCATGGCCCGGACCGTGGCGCGGGAGGCCTGGAAACGGGGGCCGCGCGCCCTCTCGGCCTTTTTCGGCGAGGCTCTGACGTCGGCGAGGAACTGGCTGGAGCCCCATTACCAGTCAGAATTGTTTCATGCGCTTCTGGCGCCCTGGGTGCTCCACACCGGCCTGGGACCCGAGAGCACCTACTCGGGGCAGATGGCAAAGGTGATCGCTTTTGCGCTCGAGGCGGCGGGTGCGCCAATCGTCAAAGGTGGCGCTCACAATATCCTCACGACCTTCGAACGCCTTATCCGTGATCATGGCGGCGACATTCGGGTCAATGCCGATGTTGTTCGGGTGGTCGTCGATGATGCCAGACGCGCCACGGGTGTCATGCTGTCAAACGGCGAACGGATCACCGCCGGACAGGGCGTCATATGCTCGGTCACGCCTGCGCAACTCTATGGGCGGCTGCTGGAAGATCATGCCGGTGCGGATACCATGCGCCAGCAGGTGAAGGCCTTCGTGCATGGCAAGGGCAACATGCAGATCCACTATGCCTTGAAATCGGCGCCGGACTGGACCGCGCCGGAGCTTGGCAAGGTGGCCTTGCTGCACCTCACCGCGGGACTCGATGCGGTGTCGAAGGCGGTGAATGAGGCCGAACGCGGCATGTTGCCGGCGGAACCCACGATCTGTCTCGGTCAACCGACGGCCTTTGATCCCTCGCGCGCCCCCGACGGCAGGGCCATCCTCTGGCTTCAATTGCCCGAAGCGCCACGCCGGCTGAAGGGCGATGCGGCCGGTGTCATCAAGGTACCTGCGGACGGCCGCTGGAACGACACCGTGCGCGAAGCCTATGCCGACCGTGTGGAAGCCATTCTCGAAGCCCATCTGCCGGGCTTCAGGTCCCTTGTCATCAAGCGCCGCTGCTACTCGCCAGGGGATCTCGCGGACATGAATGTCAATCTTGCCGGGGGCGATCCCTATGGTGGCGCCTGCACCATCGACCAGTTCTTCCTGTGGCGTCCGCTCCGCGGTGCGGCAAACCACGATACTCCGGTTCGCAACCTCTACCACATCGGCGCGTCCACCCACCCCGGACCGGGACTCGGCGGCGGCTCCGGGTTCCTGCTGGCCACTGCGATTTCATGATGTCGGATGACTTGTCATTCCTGAGCGGCGTTCTGCATCGCCAGGCGGCGTCGGACAGGTCGATGCCATCGTTGGCGGAAATCGGCCTCAATTACTTCGTTCCCTATCTTCTCAACAGGATCGCCGCCAGCTGGAATGGCGACATGGCCAACGAGCTTCGCAACCTCGGCCTCACCACGCCGCAGATGCGTGTTCTTGCGGTACTCAGCATCAACTCGGGCCTGACCATCAACGAACTGTCGGTTCTCACGGTCACCGAGCAATCGACCATGAGCCGCACCCTCGACATGTTGGAGGAAAGGGAACTGGTGCGGCGAAGACCACGCCTGAAGGACATGCGGGTGCGAGAAGTGGAAATCACGGAGGAGGGCCGCAAGGTCTTCGAGAATGTCTGGCCGGTCATGTTCAGCCGCTACGAAGCGATGTTCAAGGACATCGGCGAGGAGGAGTTCTCCCGCTTTGTCGCAACCCTCCACAAGGTTCTCCGCAACATCAGGCTGGGCAATCAGGAAGGATCACAGTGATGCCAGCGTCTTGAGCGCACCATCGAGTGCGGTTCCGTCCTCATCCTTGAGGGCGGCGGTGATCAATCGGTCCATCCACTGTTCGGCATCCGCCCGGTCAAGCAGCAGCGGAACGGCCGACAAGATCCGATCATACTTGGAGTGGCCGCGCGCATGCGTTTCGGAATAGCCCTTGATGAGCCGCCTGGCCGATAGGATGCCCCGTGCCAGGCCGTAGTTCTGCACCAGTATTTCGGTTGCGAGCGAGAGCCAGGCCTCCACATGCGCGGTCTCGACGCGGTGGCGGTAGAGGTGCCGCCGGAACCGACGCAGAGATGAGACGGCATAGAGTTGCAGAAACCCCCGGAGCTTGGCGGTCTGCACATGGCGGCCCCGGCCGAACAGCCGCTCGATCACCGTCATCAGGAGCGGGCTGGCGGAAACCCGCGCGCCAAGTCTAGCCGGGAGCAGCCCCACGAGTTCTCCGGCCCTGGGATGCATGAATTCGGTTAGGTAGAGCGGCGCTCCGGCGGCCTGCATCTCGCGTCCGATGCGGGCAAATCGCGACGATCGTGTCTTCAGGTCGGCGACGCCGATCACGTCGTCGTAGGTCATCGCGCTTGCCAGATATTTCGCGGCCGTAGCGGTGAACTGATGGTGGCGGGTGGCCCCACCGTGGTTCTGGTCAAGACGAGAGATTGATTCCAGCTTGGCGATATAGTCCGCGGCGTAGCCGATGTCCTGATAGTCGGCGGTGCGTTTCACCCCGGCGAGTGCAACTGCCTGCGCCGGCTGCGGAAGTGCGCGGATACGGCCCAGCAGCACATCGAGTGCCGGGTGCCCGAGACTGTCGGGCAGCACTTGTTCGGCCGCGGCGGCAGCAATTCTGGCATCGGGAAGCTCGTTCACGCCCGCCCGCGAAAACCCTAGCGCGAAGCCCGCCAGCGAGGCGTCCACCCCTTTCTTGCCCGCCCGGATGACATCCTCGAAGCTCTCTCGCGGAAACGGCAGGACTCCAGCCGCGGCCAGGGCGCCCAGCATGGGCGCCGATATGATCGTGCTGCAACTCCGCGCCGCGTCATCCATGTCGAAGGCAATCACCTTCTGGGCTGCAACCCCGGCTGCCGCATCGACCGCCCGCGGATCGGCTATCGACTCCCCCGGCTTCTCCTTCTCCGCAACCGCATAGGCCCGGTGGGTGGACGTTATCAGCACGCTTCTGTCAGGCGTGGCCAAGCCGCGAAGGATTGACCGTCCAGCTTCCATGAGTTCTGCCGCGATGACTACATCGACATCGCCGGGCGTCGGCATCAGCGCGAGCACCGGAGCCTGATCTCCGCGCGGTGGCAGCATTTCGACATAGTAGAGAGTGGCGCCCGTCCTCTGTGCCACGCCCGGCACCGAGGTTGACTGGGCATGCCAGCCATTGGCCTCGGCAACGGCGACGATCCAGTCCGTGAGCACGCCGCCGCCCTGGCCGCCCATGGCAAGGATTGCGATCGACAGCGGCTTTTCGCGGGTGTCTTCAGACGTTCGCGTCATGCTGCGGTCCGTTCGAACAGGAGGCGGTTCCGTTCTCGGCGGCGCTGAAGGAAGGATATGACTTTCTGGCGCAGGCGCATATTGAAGCGGTCCCAGCCGTTGGGATTGCGGATCACGTCGGCGCGGTAGAAAGATGGGCATAGGACCGCCGCGTCGGCGACGTCGCCGCAATTGCCGCAGGCCACGCAGGACTTGTCGATGCTGGCCACCGGATCGTCGCGCAGCGGATCGCCAGTGAATTTCACCGACAATGACGGGCAGCCCGAAAGACGAATGCAGGCGTGGTCGCCGGTGCACACATCCTCATCGATCCCGAAGCGTTGCCGAACAATGCGGGCGCCACCCCGCTCGGCCGAGTCGAGCTGTGGCTTTACCCGGCGCTGCTTGTTCAGCATGCATTCCGAAGAGGCGACGATGATCTTCGGTCCGCCTTCGGAGGTCGTCAGCGCCTCGCGCAAGGTGTCGCGCATCTTGCCGACGTCATATGTCCTGTCGATCTGGCGAACCCAGGTGGCACCGATCCCCTTCACAGCTTTGACGATGGAATTGTTGGTCGTGCGCTTGAGGTTGGAGGCGCGCGACGACATGATGTCCTGGCCGCCTGTCGCCGAGGAATAGTAATTGTCGACGATGAGCATCACGCCATCATGCTTGTTGAAGACGGCGTTTCCGACCGACGAGGCCAGGCCATTGTGCCAGAATCCGCCATCGCCCATGACCGATATCACACGCTTATCGGCCTTCACGTTGAACGCCGAGGCGGCCGCCGGTCCCAGGCCGTAGCCCATGGTCGTCGCACCGATGTTGAACGGCGGAAGGATCGAGAACAGATGGCAGCCTATGTCCGCCGAGACGTGGTGTGGGCCAAGTTCCTTTTCGACCAGCTTCATGGCGGCGAAGATCGGACGCTCGGGGCAACCCGTGCAGAATCCCGGTGGACGGGGTGGAACCACCTGGGCGAGGGCCCGCACCTCCTTTGCCGACAGGACTGGCGCCGGATCGGGAAGGGGAGGGCGGTTCCCCAGAAGGCCTGGCGCGTGCTGCTCCAAAAAGCCGATCAGGCCTTTCTGCATGACTTGCGCGGTATATTCGCCCGCGAGTGGAAAGACGTCCTTTCCAGCCACCCGGGTCGTCAAGCCGCGGCGGCGGAGCAGTGTGTTCAGCGCCTGCTCGATGAACTCGGGCTGACCCTCCTCGACCATCACAACGGCCGACTTCCCGGAACAGAATGCAAGCAGTTCATCATCGACCAGCGGGTATGTGACATTCAGGACGTAGAGCGGAACCCGTGTATTGCCATAGGCGTCGGAAAGCCCCAGTTGCTGCAGGCAACGGATCACGCCATTGTACATGCCGCCTTGCAGAATGATGCCGACATCCGCGTCCTCGGGCCCAAAGACTTCATTGAGCTTGTGCTCGGTGATAAAATCCACGGCCGCAGGCCAGCGCTTCTCGATCTTGAGCTTCTCGTGGATAAAGGAGGCCGGCGGCAAGACGATGCGATTGACATCCCGCACGGGGTTTTCAAGGGCCTGCTTCAACGTATTGACGGGTTTGACATTGTCCTTGGTTTTGAACCGCCCGTGGACATGACAGGCCCTGATCCGCACCTCCACCATGACCGGCGTATTGGAGGCTTCGGAGAGTTCGAAGGATTTCTCGACCATTCGCACCATGGTCGGCAGATCGGGACGGGGATCCATCAGCCAGATCTGTGACTTCATCGCATAGGCATGGCTCCGTTCCTGCATGATGGACGAGCCTTCGCCATAGTCTTCGCCGATGATGATCACCGCGCCGCCGTTGACCCCTCCCGAAGACAGGTTGGACAAGGCGTCGCTCGCCACGTTGGTTCCGGCGGTCGATTTCCAGGTCACGGCGCCGCGGATCGGATACATCACCGATGCCGACAACATGGCCGCCGCGGTCGCCTCCGATGCCGAGGATTCGAAATGGACCCCCAGTTCCGCCATGTAGTCGGATGCATCGGCAAGCACATCCATCAGATGCGAAATCGGTGATCCCTGGTAGCCGCCGACATAGCTGACGCCCGATTGCAGCAGGGCTTTGGTGATTGCCAGGATTCCCTCGCCACGGAACTCGTCGCCAGCACCAAGCCGAAGGTCCTCCACCTCTCTCGCGAACGAACGCTCCGCCATTGCTCTTCCTTCCGGAAATTCTTGCAGAATCATATAATCGTAGCGCAGGTAACCTTGGGGACCCACAGCGCAATCAAACCATAGTGGCGCGCACCTTGCGTTTCTGCAAGGATTATCGGCATTGTTGTGCGACGCCGCATGACGGGCCACGCCGATCAGGACTCAATCGATACATGTATAAGAATGCACTTGAATATTTCGGTGATTGCGTTTGAAATGCCTGCCAATCCAGGCCGGCCGTGGGAACCTGGGCCAACAGGGAGGAAGCCATGAATAATCTTTCGAGACGCCAGGTCTTGCAGCTCGGTGCCGCCGGTCTGCTGCTGGGCAACGGATTAACGATCAGCGCGGCCCATGCAGAAGGCGACACAGTCACCATCGCCTACAATGTCAATCTCCCGTCCTGGGATCCGACGACCGGCCTCTCGGCAGTCAACCCGACCATCCAGTCGATCTATCGTTCGGTCTTTGATCAATTCATCGGCCAGAAGCCGACACTCGAATTTCAGCCAGGACTTCTGACCGAATGGGGCTGGAGCGATGACAAGAAGCAGGTCTATATGGTCGCACGCGAAGGCGTGAAATGGCATGATGGGACGCCATTCTCTGCCGAGGACATCGTGTGGTCGCTCGAGCGCGCCGGCAAGATGGATGGCGGCAACCCGATCGCCTTCATCTGGTCGAAGATCGGGAACTTCAAGATCGACGGCAACAGGATTACCGCGGATGTGCTGTCCTTCGAGCCGACGCTGTTCAAATGGATGGCCTTCCTGACCGGCTATGTGATGCCGAAGGCCTATTTCGAGAAGGTGGGCGCGGAAGGGTTTGAAGCGAGGCCTGTCGGCACCGGACCCTATATGGTCGACCAGTTCGAGCGCAACGCGTTCGTGCGCCTCAAGGCCAATCCCGACTACTGGGGTGGCAAGCCGGCCTTCGGGACCGTCATCTACAAGTTCGTGCCCGATGCCACAAGCCGCGTTGCCGAAATCGAGTCCGGATCTTCGGATGTGACGGTTGATGTGCCATTCGAGGAGTTCGACCGGTTGAAGGACAAGGAGGGGCTTACGGGAGTGGCCACCCCCATCTCTGATATCGGTATGATCTTCCTTAACAACGTCGACGTCATGAACGACAAGAATGTGCGTATGGCGGCGGCCATGTCCATCGACAAGAAAGCCATCGTCGATAGGCTGTTGCGCGGCTATGCAACACCGATCGACACGCTGGAGGCGCCGCAGTACACGGCCTTCGATCCGGACATCGTGGTACCCTACGATCCCGAGAAAGCGAAGGAACTTCTCAAGGCTTCCGGCTTTGGTCCCGACAATCCGGCGAAGTTCAAGATTCAGACCACCCGAGGCCTGAAGCCAAAGGACTATGAAATGGTCCAGGCCATCGTCGGCATGTGGCGCAAGGTCGGCATCGAGGCAGACATCGAGGTCTACGAAATCGCCAAGCACTACGAGTTGCGTGCCGCCGATCAACTGGCGCCGGCAGCCTTCTACAACTGGGGCAATGCCATCGGTGATCCGACGACATCGACTGGTTTTGCCATGTTCGGGCCGTCGCCGCACTCGGTCTGGAACACCGACGACCTGGACGGCATGATAGGTCCCCTGTGGGGCGAAGCCGACGAGGACAAGCGAATCGCTGGATGGAAGGCGGTGGACAAGTACATCGCCGAGAATGCCTATGTGATTCCGCTGATCCAATATCAGCAGCCCATCCTGTTCAAGACCTCGATCAAGGTCACGCCGAATATCGCAGGCTCGCCGGAGCCCGCCCAGATGTCTCCGGCCTGATGGCAACAGTCCACATGGCAGGCCGCAGGCCTGCCATCTGGCGGCCAAGGGTGGCGAAGCCGCGACATGGCCCGGCACGGTGGACCGGAAAGGGTATTGCGCCGCGATGCCGCTTTCCGTGATCGTCTCGCGAGCCGTTTCGGCCATCGTCACCCTGTTTGGCGTCATGGTGATCGTCTTTGTGCTGGTGCGCGTCGTGCCCGGGGACCCGGTCTCCATGATGATTGCGCCCGGGGCGACGGAAGCCGACATCGCGGCCCTGCGCGCCCGCTATGGCCTAGATCTGCCCATTTTCCAGCAGTTTCTCGTCTGGCTCGGTCAGGTGGCGGGCGGCAATTTCGGCATTTCCATATCCTTGAAGCAGAACGTCCTCGGCATCATCCTCGACCGGCTGCCGGCGACACTTGAGCTTGCCGTCCTGTCGCTCGGACTGGCCATTGTCTGGGGTGTCTTCATCGCGCTGCTGTCGACGGCATGGCGGGGCACGCTCTTCGAGCGCTTCGTCGACAGTTTTAATGGCGTGATGCTGGCCGTGCCGGACTTCATCTGGGGACTGACCTTTGTGCTCGTTCTTGGTGTTCTGATCCCGCTCTTCCCCATTTCAGGCCGAAGCAACCCTGCCATAGATGCCGGCCTCTATACCCAGTTCTTTCTTCTGGAGGGCCTGCTGCGCGGCCATCTGGTGTTCGTCTGGGATGTGTTGAAGCACATGATACTCCCGGCCCTCACCATGGCATTTCCGTTGGCGGCGGTGATCGGCCGGGTATTGAAGAACACCATGATGGACGTCATGGTCCAGGACTACATTCTCCTTGCACGCATCAAGGGGCTTTCGTCGCTGCGCATCCTTCTGCAGGAGGCCCTGCGCAATGCCGCCGTGCCGGCCCTTGCGCTCACGGGAGTTCAGTTTACCTTCCTGATCGGTGGCACGGTGATCACCGAACGGATATTTTCCTATCCCGGCATCGGCAATCTCGCCATCGACGCGGTGATCAATCGCGACCTGCCCCTCATTCAGGGACTAGTGCTCACCTTCGGTTCCATATTCATCGTCGTCAACATGGCCGTCGACGCCATGACGGCCTGGCTCAATCCGAGGCTTCGCCATGCCTAGGGACCTGCGCATCTGGCTCGGCGGGGGATTCATCCTTCTACTGATCGTCGCTGCCTTGTTCGCTCCGCTGCTGGCGCCGTTCGACCCTCTGGAGCAGGACCTGATGCTCGCAACTGCCGCACCAGGCCAGGAGGCAGGCCATGTGTTTGGGACCGACAGCCTTGGGCGGGACGTTCTCTCGCGTCTGATCCATGCCTGCCGGATTGCGCTCGTCGTGGCGTTCGTCGCGGCCACGCTCGCCTGCGTTCTGGGCACGGCACTCGGCTTGATTGCGGGGTATTTTGGCGGACTCGCTGAAACCATCGTGTCGCGGTTGATTGACATATGGATGGCCTTCCCGCCCGTCCTGCTATCCATCCTGCTTGTTGCCGTGATGGGTTCCGGACTGCACTCGGTGATCATCGCGATCGTCGTGATCGATTGGACGCGCTTTGCCCGCGTGGTGCGTGCCGAAACGCAGCAGCAGGCGAAGCTCGAATATGTCGAAGCGGCGATGGCGCTGGGCATGAGCCGCTGGGCCAGCCTGCTTCGCGAAGTGCTGCCGAACGTGCTGCCAGTGGTTCTGGTGCTTCTCTCCCTCGAGATGGGGATCGCCGTGATCGTGGAAGCCATCCTGTCCTTCGTGGGGCTTTCGGTCGCTTCGGATACGCCAACCTGGGGCGGCATGATCGCCGAGGGTCGCCAGATCATCTACCAGGCCTGGTGGGTGTTGGTCTTTCCCCTTGTTGCGCTCTTTCTCACTGTGCTGGCCTTCAACCAACTCGGAGACGGATTGCGCCAATGGCTCGATCCCATGATGAAGCGATGACACCAGTGGTGGAAGTCCGTGATCTATCGGCCCGGTCCGCTGTGGGCCCGGTTCTGCGCGGCGTTTCACTGACCGTCGCAGCGGGCGAGGTGATGGCGCTGGTCGGCGAAAGTGGGGCTGGAAAGTCGACCATCGCCAAGGCGGTCCTGGGCATTCTGCCGCCAGGTATCGAGATTACGGGCGGTGAGATCCGGTTCGAGGGCGACAACCTGCTCAACTTGCCGCCACAACGCAGGCGCGCCCTTCTCGGAACCCGTATCGCGCTTATCCCCCAGGATCCGCTGACGTCGCTCAACCCGGCACGCCGCATAGGCGATCAGCTCACAGATGGTTTGCGGCTGCGCGCCGGTTTGAGCCGCGCTGCCGCCCGCCGTCGGGCCCTGGAGCTCTTGGATGGGGTTCACATTCGCGATCCCGAGGCCGTGCTTCGGCAATATCCCCATGAACTGTCGGGTGGCATGCGTCAACGGGTGCTGATCGTCCAGGCCTTTTCATTGAACCCTCAGGTGATCATCGCGGATGAGCCGACCACGGCGCTGGACGTGACGGTACAGAAGCAGGTGCTGCGCCTGATCCGCCAACTGCAGCGCGATCATGGCACCACGCTGCTTTTCGTGACCCACGATCTGGGTGTCGTTGCCCAGATCAGCGATCGCATGACCGTTCTCTATGGCGGCAAGGTTCTGGAGCAGGGATTGAGCGCGGACGTGCTGCATCGGCCATCTCACCCGTACACGCAGGCCTTGCTGGCCGCCAATCCACGCTACGATCGGCCAGACCAAGAGATCAGGCCTGTGCCTGAATCGCTGATTGCACAGCTCAGGCGGGAAATATCCGGTACATGTTGATCGAAGCCCGCAATATCTCGCTCGACGTGCCCGACATGGGCCATCAGGTCTTGTTCGGTCATCGTCGAAAGAAGAGGATTCTGCACAACGTCTCGCTCGCAATTGCGCGGAGAGAGACGGTCGGCATCGTCGGTGAGTCGGGCTCCGGAAAGACGTCCCTCGGACGGACGCTCATACGTCTCTACGAGCCGAGCGAAGGCGAGTTGATGTTCGATGGGCAGGACATCACCCATATCTCGCAGGCGGCTTTGAAACCCCTGCGCCGGCGGTTCCAGATGATCTTTCAGGACCCGCAGTCGTCGCTCAATCCGCGCCATACGATCCGGGCGATCCTGTCCGGCGCGCTGCGGCTCCATGGACTGGAAGCCGGAGAGCCGGAACTGACCGCCATTCTCGACCACGTCGGACTTCCGTCACTCACCCTCGGGCGATATCCTCATCAATTGTCGGGAGGCCAGAGGCAACGGGTCGGCATCGCCCGCGCCATCGCGCTGAAGCCGGATTTCGTGGTGGCCGACGAAATCGTCTCGGGTCTGGACGTTTCCACTCAGGCGCAGGTCCTCGATCTTCTCAAGGGCTTGCGGGCCGAATTCGGCCTCGCTCTGGCCTTCATCAGCCATGACCTCTCGGTGATCCGCCATCTTTGCGATCGCATCGTCATCATGCAGGCCGGAGAAATCGTGGAGACCGGCAGCGCCACGGAGATATTTGGATCGCCAAGCACTGCGTACACGAAGGCACTGATCAACGCGATCCCGCTACCGGAACCGGACCCGAATTGGCTGAGTGCGTAGGGCCGAGACCACAACTGTCAAAGACTGGCGGGTCCGTCGTCGCCGCGTGAGCGACGCCCTGCCCAAGGGCGATCCGCCTTGCGGTCTATGACAACGATATGTGTGGATGGCGCCGCGGACGGGCAGTCGCAACTCCTTCCGCGTGCCAGATCGTTTGCTGCTCTACCTCGATGCCTCACTCATCGTCATCAAATTCGCCATGATCATTTTCACCGTCGTCGTCGTAGTCATTGCTCCTGCACTTGACATATCGCATGACGGTGCAGGACAGCTTGCAGGTGCCGCCATCGCCGAGCCGCTTGGTCTTGAAGGTCCCGGTCTTGTTGACCGCATCATAGTCAACGGCGAAGTCGAAGCCCTTGCGCCTGCAAAACGCATTCGCCTGCTTTCTGGACTTGCACGGGCCGGGCCATGAGTAACACCCGTCAAGCAGACGGCTCTTTACCATCGGGTCTCTAAATGTCTTGGTGTAGGCCTCCGCTGGCGCCGCATGGCCAAGCACTAGTCCAAAAACAGCAATTGCGAGTACGGTCAATACCTTGCGAAATTCCATCGCTCTCTCCGGTTTTCTTCACCACAAGGGTGTGTTGCCTTGAGCCCCCTGCGAATGCGTGTGCAAGTTACCGCACGTCACTCAACCGGAACGCTAGCCTGCTGCCTGTTTTGGGGTCAAGGGCTTTGTCGGGTGGATGGTAACGTTCGCGCGGGCTGGCATCAATCCGTTGCACTCCGCCTGGCGGCACACTTATCCAGGCAGATAGTCGCGTGTCGCTTCCGGATCGTCACGCGTGAAAACCAAGCTCTCGAGTTCATCCCACGCAGCCTGCGGAATGGCATGTTGGCTCCACGCGATGGTCTGCGCGATCCGCTCGGGCTTGCTGATTCCGCAGACCGTGGATGTGACACGCCGGTCGCGCATCGAGAATTGCAGCGCCGCAGCCCCGGGTGGGATATCGTACTTCGCACAGATCCTCTCGACCTCGAAAACCGGTCGAAGCATCTCTGGCGTCGCCTCCTGATAGACGTAGCGGGCATGGGAAGCCGATCCCTTGGCCAGCACGCCGCCGGCATAGGGTGCAGCGTTGAGCACCGCGGTGCCCTTGCTAATGGCGAGGTCCATCATCTCTTCGGCATTGCGATTGACCAGGGTGAAGCGATTGTGGGTGATGAGGGCGTCGAAATCCCAATCGCGCAACAACGGAATCATGATGTCCACCCGACCCGCCGCCAGCCCCACGGCATCTGCCAATCCCTCTTCCTTCATGCGGAAAAGCTCGGCGATCGCACCATTCGGATCTGTGACTTCAGACAACGAGCGGCCATGCTCCGGATCATGCAAATGCAGAAGCTGAATGCGATCGACATTCAGGGCCCTGAGGCTCTCCTCGATCGACCTGCGGGCCTGCGCGCCATCGAAGCGGCCACTATCCATGTCGCGGTCGAGCTTGCTGGAGATCACGAAACCCTTTGGCAATCCGCCCCTTTCGCGGATGACTTCGCCGATACGCGTCTCGCTGCGGCCAAATCCATAGTTCCGCGACGTATCGAGAAAATTCACCGGGCTGTCGAAAATCGCGCGCACCGTGGCCCGGCCCTGCTCCTCCGTGACGCCGTATCCATAGGTGTCTGGCATGTTGCCGATGGGCGCAAGACCGAAGCACAGCGGGCTGACGGCAAGGCTGGTTCTCCCCAGTTGGACACGGGCCAGAGGATCTGCATGCATGGGTAACCTACCTCTCCTTGATTGATTGTCCCGGACGCTGGCCCGGTACGCGAATGCTGGAGTGCATCATGCCACTCTCTTTCGGTCCGGTCGACAGGTCTCGACGAAGAATGACAGTCTGGGCATGACTTTCGCGCGGTTAAGGCGAATGGCCACGGCACGACGGGCATCAGAGCGGGATAGAACGTCCTGCCCGCGCCGATTCTTCGGCTGCAAGTGCGAACCGCAGGATCTCCCGCCCCTCTTCACCCGTGAGCTTCACCGGCAGGCCTTCACGCAAAGCCTTGAGATGGTAGCGTGTCGAATGGATGAAGCTCCACTCCCATCCCGTGTCCATCACCGTGTAGGACGTGAGCACGCCATCGCGGTAAAGCTGGACGGGTGGAATTTCCCCAAGTTTGCCATGGCCCTGATTGATCCAAATGATGCCCTGTGTTCCGGTAATCTCCACCTTGTCGTCTTGCGGGTAATGGCGGGTCTCGATCAGGAGATCCTTGGAATAGACGACCTCCAGATTGCCATAGCGGTTGCCTGGAAAACGGAACGAGATCATCGCCGGCGCGTCGAACACATAGCCATCCGCTGCGGTCGTGTGGGAAATCCAGGCATGAACCTCCTCGGCTCGGCCCATGAAGTGCCAGGCCAGGGCAAATTTGTGGTGGCCGTCGTCGAAGACCAGTGGCCCGCCTCCGGATTGGTGTCGCTGCTGCCGCCATGCCGATGCACCTTCCGGAATCTTCCATGCGGTCTTGCTGGTTCCGGCCGTGGTCTTGATGCGGATGGTGAGGGGCTCGCCGATGGCACCACTGTCGACGAGTTCCTTGGCTTTCATCACGGGAGGATAGAAGATGAAGTTCTCGAACACGCGGAACGGCGCGCTTGACTGTTTTGCGGCATCGATGACGGCATCCGCTTCGGCGACATCGAGGCACATGGGCTTCTGCAGCGATACGGCCTTTCCGGCCGCAATCGCGGCGAGCGCCGCTGGCTTGTGCAAGTGATGCGGCAGCAGGATGTCGACGAGATCGACATCGGTGCGCTTGAGGAGCTCCGACATGTCGTCGGTTATGAACACGTCTGCGAGACCCCATGCGGCGGCACGCTGCCGGGCGAGTTTCATGTCCCGGTCGCAAAGCGCCACGATCCGAGCCTTGGGATCATTCAGATATTCGATGGCGTGGAGGTCCGAGATGCGGCCCGTGCCGATAATGCCGACGCCGATATTGTCGTAGATCTTCATGTCACTGCCTCAATTGGGGGAGGGGGTGGTCATCTCTCGAATTTATCGTCTGTCCACGTGAGGACGGAATGGCGATCGTTCCTGTTGCGCGGACTCCGGTCTTATGGCCTCCGGATTTCATTGCGCCAGAAATCCGCCATCGACCGGCAGCGTGTGTCCGGTGATCATCGCGGCCGCGGGGCTAGCCAGAAACAGGATGGCCGCGGCGACGTCGTCCGGTTCGGCGAGCTTGCGAAGCGGGGTCATTTGCTTGATGCGCTCCACCAGTTCGGGCTGAGCCAGAATGGGGGCAATGAAAGGTGTGTTGACATAGGTCGGGGCGACGGCGTTGACGCGGATACCATGCGGCGCCCACTCCACGGCAAGAGCCCGCGTCATGTTGACCACGGCCCCCTTCGTCGTCTGGTAGGAGATATTTGGATAGAGCCCGCCACCGGACAGGCCCATGATCGATGCCGTGTTGACGATGGCACCGCCGCGTCCCGACGTGATCATGCGCCGGGCAGCCGCGCGCGAGCACAGGAACACGGCAGTCTGGTTGACCGCCACGACCTTGTCCCAATCGGCGATCGACAACTCAAGGGCGGGATGGCGAATGGCACGTCCGGCGTTATTGATGAGGATGTCGATTGCGCCATGCTGCTTCACCACGGAGCCAAACACGTTCTCGATCGCGTCCTCGTCGGTGACGTCGAGCGCCACCGCGCTGGCGGAGGCGCCCGCCGCCGCAATTTCGCTGCAAGCCTCTTCCGCCGAAGCTCCGTCGCGGTCGGCGACCGTCACCGCTGCGCCGGCCATGGCCAGCATCCTCGCAGTTGCCTTCCCGATACCGCTGCCGCTGCCTGTGACGATTGCCGACAGGCCGTCAAGCCGGTAACGGGCGCTTTCGGAACCTGTCATCAGCCAATCTCCAAGTAACGCTGAACCTCAAGCGCGCTCACCGCCTTGCGCAAAGACGTGTCCTCTGCCTCGCAAACCGCTGAATAATGATTGACAAACGCTTCCCCGAACAGGGCGCGGGCCTTCGGACTTGACCGGAAGCGGCGGGTTGCGTCGAGCAGATCGACCGGCAGTCGCTCAGCACCCCCGGGGATTTCATTGGGGCCGCCGGAGGCAATTGGCAGAATCGCGAGGTCGCGACCATCCGACAGCCCATCGAGTCCAGCGCCAAGCATGGCCGCCATCGCGAGGTGGGGGTTGAGGTCGCTGCCCGGCAGCCGCAACTCAAGTCGTGTCATGTCTTCGGTCTCCGCGGCCGTGCGCACTGCGGCAGCATAATTATAGGGCGCCCAGCTCACTGTCTTGGGCGCCCAGCTCCCCGGCGCCAACCGCCGGTAGGCATTCACCGTGTTTCCGATCATTGGGAATATCTCGGGCACGGTATCGATGATGCCCGCCAGAAACGATCTGGCGACCTTCGACAGGCCGTGCTCGGCGGTCTTGTCCGCGAAGGCATTCCGGCCGTTGGCTCGGTCACGAAGTGACAGGTTGATATGGCCACCGATTCCGGGGAATCCACTGCCAGTGAGGGACATGAAGGACGCAGTCATGCCTCGTTCACGGCAATAGGCCTTGGTAAACATGCGGAAGAAGGCGGCATCGTCGGCGGCGCGCAATCCGTCGCGATGTTTCAGGGTGGCCTCGAAGCAGCCCGGTCCCAGTTCGACGCTCAGCGAAAGCAAGGGTATATCGCCCCGTGCCAGAACATCTTCCAGGCCGGTCACAAAGTCGGCGTGAACCGCGGCGGTCAATCCCGACCAGCAGCGGTTGTCCGGCGCAAAGGATGCCAGGTTGGCAAAGCCCTTACTGCGCAGGGATTCGGCAGTTTCGTTCAGTACGATGAACTCGAATTCAAACGCGGCCTGCACATCGTAGCCAAGTGCATTGGCCTTGGCGATCTGTTTGGCCAGAATGCGCCGCGGCATGATGTCGGCCTGCGCGCCGCTATAGTCCATGATCAGTGCGGCAGCATCTTTCTCGAACGGATAGGGCCGCAGGGAGTCGACATCGTAGCTGACCGTCTCGCTGCCATAGGGACCGGGAAACATGATGTTTTCCGCCATGTCCCACTTTGTTACCACATTGGCGAAGACCGCGGTCTCGGCCCCATCCAGCAAGGCCGCACGGCGCAGGCGCCGCTCGCGAAAACTCGATGCGAAATCGAATATTCCGGCATGCACCACGTCTGCCCGGATATGATCCAGAGCCTTTGCCAATCTGTCGCGAAGCCCCGTCTCGTCTGCCATTTCTCAATCCCCACAAACCCGACATTCAGCTTACGGGTCACGCAGGCCCTTGTCATCAACCCCGGCCTCGAACAGCCTCAAGGTTGTCAGGTCCGGCCCAACCAGGATTTTGCCAGCCGGCAGACAACCGAATAGGCCGGATTGAACACATTGGCGATATCGTAGCGCACGGCCTGGCCCAGCAGGTGACTGGCCGAGACCTCGTCGTGGCCATGGTCCTGGATCAGCCAGTCGACCATCTCCGTGGTCGCGTGCTGCAGGGCCTGGTCGAGCGGCCGGGCATTGCCGACGGTAAAGATGTCGTCGCGATTTTCGCCACGCGGCCAACCGATCTTTCGGCCCTTTTCGACATGGACGGTGAATTCGACTTCAGCGGCCGTCTCGATCCCCGTGCCGACGATCTCGCCATCGCCCTGGGCGGCGTGCACGTCGCCAACAAAGAACAGGGCACCGGATACGGCCACCGGAAAGACCACCTCGACCCCGGCGTGGAATCCGCGGTAGTCCATGTTGCCGCCATAGGGGCCGCTGGTTGCCGTCGATATGGCCTGACCGAGACGGGGCGCCACGCCGAAACAGCCGATCATCGGGCGCAGCGGCACCGACCAATCCGCAAGCCGTGGCGGTGGAGCGGCGAGCCGGACAAGGCCCGTGGCGGCATCGATAAGCCATTCTGTCTTGACCGGCTGGGGAAAGCGCGAGACGGCGTCGGGATTGACGACATTGGGGCTCAGCACCTGGTAGGTCCAACCAGTGCCACGCGTCATGGAGATGCGGTCGATCCTGACGCGCAAGGCGTCTCCGGGTTCGGCTCCCTCCACATGGAAGGGCCCGGTCATCGGATTTGGACGTTGCCCCGGCTGCTTGCCGTGGCGGTCGAAGCCATGGGCATCGACGGTTTCGGTGACAACCGTATCGCCGCTCGCGATGGTCAGCGCCGACGCATGCGAGCCGATGGCGTTGTGAAAGACGGTGGGGATGAAATGGTGGATGGTCATGTCAGTCCTGCAGGGATTCAATGAAATCGATCAGATTCTCGACCCGCCTGTGGATGCTGTCCTCGTCGCCTTCAGCACCACCAAGTTCGGCTGCCGCCTCCATCTTGAACCACTGCCCCCAGACCGGCATCTCGCGCCCGCCGTGCAAGGCAATGTCCTCGCGGCCGTCGATGACCCGCGCCAGCATCTCTCGCGGGAAGGTGCCTCCATTGCGGGCCCTGAGCTTGGTAAGGTCGGGAGCTGGCGCGCTCAGGCCGAAGGACTTTGGCCCATCCCCCCGGCCATCGTCGCCATGGCATTCAGCGCAGTAGAGCCTGAAATCGCCCTCCGCCGATACTTCGGCGTTGCCGGAGGGCTCTTCGGCGCGCGCCACTTGAAGTCCCGCCAGAACGGCCGGCAACAGTATCAGGGCAAGGCCCAGCAGGGGCAGGGGGATGGATTCTCCGAATTTCATCGATCGGGCTCCGATTCTGACGGCTGCGACATGGCTACAGTTTCGCCCAACTGGGTCCAGGCCGCAACCTGTCGGAATATCAGCCCTGAATTCTCAGTCAGGCGGAATGCTGATATAGGTCGGTGCCCAAGAGTGAGTGACACTTCAGGAGAGGCCTGGCAATGGCAACGGTGGCGGCAATCAAGCAGTTGGTCGATAATGTGAGCGTGCCGTTCGAGGCGGCGCGGGCCATGCCGCCCGCTGTCTATCGCTGCCCGGATTTCCTGGCCGCAGAACAGCGGGAAATCTTTGCCAAGGAATGGGTTTGCGTCGGCCGGGCCAGCGCCTTGCCCAATCCTGGCGACTACATCACCTATGAACTGGCAGGACAGCCCATTATCGTCTTGCGGGATGGCACAGGCCGGCTGCGGGCCATGTCCAATGTTTGCCGCCACCGCATGTCGACCATGCTGGAAGGCGCGGGCAACAGGAAGGTGATCGTCTGCCCCTATCATGCCTGGACCTATAATTTGGACGGTACCCTGCGGGCTGCACCTGCCATGACCCGCAACGAAGGCTTTTCCTCCGCCTGTTACAAGCTGCCGGATGTGCGCTGCGAACAGTGGTTGGGTTGGGTGATGGTCACCTTGAACCGGGACGCCCCTGCGGTCGCCACCCAACTTGCCGAAGTCCAGGGGCTGATCGACGACTACCAGATGGAAAACTACGTTGAAACATTCCACGAGACCCACATCTGGCAAACCAACTGGAAGATCCTCGCCGAGAATTTCATGGAGAGCTACCATTTGCCCATGTGCCATGCGGGCACCATCGGTGGACTGTCTAAGCTGGACGAGATGATTTGTCCGCCCGGCCGGCCGGCCTTCAACTATCATACGATCCTCAAGGACGACACCCTCAAGATCGCACTCGCCCATCCATCGAACACCCGCATGAAGGGAGATCGCCGCCGGACGACATTTCTGCTAGCGATCTATCCGAGCTTGCTCATCACCCTTACACCGGGATATTTCTGGTATCTCTCGCTGCTGCCCCGTGGCGCCGGCCAGGTGCACATCACCTTCGGCGGCGGCATGTCACCTGAATTCGTCACCGCGCCGGACGCACAGCATAGCTTCGCCAGGCTCAAGACCCTGCTCGACGAAGTGAATGTCGAGGACCGTGGCTGCACCGAGAAGGTCTACCGGGGCATCTGTGCCGACGCGGCCGTTCCGGGCCACCTCAGTCACCTTGAGCGGCCCAACTATGACTTTGCCCAGTACCTCGCAGATCGCCTGGGAGGTTTCGAGCGCCGTTTCGCAGCCATGTCGGCTTCGGCCGAGTGAGATCAGCGCTGATCGAGGCGGTCGATGGCCTCGACATTGGCGGCCGACGGTCCTTTGGGATCGAATTCCGACGCAAGCCAGGTATCGACGATGGCCTTCGCGAGTTCGGGACCGATGACTCGCGCGCCCATGGTAATGATCTGGGCGTTGTTGGACTTGGCGGCACGCTCGGCCGAATAGGTGTCGTGAGTGAGGGCGGCACGAATGCCGGGAACCTTGTTGGCCGAAATGCACACGCCGATGCCCGTCCCGCAACACAGGATGGCGCGATCGTAGGTGCCGTCCTTCACCGCCGAAGCGACCGCAGCCGACAGATCCGCATAGAATCCCGACTGACTGAGATTGGCCACTTCATGTTGGCCCTTGGACTTGAGATGGGCCTCGATCACGTCGATTAGGGGCTTGCCGGCGCTGTCAGCGCCAAGGGCGATTTTCATGGCATTTCCTCCAGGGAACGGGTTACGGATTCGATGATGCCAGTATAGCCAGCCGCGTCCCAGGCGGAACGGCCAATGAATAGTCCGTCAATGGCCGATTTGCCGGCAAGTTCGCAGCAGTTCGACGGGTTGACGCTGCCGCCATAGAGAATCGGCAGGGCCTCGCCGGCGATGTCGGCGGTCAGGGTCTTGAGTTTCATGTGCTGTTCATTGGCGAAATCCGGGTCGGCTGGCACCCCGCCTTCGCCGATCGACCAAACCGGCTCATAGGCAATGATCACCTTGCCGACGGCTGACTTACCCGCATCCCGGAGGGCGAAACGCGTCTGCATGGCGAGAACGTCGGCCGTGGCTCCCGCCTCATATTCGCTGCGTGTGTCGCCGATGCAGACCAGAGCCACAAGGCCATGCCGCAGGGCGGCTGCGACCTTGCGGGCAACAGTGTCGTCGGTTTCACCGAAGTGCGTGCGGCGCTCGCTATGGCCCAGTTCGACGAGATGGGCACCGCAATCCTTGACCATTGCCGGCGAGACTTCGCCGGTCCAGGCACCCTTGTCGTCCCAATGCATGTTCTGGGCGCCGATCTTGACGCGTGTTCCGGAGAGGATCTCCGCGACTTCGGCGATGTAGGGAAACGGCGGGATGATGAATGGCTGGACCGCAGTCATGCGGGTGGCCGGCGAATCCCGCAGGGCTTCGGCAAAGGCGCGCGCCTCGCGGCGGACCTTATTCATTTTCCAGCTGGTGCCGATCCACGGTGTCTTGCGCGTCATCAATTGTATCCCGTCTTGGCATAGGGCGCCCAAAAGGCCACCGATTCCCGCAAGGCCGCGACGACACTGCGATCGGTGGGCTCGCGCTCGCGGAAGGCAAGCTCGAGGCACAGTTCATTGTCGGTGCCGCCGCCGGCCCTGATCGCCGCGATGAGCTTCTCCGGCGTGATCCGGCCATCCTTGTTGTATTGTGCAGTGAAGGGCCAGTGGCCCCCCTTGTTCATGCTGCTCTGCTTGATGTGAATGATCGGCGACTGGGTGGCGAAATCCCGGGCCCAGGCGAACGGGTCAACATCGCGCGGATCGGGCGAGGTCACGTCGCCATGGTCGATGTCGACCATCGGCTTGAGCGGGATGGGAAGTTCCGCAGCATTGATCCAGTCCTGAAGCGACTGCGTGTCCTTCAATGTGTGTCCCAATTCGCGGCCGACCGACATCGGTTCCCAGAACAACCAAGTCAGGCCACGTCGCTTGCCGTAATCCGCCACCTCGCGCCAGCAATCGAGCGCGATCTTCAACAACGCGTTGCGCCGAGCTGGATCGTCGTAGTCGCGGAAGGTGAAGATAGCGAACTGCGTGCCGATGCTGGCCGCGCCGAGGTCGCCGGCGATGTCGGCCATGCCCTTGAACCATCTGACGTAGTAGTTCCGGACTTCGGCATCGGGATGAGCGAAATGGTTGAGACGTCCATAGGGTCCCGTCATCACCGACGTGATCTTGGCACCCTTGACGGCACAGGCCCGCGCCATGCGGTCGGTGAGCCGTTTCACCGTCGCCGCCTCCCATGATGGATTGATGAATTCATGAACCATCTGGATGTGGCCAATGCCGATTTCATCAGCAAGCACGCCAATGAAATCTTCGGGCTCGGCGAAGCGATTGACGAGAGGATTGGTGTTGACCGACAGGGTGAAGCCCATGTGCCCTTCCATTTCGCGCTGCAATGCAACATCGAAATTTGTTGACTCCGGAGCATATCTGAAAAATATTGCATCTCAAGAAAAATAATTCAAAACAGGTGGGAGCGCGTTGAACCTGCACCAGCAATCACTGCATGTGGACGAGGACGCTGCTTTGGCGGCGCGCGCCGCGTGGCTCCATTTTGCTGGCGGCAAGACCCAGGGCGAAGTGGCCGAGCTTCTGGGGCTGCCGAATACCAAGACCCATCGGCTCATCGCGCGGGCGCGCAATGACGGCCTGATCCGTGTCTTCGTCGAAGGTCCTATCGCGGGCTGCATCGAACTTGAGGAAAAGCTCAAGGCCGCTTACGGGCTGCAGCATTGCGAAGTCGTTCCGAACATCGATGAGGGCGCTCTACCGCTGCGCACGCTCGGCTATGCAGGCGGGCGTTACATCCGGAATCTGATCGAGTCCGGCCGCTACGATTTGATCGGCATCGGTCATGGCCGCACCCTCGCGGCAGCGATCGACCTCATGCCGAGTGTGCCGGCGAATGGTACTCGCTTCGTGTCACTGCTTGGCGGCTTGACGCGCCGCTTTGCCGCCAGCCCCTTCGATGTGATCCATCGCCTTGCCGAGCGGACCGGGGCCGAAGCCTATGTGATGCCGGTGCCGTTCTTCGCCAATACCGCCAAAGACAGGGAAGTGCTCGAGTCGCAGTACGGCGTGTCGGATGTTATTGCCATGGCCCGCAAGGCGGCGATCTACATCGCCGGAATCGGTGAGGTGGATCGCAAGAGCTTCATTGCCAGCGCCGGCATGGTCGACGACGAAGATGTCGATGAAGTACTGCAGCTGGGCGCCTCCGCCGAGATCCTCGGACAGTTCTTCGGGGTGGAAGGTGTACACGTGCCCAATCCGGTGTCGGACCGGGCGCTGGCGCCACGCATCGAGGATCTGAAGTCACACAAGATCGTCGCCCTGGCCGGCGGCACATCCAAGACTCAAGCCATCCGCTCGATACTTCAAAGCGGTCTTCTTTTTGGCTTGATTACCGATGAGGCGACCGCGCGCCGTCTCGTCAGCGCCAAACCGGGACGTGAGCCCGGCAAGAAGAACGGGAAATCCGCACCGGGCTAA
>JAGRLX010000198.1 GCA_020441605.1 Alphaproteobacteria bacterium
GCATCACTTCGATTCTGTGCATTTGTCAGCGCCTGGTTGATCGATTTGAGGCCGGACAACATATCGTGGATTTCCTGGCCGGCAATACCGATGACATCGGATATCTCGGCGATCGGGGGACGTGGCCACATGCGCAACAGACTGCGCCGTGCCATTTGGTCGACAGCCGGAATCATTGGCGAAATGGATCTTATCTCTTGGTCTCTGATGATGCTGAAACGGGACCACGCCAGACTGCCATTGGCGGCGTAGAGCTTTGCTGCGCTGGGCGAAGTCAGCGTCCGCAGCGCTGTCCATACAGCCCCGATTCGCTCACGCTCGATGTTGGCCGGGATTGCCAGCGCATAGCCACCAAGGGGAACAATGGGTGCTCCTTGCGGTCCTGCAGGGTGAGGCAGGTAGCCGGTCATCCGGTAGGCAGGCGACGATTCATTGAGTTCATAAAGTTGTGCGAGCAGCGAATGCGAATAGGCACTCGCAACCTTGCCCTGAGCGTAGGCCATGGCGCGATCATACCAAGTCATGCGCAAGATGTTGGGCGGAGAATATTGAACAAGTTCGCGCAGATATTCGGCCGTATCGCGGGCGGCGTCTGACATGAACATGGGGCGCAATTGCTCGCCACTGACAGTTTCGGCGTCGAATCCATTCGGCAGTCGCCGCAAGTTGACGACTGGCTGGCCAAATGCGCCCATGACCATGATGAATGTGTGTCCGAGGGGCGTCCCCCGGCCACCATTCCATGCAATGCCACTCAATCCGGCGGCCGGACGGTGCAGCGCTCGCACCGCACTCAGAGTTTCTGCCGCAGTGGTGGGCGGCGCTATTCCCGCGCCGGCAAACAGATCGGTGCGATAGACGAGGATTTCCGCTGTCGTCAGGATCGGAATTCCATACTGAACGCCCCAATAACAAGCGCTCGCCAAGGCGTCGGCGTGAAAATCGCGTCGATCAAACTCGCTTTCATTGATCAGCGGATCGAGGGCCAGAAGCCTGCCGGCGGCAGCCATTTCACCAAACCAAGGCAAGTCACAAGCAATAATGTCGTATCGCGATGACTTGGCTAGACTGTTGTCGATTATCTCGGCGCGAAGACGGTCGATTGAAAGCGCACGGCTCCTAATCTCCACGCCAAAGATCATCTCGAATTGCTTGCGCAATGAGTTCATCGCCACGAATGTTGGATCGGCATGAACGAGGATTCTAAGACCCCGGGTGAGGTTCAGTTTCTTTTCCAAAGCAGCCGGAGGCGGCACGACTCGCGAAGCCACGGGCACTCCGCCATTGATGTCATAGGCGGTTGGTTCCTCGATGTTTTCACGGGCGAATTTGGAGTCCACCATCGACTTGACGCGCTGCTCGAATTTCTGCCACTGATCGAGCAATCCAGCCGATGGGTGCAACGAAAAGGACTTGCCGGAGACCGTACGCGGCCTCTTGATGATGAGCCCTCTCTTCACAAGATCGTCCAGCGACCGCATAGCAGTCCCGTACGAGAGGCCGGACGCATCAGCCAGCGAGGAAGCGGTCACGAGACGGCCGCCAAGGTGGTGGCGCAAGAGATGAATGAATATGCGCATCTCCCGATAACCGCCTTTCAGCGGAAGCGTTGAATCTGTCTCGTTTTCAAGCTCCTCCACGAAATCAATGAACCGGCTGCTTTCGCTTCGGGCGATCCCGACTTGCCAGTGCGGGTCTTCACCCTCGTATGGCCCTTCCGGCGCAGACCTCAAGGCCGGTTTTACGGTGCTCGTCGAGACCTTCCGGCCAATTAATCTGTGTGGGTCATGAACCATTATCCGGTCGGTATCGCCTCCATCACCTTGTATTGTGGTTCAGTGGCATGATTGTCAGGCTAGTTGGCATTCTGCCTCCACTAGAACGTTGAGGATAATAGTCGAACGCACGTGTCATGTCATTGCTTCACCCTACCAGGCAATATCAAGGATCGCCTACATTCTGCGCCAGGCCGAGGAAGGAACGGCGATCGGCGAAGTGTGCCGGACAGCCGAGATTTCGTTCAAACAGAGTAACGGCCCTTGCGGCTTGAACTGTAGGCGGCCGATTGTCCAAACATTAGTCCTTCAAGTCTTGTCAGCAATCCCGCGACATGCTTCTTGCGTTTGTTACCATTTTGAAGCTCTCAGCAGCCTTAGAAGCTCTGGTGGAGCGGGGGCATGCCAGATCGATTGGTAGGCTTCGACAACATTGTCGCGCACCACGGCAAGACCCGGCAATGCGATCCATGATGGCAGGGGGCGGCCAAGCAGTGAAAGTAGCGCGGCTGCGGCGGCAGCCTTGCCCTGGTCATAGGGGCGCTGTGCCCCAACCGACTTGATCGGGCCACCTCTTGCCATGCTGATGGCGACGGCGTTGCCGAGGTCAATCGTGGCGATCGGTGACGTGTGCTGTGCCTGCTCGAGAACTTCGGCGGCGAGAACGGCTGGCTCGTCCCACACAACGAACAAGCCGCCAAGCGCACCTTCCGAGGCAAGCAACGCCTGCACTGCGCCCCTCACGTCGGCCAGAGACTGGAACCTGGCCTGCGCTATGGTCAGATCGGGACGGTTCCTGTTCATCCATTTGCGGAACGCGATTTCTCGCTCATCGGTGGCAAAGAAATCCGCAGCATAGGACAGTATGCCGATTTTCTGGCCAGTATCTATCTCGGTGCTCAACTGCCGGGCGGCAATCTCACCCAGGCCAAAATTATCGGCGGACACGACACAGGTGTATTCCGCGCCCGCGGCCAGACCCGTTGGGGCATTGTCAAGAAGGATGAGCTTCTTGCCAGCCTGGTGGATCGCGCGGTGCGGCTCCGCGACATCCGCATTGCCGATGGGTATGCTGATGACCGCATCGATGTCTTCCACGGCCATGCGCGTCAGCGCCGCCACTTGCTGGCCGGCATCGAAGCCGCAGTCGACCACGTCAACAATCGCTGCGTTGTGCTGGCCCAGCATCGAGGAGATGCCTGCAAGCTGCTGGCGCGCCCAGTCGCTCTGTGTCGTATGCAGGACAACGCCGACCGAAAAACGGCGCTGCGCAATCTCCTGCGAGTCGGCTTCGCTCAACTTCAAGAGCAGCGGCGAAGCTGCTCGTTCGCCGTGTGGGCCCAGGCCTGTTACGGGCATATTAGGAACTCCCTGTTACGAAGCAACTTTGGCCGAGGGCGCCGGTGGCACCAGGCGCCTGGCAATCATTGCAGCATCTTTCCTGGTTGCGGCAACCGCGCTGACGATACCAGGGTGGGCCAATGGCGAAGCATGTTTCACCCAGCGTGCCAATGTGTAGGGCGCGAAGATATCGTCGACCATCGAAAGCGCTAGGCCAATCAGTGTGGCCGAACCACCCATCTGGGAGCGCGCGATCTTGAGATCGCGTGACACCAGCGGATGCGAGCGGCGGTAGATCGCTTCGCGAATGGCCGCGAGGAGGATGTCGCTCTGCTGCGCCCATGGCCCGCCCAGAACGATGAGCGACGGGTTGAAGGCATTGGTCAGGGAGGCAATAGTTGTGCCGATCTGCCTGCCGCTGCGGGCGAGAAGCTCGGCTGAAAACGCATCACCCATGATCGCGGCGGTTGCCACGTCCGACGGCGTCAACTCGCCATTGGCCGCAAGCAGTTCGGCCAGTTCCGGGCTTTGTCCATTCTGAGCGGCCCTGGTTGCGGTCCGGCTGATCGCATCGGCGCCAGCGACAGTTTCAAGGCAACCATGGTTGCCGCATCTGCATGGCGCCTGGTTCTCTTCGCCCGTTGCAATATGTCCAATCAAGCCCGCGCCACCTTGTGCTCCGCGATAGAGCCTTCCGTCGCAGACAATGCCGGCGGTGATCTCCTTGCCCAGGTCAACAAACAACATGTCGGATGCGCCGCGTCCGCTGCCGGCGCGCAATTCGCCCAGTGTTGTCATCTGGGTGTTGTTACGTACCCAGACCGGTGCCGCATATTTGTCGACGAGGCTTTCGACGATGCGTGCGTTGTCCCAGCCCGGCAGGAAGTGCAGGGCAGGGGAAGCAAAGAACTGATTGGCCTGTTGTTCGACGGGACCTTCGACAGACAGGCCGACGCCCCAGATGGCGCGTCCACGCAAATGCTGCTCGAGCGCCCAATCGAACAATGACGTGATGCGCGCCAGCACAGCCTGATGGTCCGCCACGGAGTCGATCGGCTCGTGGTGCGCAAACACCAGCTTGCCACCGAGACTGGCCATGCCAACACCAAGGGTGGATTGGTCGACATGCGCCACCAGAAGCAGGGCGACGCCATCATTGAACTTGATGTTGCGGGGGGCCCGGCCGCCTGTCGCGACCCCCAATTCGCTTTCATCGGCGAGCATGAGCTCCACCAGGCTGGCAACTCGGTCAGCCACGATAGCGCGGCCGAGGCCAGAAATGCGCTCGATTTCCAGTTTCGTATTGGCTTCCTCCCGGCGGAGCAGGTTGAGAACGAGAGCGAGGCTTTGCTGCTCGGCATCGACGCGTTCAAGCGCGTCGGCAAACAACGCACTGTCACTTCCGGCGCCTTCAATCATGGCCAAATCCACTGCGGCATATCGATTCCATGGTCGAACTCTCGCAAATTTCCGCTGAAATCTCAACATGCTCGGCACAAGTCTAGCTTCTTGTGTATAAATTAGCAATACTTTTGCAGAAAATGGATTGACATATGCGGAAAATTTCTGTTAGGGTTGTGCCAACAAGCCGAAGCCGCCAATGCGGACAGTCTGAATGGGAGTTGAGACGAGATGTGGAAGAAGGCGTATCATGCCAATTGCTGGGGCAGCCTGGGCGGCGATGCCGTCGGCGTGACCTCCATTACCCAGCTGACCTACCGGACCTTCGCTCAGATGGAGCGCGCCATCGCGGACATTGGTGCCTGCGGCTATGAGGGTGTCGAAACTTTCGACGGAAATCTCCTCGACTATGAGGGCCGGTTCGAAGACCTCAAGTCCGCCTGCCGTAACGCGGGGGTGACCTTCCTCGCAACCTATTCCGGCGGCAATTTCATTTTCGACGACATCCTGGAAGAAGAGCTCAAGCGCATCGAACGCGCGGCCGCTGCTGCCGCTGAAATGGGTGCGCTGCATCTTGTGGTCGGCGGCGGGGCCAAGCGCGCCAAGGGCAACAGGAGTGATGACATCAAGAAGCTGGCTGCGGCCCTTGAAAAGGTCGTTGGCATTGCCAGGAAGGCGGGCCTCCAGGCCCACTACCACCCGCACCTCACCACCATGATTGAAGGCCCGGCGGAAGTCCGCGCGGTGTTCAAGGAGACTTCAATCCACTTCTGCCCTGATACCGCACACCTCGCGGCGGCGGGAGGCGACGTGTCGGCCATGATCCGCGAACATGCAGGCCGCATTTCCTACATCCACCTCAAGGGCTGGCAGAAGGAGCCATTCGCCTTCACGCCGCTCGACCGTGGCACGCTCGACATGAACGCCATCATCCAAGCGATGAAGGACATCGGTTTCTCGGGGTGGGTGACAGCTGAACTGGATAGCTGGCCAGACCCGAAGGAAGGCGCGGCACTCAGCATGACGTACCTGCGGGCCGCGGAATAACTCAACAATCGACAAACGGAGGAAACACAATGAATAAGCGCAAATTCTTGGGCACGGTCGCAGGCCTCGCACTTCTGGCAGGCTGCTTCACCACAGCCGCCTGGGCGACGGACCCGGACGCTGCCCTGCAAGAGCTCGCCAAGACAGTGATGAGCAAGGGCCCGAACGGCGAAGACCCGGTTTCCGCCGCGACCATCACGCTCAGCGACGAGGAGATCGCCAAGGTCAAGGCGATGAATGCTACCGCCGCTCTCGTCTTTCACATCGGTGGCAATGATTGGACCAATGCGCAGACCGCGGGCCTCAAGTCCGAATTCGAAAGGCTCGGCATCAACGTGATCGCCGTCACCGATGCCGGCTTTAAGCCGGAAAAGCAGGTCGCCGACATCGAAACCGTGATGGCGCAGAAGCCCAACATCATCGTGTCCATTCCGGTTGATGGCGTGGCGACGGCCGGCGCCTACAAGAAGGCTGCCGAGGCTGGCACCAAGCTCATTTTCATGGACAACATCCCGAAGGACTTCAAGGCAGGGATCGACTATATCTCGACAGTGTCCGCCGACAACTACGGCAATGGTGTCGCGGCCGGCCATCTGATGGCCAAGGCGCTCGGCAGCAAGGGCGAAATCGGTCTGGTTTTCCACGCCGCCGACTTCTTCGTGACCCGGCAGCGTTACGATGGCTTCAAGAAGACCATTGCCGACAACTATCCGGACATCAAGATTGTGGACGAACAGGGCATTGGCGGTCCTGATTTTGCGGGCGACGCCGAGAAGGCTGCTGGGGCGATCCTGACGGCGCATCCCGAAACCAAGGCCATCTGGGCCGTGTGGGACACGCCTGCGGAAGGCGTGCTCGCAGCAGCACGCGCTGCTGGCCGTACCGATCTCATCGTCATCAATCAGGACCTTGGCGAAAACGTTGCCATCGAAATGGCAAAGGGCGGCATGGTGAAGGGCATGGGCTCGCAGCGCCCGCGCGAGGCAGGCATCGCCGAAGCGCGTCTTGCTGCCTATGCGCTGCTGGGCAAGGAAGCGCCGGCCTATGTGGCGCTGCCGGCAGCTCCCATCACCAAGGACAATCTTCTCGACATGTGGAAGGACATTTACGGCGCGGAGGCCACCGACAAAATCAAGTCGAGCTTCAAGTAACTCCGTCGCAGGGCGGTTGACCTTCCTCCCTGGGTCAACCGCCATTTTCTGTTCTGCTGAAGGCTTCACATCATGACGAAAACACTCAACGTGGCCATGATCGGTGGCGGCTTCATGGGCAAGGCCCATGCGCTCGCCTATGCGGCAATGCCGATGTTCTTCTGGCCAGCACCCGCCATTCCCCATCGCAAGGTGCTGATCGACGTCAACGCGGATCTCGCTGCTGAAGGGGCCAGGCGCCTCGGCTTTGACGAGTCCTCGTCTGACTGGAAGACCGTCCTTGCGCGCAAGGACATCGATGTCGTCGACATCGTGACCCCGAATGACAGCCACGCCGAACTCGCCATCGCCGCGCTGGAGGCAGGCAAGCACGTCATCTGCGAAAAGCCACTGGCCCGCACCGGGGCAGAGGCCCGCACCATGGCGGATGCCGCAAAGAAATCCGGTGTGATACACATGGTGGCCTTCAACTACCGCCGCACGCCGGGTGTGGCCATGGCGAAGAAGCTGATCGACGAAGGCCGCATTGGCAAAGTCTTGAATTTCCGCGGCACCTATCTGCAGGACTGGTCGGCGGACCCCAACGGTCCCTTGTCATGGCGTTTCCAGAAGAAGATCGCAGGGTCCGGCACGGTGGGCGACATCGGCACCCATGTAGTGGATTTCGCCCGCTATCTCGTCGGCGAGATCTCGGCGGTGAATGCCATGGTGCATACATATGTCAAGGAGCGGCCACTGCAATCAGGCGGGCTCGACAAGCTCGGCGCCTCCGACAAGTCAGGCGCCGGCCCCAAGGCTGAGGTCGACGTCGACGACGAGATGATCACCCTGCTCAAGTTCCAGAATGGCGCAGTGGGCTCGATCGAAGCCTCGCGAAATGCCTACGGGCGCAACAATTTCCTGACCTTTGAAATTCATGGCACCAAGGGATCGATCGCCTTCAACTACGAGCGCATGGACGAGCTGCAGGTGATGTTTGCCGATGACCCCGCCGATGCACGGGGGTTCCGCACCATCTATACGGGGCCAAACCACCCTTACGGCCAGGGCCTGTGGCCGATACCCGCACTTGGCATCGGCTACGGCGAAACCAAGATCATCGAGTGCTATGATTTCTTCAAGGCCATCGTCAGCGGCCAGCTCCCGTCGCCAAACTTCGAGGATGGCTACAGGGTGTCGGCGATCGCCGATGCCATCCTTGAGTCCGGCCGCAGCGAACGCTGGGTTCAGGTCGCCAACTGATGTCCGGCCCTGCACAGCTGAAATCCGCCGTGCGCATGACGGGGGTATCGAAGAATTTCGGCGGTGTCCGGGCATTGAGCAATGTCGATCTGGAGGTGCATGCGGGCGAAATCCATGCGTTGCTGGGCGGCAATGGCGCAGGCAAGAGCACCATCCTCAAGATCTTGCGCGGCGTGCACGCGCCGACGTCCGGCACGGTCGAAGTGAATGGCCGTGTCCTCAGTGCCCATACGCCGGAGGAATCGAAGCGCGCCGGCGTCGCCATGATTTTCCAGGAAATGAGCCTGGTACCAACACTGACCGTGGCGCAGAACATCTTTCTCAATCAGGAACTCAAGACGGGCGCAGGCTTCATCGATGACAAAGAGGCCGTTGCGCGCGCCCGGACCTTGTTCAAGAGTCTCGATGTGGACGTTGACCCTCACGCGCTCGCTGGCGATCTGGGCGCCGGGCAACGCCAGCTCACCGAAATCGTGAAAGCCATCTCGCAAGACGCCAAAGTGCTCATCCTCGATGAACCGAGCACGGCACTTTCCGCCCATGACGTCGACCGCCTCTTTGCCTTCCTCAAGAAGCTCAAGGCGGATGGTGTGGCCATCATCTATGTGTCCCACCGCATGGATGAGATCATGCGCATTGCCGACTGTGCGACGATATTCCGCGATGGCAGGCATGTCATCACGGCGCCAGTTTCAGAACTCACGCTGACTTCGATCATCCAGCACATCGTTGGCCGGGAGTCTAAGGGCCTGACCGGCATTTCGCGTCAGTCCTGTAAGCGTGATCAGATTCTGTTGGAACTGCGCGACGTCTCCGGCCGCGTGAAGCCCAGAAATTTGTCGCTGAAGGTTCATGCCGGTGAAGTTATCGGTATTGCCGGCTTGCTTGGCAGTGGGCGCAGCGCAGTTGCCAGGCTGCTGTTCGGCATCGACCCTGTCGTCTCCGGCGACGTTTTGGTCGACGGAGTGCCCGTGAACATGGCCTCTCCGGCAGATGCCATCAGGCATGGCATCGCGCTTATCCCGGAAGACCGGCTGCGTCAGGGGGTCGTGCTGGAACACAGTGTATCGGACAACATTGCCATGTCCATCCTGGGGCGCCTTAGTTCATGGGGATGGATTTCGGCGGCAAAGCAGTCGGAATTGGCGCTAGACAGGATTGCAGCCTTGAAGATCAAGACCGCTTCCGCTGGAGCCGCCGTGCGGACGCTCTCGGGCGGCAACCAGCAGAAAGTCGTTCTGGGCAAGTGGCTGGCCTCCGATCCACGCATTGTCATTCTCGATGAGCCTACGGCAGGCATCGACATCGGCAGCAAGTCCGAGATCATCACGCTGATCCGGGAGCTCGCAGGCCAGGGCAAGGCGGTCATCGTCATCTCGTCCGAGCTCAACGAGTTGCTGGCGGCCTGTGACCGCATCCTGGTGATGAGCGATGGCCGGCTGGTGCGCGATGTGGATCGCGCCCACTTCGATTCACAAGGCGAAAGCGACAAAGAGGGAAACATGCAGGATGCCGAACACGCTCTCCAGCGTGCGATCCAGGAGGCCCGGGCCAATGTCTGACGCTCAAACCACGCGGCGCCTTCCCGACTGGCGGCAATACATTATCTACCTCGGTTTTGTTGCGGTCTTCGTGTTCTTTGCCATTACTCTAGGACACAAGGGCTTTCTTGACGCCAACAACCTGCTCAACATCATCCGCCAGACGGCGATGATCGCGATCATGGCGGTGGCTATGACCTATGTGCTTTCGGCCGGCGAAATCGATCTGTCGATCGGCGCCGTTGCGGGACTTGCCTCGGTCGCGACGGCCATGGGCATGGACTACGGTGGTGTTGCCTTCGGCATTCTCTGCGGACTGGCGACGGGCCTCGCCGTTGGCATGTTCAATGGACTACTGACCACGCGCATCGGCATCCCGTCATTTCTGACCACACTGGCGATGATGGGCATCGCCAAGGGCACATCCATGTGGGTGAGCGGCACCAAGGCCATTCCCATTCTATCGGACGGCTACAGCTACTTCCTTGGCGGCGGGAGCATGGGCCCGATACCCATCGTGCTGTTCTGGATGCTTGCCGCCGGTGTGCTCGGGCACATCGTGTTGCGCAAGACGACATTTGGGCGCTTCGTGCTTGCAACCGGTGGCAGCGAAACGGCGGCGCGCTATTCCGGCATCAAGACGTCCGACGTCAAATTCAAGGTCCTGATCATCTCTTCAATGGCCGCCGCTTTTGCCGGCATGCTTTATGCGGGACGATTTCAGACCGGCCGCTTCCAGCTGGGAGAAGGCGATGAACTGTCGGTCATCGCTGCAGCTGTTCTCGGCGGCACGAGCCTGTTCGGCGGCAAGGGTACAGTCGTCGGCTCGATCATGGGCGCATTGATGATCGGCCTCATCAACAATGGCCTCATCCTTGCCGGGCTCGAGTTCTCGCAACAGCTCATTGCCCGGGGCGCCATCATCATTCTCGCGGTGGCTATCAGCCAGAACAGGAAACAGTCATGAAGAAGCCAGGCTGCACCATCATCGGAACTGTCGTCGCCAGGCCTGAAAAGCGCGAAGAACTTCTGAAAATACTCTCAAGCTTTGTAACACCCACCCGTACCGAACCGGGTTGCATCAACTACGACTTCCATTGTGATGCGGAAGACCCCAATGTCTTCGTCTTCTACGAGAACTTTGTGAGCCAGCAGGCCCTCGACAAGCATCTGGGCATGCCCTACCTCCAGCCCTTGCTGGACCGGGCGGATGAGCTTTTGGCCAAGCCTGTCAACATCCGATACCTGACCATGCTGAGTGAACTTGCGAGGGCCTAGGCATTTCCCTCTTCGGCTAGCAAATGCAGGTCTGCGGAGGCGCCGTCGACCCGTGGGCAGCTCACCCAACTGAGATTCACGGACAGAGTGACACATTCTGCCTCGAAAGCCTGAATGACGGCTTCCGGTACCGACACAAGCGATCTGAGCGTGATCGACGGCGGGAGTCGCTTCGATTGATCTGACGGCAGATACCACGCGGATTGTCGCTGCGCGGAGATGGATCACATTTCATGCATCTCGATAATTGCATCGAGACCATGCGCCAGACGGGCGTCGACATGAACCTCAAATACAAAGAGACATAGATTGGCGGTCTGGGCTTTAATCTTCCATAATGCTGGGGAACTCCGGCCTCCCCGCCGGCCTGATGAGGCATGATATCTAAGCCAACAAACTCAACAACTTAAGAGCAAAGAAGGTTGGATTTCAGTCTCTTTCCCTCCGCCAGTTACCTCCCGTCGAATTTTCTCCGCTCGCGGATTGGTGCCGAAATTCCCCAACAATTGCGGGGTTCGCCACGAAACCTCTGCACTGCCGAACCGGGCTGAGGCCCTAAAATTCGTTCTCTCTCCGCCAAATTCTCCAAACCTCTGGACTGCGCGATTTTAGTACGGAGTTTGCAAGTTGCTGATTTTATGTGGTTTTCTGGTCTGGCGGACTCCGTACCTTTCGCAATCTGTATTGGCCTCCGCGAGGGACTGGTATCGAATCACACCATTGATTTGGTGCGGGATTTTCATTCTCCGGGTACGGAGTTGAGCAGAGCGTCGATCCGTGACACAGCCCGAAGATCCTCGCGCTGACCGTACGGCTGAAGCAGGAGTGGACGCCTCGGGAGCGCCGAAGATCATGACGCTTCTGGCACGGCGCTGTCTGGACACCCTCTGGCCTGCCATCTCGACCATCCATGCGGTGCTCGACCGGCATGGGGTGGTGAGGCGCAGGAGGGGCGCAAGAACGGGGCGTTCGGCGCTGTACTCTCCGGATCCTGCGAGCCCCCAATGACCTGTGGTGCGCCGACCACAAGGGCGAGTTCATACTGGCTGAACTCCGGAACAGACCAGGTCAGATTGTTGACTTCTCCAGGAGCTCCTTACGGCGTTCCCAATCTGGCATGAAGCGGCGCAACAATCGGAAAAACCGCGGCGAGTGGCTAGGCTCGACTACGTGGCACAGCTCGTGGGCAATCACGTAGTCAATGCAGTCCCGCCTTGCTGCGATTAACATGTCATTCAACAGGATCCGACCCGATGCTGTGTGACTTCCCCAACGCTTCTTCATTGGGCAAATCATAAGAGTTGGCTGCTTGATTCCTAGTGCCCTCATGATCGGCGTGGCAGCATTGTAGCGCTCATGCAGAATCTTATGGGCCCGCCCGCGCATCCAGCGGCGAAGCAACAAACGAGTCCACTCGCGATCCTCGGGGAAGCGGCTCTCAACCACCAGGCGGCCCGACCTAATCAGAGCCCGGTCCTCTTCCGCGGCATCGATTTTCAGGCGGTACTGTCGGCCCAGATAGCGGTGCGTTTCTCCACCGACGAATTGCCTCTGTGGGGTGCGTGGCCTGAACTCCGCGAAATGTCGCTGCTGGCGCAATATCCACCGCGCGCGTCGCTTGACGCGCACGTCTATCTCCGTTGGATCTGCTTCCTTGGGGGCCAACACGGTTATCCCGCCATCCGGATGCACCGAGATCGAAAGTGACGAACGTGGCGAACGGACGAGTGTGTACTCAATTGCCGCACTGCCATAGTTCGTTGTCCGGACCATCATGCTGTCTGTCGCCGCGCCACCATCAACAGCCTGTCGATTAGGGTGTCGATAGCCTCTGTTGATATAGGCACCTTGTGTTCACCACGGATCACATCGAACATGTAGTCGTCGATTTCATTCCTGATGGCGTTCTCAACGTCCGGATCGTTCGCCCATTCGACGCGTCGATGATTGTGCACAATATCCACGAGCTGCCTTGCGGCTTCGGCGCTCACTTTGTCATCCTCGGCGTTACCGTTGCCCTGAACGTCCTTTAGAGTTTCCTGAATGCAACCGAAAAAGGCGCGGGCCAAGGGATCGTCTCTGACAGACTCTGGGATGTCCGTCGTATCCCGGCGCACCAACTGGTCCCGGATATCCCGGACGCGCTTCAAATATTCGAGATCGGAGATGCTCTTGGCACGGAAGTCCTCAATCGCTTGGCGGAGGAGTTCGGAGAAGCGCTTGAAGAAGGTCGGATCCTCCTCCCACCGTTCATTGATGGTTTTTTTTGTCGCGTGTGCGATTGCGTCGGCTCGGCTGGCCGTCGACTCCTTTGAATGCAAGACCTCGGCAAATGCGTCCTCGTCGAAAATGTTGACGAGGTCGGTAATTGGTCGAACCTCGTCGGCGACAATGTAAGTGTCGAGCAGCTTCTCAATGCGCTTGCGGTACAGGCCGTAGTCCACCGCGTCCTGATAGCGCGTGCGGACGGCGCGCCGAAGGTTCTCAAAGCGACGGAGATCATTGCGATAGCCGAAGATGCGGTGTTGATTTGACGGCTCGTTCGCAAACTCGTGGCTCGACAGCGCGATTGCCAGCGTTCGCGAAAAGGCATTCAGGCGGTCATAAAACTCGTCGCGTCGCGCTTCGTCGCGGAGGTGTTGTTCCAGGGCCTCCTCGTCCGCGGTATTCGCCACGCCACGGAAAACGTCCCAAAGGTCGGAATGCCGCTGGCCAAGCTTTCCGATTTCAGAATTGATCGAAGTCACGGTGCCAGCGAGGTCGGACTCATCGAATCCTTCGAGCGCCGAATAGCTCGACAAGGCCTGGTTCAATTCACCGAGAACGCTGCAGTAGTCGACGATGTACCCATAGTCTTTGCCCTCGGCGACCCGATTCACGCGCGCGATCGCCTGCAAGAGATTGTGCTCTGTGAGAGGTCGCGCAAGATAAAGCACGGTGTTGCGAGGCGCGTCGAAGCCGGTCAACAACTTGGAGACCACGATCAGGATTTCAGGGTCTTCGCGCTTCTTGAACGCCTCGATGATTCGTGAGTTGTAGGTTGTTTCGTCGCCATAGCGGTCCATTGCGGTCTTCCAGAACCGCTTGACCTCGTCCGACGATGCCTCCTCGATCCGATCCTCGCCCTCGCGATCATCCGGCGGTGAAATGATGACCTCTGACGTAACGACGCCTAGCTCGTCCAGTGCCTTCTTGTAGAGGATGGCGGATCGTTTTGAAGGCGTTACCAGCTGACCCTTGAAACCCGTTCCCTTCCACGTTCGACGAAAATGCTCGGATACGTCGAAGGCGATCAACGCGATGGTCTGTTCGGTCTGGAAGAGGCGAGCGGTCCTAGCATACTTCCGCTTGAGATCAGCTTTCTGGTCCTCGGATAGGCCGGCACACACCCGTTCGAACCAAGCGTCAATCGCGGTTTCGTCAACCCGCTGCTCGACATGCCGGCCCTCGTAAAGTAGCGGAACTACCGCCTTGTCTTTCACGGCCTGATTGATGGCGTAGACATCGATAATACCGCCAAACTTTGCGGCCGTATTCTTCTCGTCTTTGAGGATCGGGGTGCCGGTAAATCCGAGGTAGCAGGCATTCGGAAAAATCTTCCGCATACGGGAGTGCAGCCGCCCGTATTGGCCGCGGTGGCTCTCGTCGACGAGGAGAAAGACGTCCCTGGAAGAATCGGTAAAGTCGCGCACGTTAAGCGCCGTGTCGAATTTGTTTATGAGCGTAGTGACCACCGACCGCTTTTCGGTTGCAACGAGTTCCAGCAGGTTTCGACCAGTAGTGGCGCGCTTGGGTTCGAGGCCGCAGGCCTTGAATGTGCCCTCCAGCTGTTCGTCCAAATCGATCCTGTCCGTTACTAGGACGATTCGGGGGTCGGGAATTGACGGCTCCAGTCCAAGCGCGCGCGCCAGCATCACCATGGTCAGCGACTTGCCGGACCCTTGGGTGTGCCAGATCACTCCGCCACGGCGCTGGCCGCTCTCGTCGCGATCGCCAGTCACGCGGCGGAGGATCTTGCGAACCGCGAAAAACTGTTGGTAGCGCGCAATCTTCTTCTCGCCACCGTCAAATAGAATGAACCGGCGGACCAGGTCGAGCAGCCGCTCCGGCCGCGCCAGTGCCCATAGCGTCTTGTCCTGCTCGGTAAGCAGACGTTCGCCCTGGTCGAACCGTGCGTCGTAGGAGTCGCGATCCTCTCGGAATCCGTCGGCGAAGGTCTGACGATTCTGATCGGCGTCGAGCGGTGTATTTGCTGCCGCAAGCATGTCGGTCTCGCGATCTTCAAGTTCTGTCCATTTCGACCAGAAGGGTGCGGCGGTCCCAACCGTTCCGTAGCGGACATGGTTCTTGTTAGTCGCAATGAGCAGCTGCACGGTTCTGAACAGAGTGGCGATCTCACCATCCTGCTGATTGCGGATATTCTGCGACACCGCCTGTTCGACGCCGATAGATGGTCCCTTGCATTCGATCACGGCGAAAGGAATGCCGTTCACGAACAGCACAATGTCGGGCCGCCTCGCCTCGGTTGTATGCTCGCGCTCAACGTCGAATTCGGCACAGGCGTGAAAGACGTTGGCGCCTGGATCCGCCCAGTCGACGAATTTGACCTGGAAGGCGCGGGTGACGCCGTCCACCGTCTGCTCCACGGCGGTTCCAAGGAGCAGCAAGTCAGTCAGTTCTTCGTTGATGCGAAGGAGGCCCGATGGGCGTGGCCGCTTCAACCGCTCGATCGCCTCGGCAAGCCCGCTTTCCGTGAATGGATAGGAAGCCCCGCGAAGCTCTACCCGATTGATGCGCGTGAGGCTGTTCTTGAGGATGCCGTCAAGAAACACGTTGACTCGCTTGCCACCACGCTCGCGGTCAGCCTCGCTGCGGGTCAAGAGGCGCCAGTGCGGCTCCATCTTCTGAAGGAGGTGGAGAGCCGGAAGTTGCGACAGGTGCTTCTCGGTATCCTGGACCAGAGGGGCTGCGGCTCTGTTCATGGACGGACTCCGGTCCGGCCTTGGCCGTCCCCCAGATTCGGCAATACTTCGAAAAAATGGTTAAAATCAAGACTTTGTCGTCCTGAGATGGGCGATCGGCGACGTTCACGACAGTGCGAGGCGCAAGCCGGCCAGTCAAGAATTCCTTGACAATTCCCCATTACTCTCACAGGTATATGCACGAGTTCACTGCCTAACGGCTTTGAACCAATCGAGGCTTCGGGCGCTGAGCCAGCGTGGCAAATCAGCGCCCAATTCTTTTCAGCGTAGCGCATTGAGGCAATCCTCCCTTGTCCAAAGGGGCGAGGTGCGAATCTTGCCGATGCTGTTGTTCGCCTGGTAGCAGGTGACAAAGTTGGCGCGGAGCGCATGATCGCGGGCCAGGCCGAGCGCCAGCACCACCACGAAATCCTCGTAGAGCAGGTCGACGCGACGGGCCGGATCATAGCAGCGCCCCCGAGCATCCCATCCCTGATAGCGGACGGCCGCCGGATCCGCGAGTGTAGCGCCAATCCAATCCATGCGTTCGGCGCGGACCTGAGAGAAGATGTCCTTTGCGCCGTCACGGTTGGTACTTTCGTAAAAGGCGTGGCCAAACTGATCCTGCCGAAAATAGACGCGAATGCCGTCATGGGTGTGGATCGCCTGGCGGCAGTACTGGCTGACGAAATGCTGCCGATAGGCAGCCGCGTCGGCGAGATGAAGCAAGGGCGGCAACGACATCACCAGCCCCCTTGCAGGCGTATGCGGAAGACATTGAACTTGCGCTCGGCCGCAGATGTCGGACCCAGTCGGTGTCGATCAAGCCGCCGTTCGAGGTGCTCCACGATGGCCATTTTGGCCGCGCCCATATTCTCGCGCTCATTGAGGCGGCTGCTGGCGGCGCCGAGCAGTACATCACAAAGCTGCAACAAGACGACTTCCGGCGACGGCAATGACTGCACATCTTCGATGACAGAGGTGCGGTTAGCATTGGCGAGGATCGACTTGAGCGTTGAAAGTCTCGAGCGGTCGCGATTGCGCTTCAGGTCGCAGAAGATGCGGTACTCGTTATTGTCCAGAATCCAATGGTGCAGGGCCTGATAGTAAAACTTGTAAAATCCGAGCTCAGCGTCGCCATTGAGGCGCCCAATATTCACTTCGGTGCGATCAACAGCAATGCAACGGAACCGCATGTCGAGGCCGAAGCTCATAAACAGGTCGATCAATTCGGCATAGAAAGATTGCTTGGCGGGCGATATCTTTCGCCATTTGATTTCGCCATGAACGCCATGCTTGGTGCGGAGCTCCGCGATCCTGGCCTTCGCGGTCTCGCGCATGTCGGCCGGCAGCCAGAGGCTACCAATCATCAGGTAGCGTGCCCGGGGATGCTGCGAGGTGAAGAGATCAGGCAACGCCTCGTCGCAATAGACTTCGAACTTCATGCCGCCGCCTCCTCTTGTAGAACGCGGATGCAGCCGGTCAGGAGCTCAGTCGCCAGCGCGTCGCGCTGAACCGCAAGCCGTTCTAGGTATCGATGAAACAGTACAAGCCGTCGATCCAGCGCATTAAGAGTCGCTGCCACAGCCTTTTGCTCCGGATACGGAGGAACGTGGATATCAAATTTCAGCAAGTCATCGCGGTTAAGTGTCTTGTTTCGCCCTGCCCCTCCCGGTGAGGCCAGGGCCAACAGCTGACGGAACGACTTGGTACGGATCAGATGCCGGAAGTATTCTAATGAAAGAACATTCTGGTTGACGAGGAAGGTCGGAAACCGGTGAGAGACAAGGCACCCAGCGTCCTGTTCAGATGTGATGGCCGCCGCGCCCTCCCAAGCGAACACAATATTGACGACAAATCGGTTCGGCTCAACGCGGTAGACTGTTTTGGTGCTTCCATTGATTGCAAGGTCGTCTTCCCTCTGAAACGTTCCTTTGCCATGGCTGCGCACTCCAAGCGCGCGGAAGGGACCGTTGGGTTCAATCGCCTGCATGTGATCTGGAACAAGGACTTCTTTGAGCGCGCGCATGTTCGATCCACGCAAACGGATCCTCTTTGCGGCGATAGCCCGATATTGGAGTTCGAGCAGGTTTCGGATTTTTGCCGCCGAGTCAATGGCCGCGTCCCAGGATGACAAGATCGCCGCGATGCCGCGTTGTTCGACGAAAGGCGGCATCGGAATTGCGATTCCGTCCAAAGCATCAAGGGTGAGGCCAAAGCGGGTCACGCCATTGGCGGCACGGGTGAACTGCCTGCGGACCGCCAATTCCTTCATCGCGTAATAAAGAAACAATCCATCGACGTTCTTCTTGGGGCGAGCAATCCCAAGGTGATAGCCACAGACAACCCCGTTCAAGTCCTCAGCCACGTACGCTGGCTCAGCGATCTCCTCTGGCGTTTCGGAATCTTTGGTGAAAACGACGTCGCCTTGGCGCAGTGTGAAGTTCGCCACCTCTCTTTCGGTGGCGGTCGCCTCCATGAAATCGATGCCTTGATGGATTCGATGATTGTGAAAAACATCAACATAATTGCAGAGGCGCACAGCAATTTCGCCGGGGGCGGTCTTCTTGTCCACGCCGCTAAACGAGACGTCCGCCATCGCGGTAAGCGGCGCGCGATGCCAGCCCGCAGGAAGGGAACAACCGCGTTCAGCCATTGAGCCCAAGCTCCTTCAGATGCTCCCGCATCCTGGCGCGCAGGGTGGTGAGCTCGTCCTCCAGCGCTTCGATCTCCTTTTGCACTTCCGCGATGTCGACCTCTTCCGCCGCCTCGAAGGTGTCGACATAGCGCGGGATATTGAGGTTGAAGTCATTCTCGGCGATCTCCGCGACCGGAACGGCGCGGGCATAGCGCTCCACGTCCACCCGCGCGGCGAGTGCCGCGATGATCCGATCCACGTGGCTGTCGAGAATCTGGTTCTGGTTCTTGGCACTCTGGAAGTCGCGGCTGGCGTCGATGAAGAAAATGTCGCGGCGGCCCTCCAGGACTCCACCTTTCTCGCGCCGCCGGTCGAACAGCAGCACCGCGACCGGAATCGTCGTGGTCTGGAACAGGTTGGGCGGAAGGCCGATCACAGCGTCGAGCAGGTTTTCCCCGATCACCGCCTTGCGGATGATGCCTTCCCTGCCGGCGCGGAACAGCACCCCATGCGGCACGACGACGGCGACGCGGCCCTCGCGGGTCTTCGCAGCCTCGATCATGTGGGTGATGAACGCCCAGTCGCCCTTCGATTTCGGCGGCACCCCGCGCCAGAAGCGGCCGAAGCGATCGTTCTCGGCGCTTTCGGCGCCCCACTTGTCGAGGCTGAAGGGGGGATTGGCGACAACGACATCGAACTTCATCAGGCTGGCGCCGTCAATCAGCTTCGGATCATTGAGCGTGTCGCCCCATTCCAGCCGCGCGCCGTCGATACCATGCAGAAACATGTTAAGGCGGGCCAGGCCCCAGGTGCCGCGATTCACCTCCTGGCCGAACAGCGCGAAATCTTTCGAACCCACTTCTTCGGCCGCCTTAATGAGCAGGGAGCCGGAACCGCAGGCCGGATCGCAGATACGGTCGCCCGGCTGGGGGGCGGCGATCCGAGCGAGGACCCGTGCCACCTGGCGGGGCGTATAGAACTCGCCGGCCTTCTTACCGGCTTCCGAGCCAAAGCGCTCGATCAAGTAGATGTAGGCTTCGCCGATTACGTCCTCAGCGGTCTTGTGACTTTGTCCGTCGGCGGCGACACGCGAGGGCCGCAAGTCCAGCTTGGCAAAATCCTCGATCAGCGACTTGAGGCGGCGATTGCGGTTTCTGGTATCTCCGAGTTTGGTCTCGCTATTGAACATCACGTCGGCGAAGGCGTCGCCGATCTTGGCCTTGTTCGCCTCGGCAATGGCGTCGAGCGCCTGGTCGATCAACTCGCCGATATTGTCGGCATTCCGCTGACGATGGAGGTCGTCGAAGCTTGCGCCCTTAGGAATGACGAAGCGCTCGCGCGCCATCTTCCGCTCGATGCGCAGCCGGTCGCCATGGTAGCGCTGGTCGGCCTCCTGAAAGTGCTCCTTCCAGACGTCGCTCACATACTTGTGGAAGAGGAAGACAAGGATGAAGTCCTTGTATTCGGAGGCGTCAATAACGCCCCGGAAGGTGTCGCAGGCGGCCCAGGCGATCCGCTTGACGTCGTCGAGGGTGGTTTTGTCGGCCATATTCTGTCTCCTACGGATCGGCCGGGCACCGAAGCGCCCGGCCTCCATGACGACCGGTCAGCGGTCGCCGCACACGGGGTTGTACTGCGTCCGCAGCTCGCGCTCGATACGCATCCGGGCCGTTTCGTCGCAATAGAGGGCAGCGACGGACAGGCTACCATGATTGTGGCGCGTCCACTGGTCGCGCCGGTCGTGGCAGGTGATCCGGTCCCGAATCCAGCCCGCTTCGCCGATGTCGATGACGGTGTAGCGCTCGGCGCTGGTCCGCCGGCTCAGGATCGCATAGACGCCGGAATTGTTGCCAAGGTTGGAGGTGTCCCCGAAGGGGCCCTCGAAGCTGTAGTTGCCGATCGTGATGGACATGCGTAGAGTACCTTTCGTCTAACGCAGTTGGACAAGAGGCCTCAGGGTGTTGACGCACCACTGGGGCCAGGTTTCGAGCCGGGAGCGTTGACGCGCTTCCGGCTCTTCTTCGCAGCCTCCCCGACAGCCAGATCGAACAGCCTCTCCCGCACATCGCGGAGGCGTTCCATCAATTCGGATTCGCGCCGTTCGAGGTGAGCGAGATCGGCAAGCCTGATCTGGTCGGGAAGGTCGGGAAGCTCGATGTGAAGGGATTCGATGGCTTGGCGGGGGATCTGCGGCACATAGGTGCCGACCGCCGATTGCCGCAGGATAGCCTGCGTCGTGGAAGACCGCAGCACGGCCAACAAGAAATCAGGAGAGATGCGGGAGGCGTCGCACCGCAAGGTGAACAGAGGTGCGGCTGCAATGGCGGAAGTTTCAGTGAAATTGACCTTCGCGGCGGAGTAACGAGTTCCGCGAGGCTGGAATACGATGTCGCCGACTTTGAGATATGCCTTTGGTTTAGCGGGCAATGCGGCAAGTCTGGCAGCATTTTCGAACTGGACAACGCCTTCCGGGGAAAGATCCCGTGCCTGTACAATGGCAAAGGTGCCGCCCGTCTCGGTCTCGATGCGAGAGCGGAACGGCATTCCCGGGAGGATATGGACAACGTCTGCGAGTTTCATTTTCCTATACACGCCAAGCCTTGGCTGCGAGCAATATAGGGGGTCAAACGTAATCCGTCAATTCCCCGCGCAGAAAAGCCTTGGCTGCAAAAATAAACTTGCTGATGACGATGTTGGCTTAAGTGATAATCAATTGAAACTAAACAATATTCTCCGTTTCAAAACGAACTCTCTGCCGATTCCATTCAGCAGACAACGGTTTGAGCAACTCATCCATCTGCAGCTCCACGGGCTGCCTCCCATCGAGAATCGCCTCGACGATATCCGGCGCCAGCAGGGTGAGGCGAAGGACGCGGCAGACGTAGGACTGATTGATCTTCTCGGCGGCCGCCAGCTCTGCAACAGATGCAAATTCTCCGCTCTCCAGCACCCGCTTCCAGCGGTGGGCGCGGGCAATCGCCTTGACGATGGTGTTGTCGATGCGGATTTGGGGTGGGGTCCAGCTTGCACCATCGGGCGCAATGACCAGTTTCCGGCCACCGCGCTTCTTGATGGCGAAAGGCACGCGCACGGTCAGCGTGCGCTGGTCCCGGGACATCATGGTACTGTTGGTCATGCGGCTTTCCTCGTCCGTTCGCCAATGCCCGCAACTTCGCGATAGAGACCCGCCAACCCATCGACCCGCAGCTTGATGTCGATGCCGTCGACGCTGACGTCGACCCTGTCGACAAGAAGCTGGACGATGCGGGCCTGCTCGGCGGGGAATAACTCGTCCCACAAGGGATCGAGCTGTTCGAGCGCCTCGCGGACTTCCTTTTCGGTGATCCCGTCATTTTGTTCTTGTGCCGCACGCCACGTGCCGACGACGATTTCTGGCGAGCGGAGGATGCCGCGCAACTGCTCGACCACAGCAGCCTCGATCTCTGCGGCTGCCACCCGCCGAATGGAGCACGCCTCGGGCCCATGCTTGAGGACCATTTGGCTGACATAGTAGCGGTAGAGTTTGCCGCCCTTCCGCGTGTGGGTGGGCGACATGGCGCGGCCAGTGGGACCGAAGATCAGTCCTTTGAGCAGGGCGGGCGTCTGTGCCAGAGTGTGCGCGGCCCGGGTCCTCGGGCTCTCCTGCATTATGCTATGAACCTTGTCCCACAGGGTTTTGCTGATGATGGCCTCGTGCTCGCCGCGGTAGCTCGTGCCTTTGTGCACGGCCTCGCCGATGTAGACCCGGTTGTTGAAGAGCTTGTAGAGGAACCCTTTGTCGATGAGCCTGCCGCGCCGCGAACGCACACTCTCCTTGACGAGGTCCCGCGCCAGTACGGTAGCCGAGCCCACCTTGACGAACCGCTCGAAGATCATGCGCACGGTCGCAGCTTCCGGTTCTTCGATGACGAGCTTGCGGTTCTCGACCCGGTAGCCCAGGGGCACGGTGCCCCCCATCCACATTCCCTTCTTCCTTGAGGCGGCGAACTTGTCGCGGATGCGCTCGCCGATGGGGTTACCCCGCCAAGGATCGTTCCGGCCGCCTCGACATGGTCGAGGCTCCGCATCTCGGCCGGCTGATGGAGAAGATCCAGCGTGCCGCGGGGCCTGCCTCCGAACGCCTGTCCTGGCCGCCGGTGGTTCCGGCCGATCCCGCGCCCGCGCAGGAGCCCGGCCATGGCTGATCGCATCGCGCCATGCCCGGTGTCCCGATCCGATCGCCGGGATGGCTTTTCCCATT
>JAGRLX010000199.1 GCA_020441605.1 Alphaproteobacteria bacterium
TGGCTGATCTTGTAGGCGCCCTGGTACTGGCCCACCTCTTCACCCATGAGATAGACATCGGCGTCGGCCCGCATCTCCTCGGACATGGCCTCACGGATCGCCTCGCGGACCGTCATGGTGACCATCTCAGTGCCTTCGGGAATTTCCACATCAGGCGGCACGGCGGCGGCGATGATGGCCGGGGCTGCGGCAACCGTCTCCGGCGCCGGTGCTTCCGCCCTGGCCACCTCTGCCTTCGGGGCCGCCGCGGCGTCGGCCACACCGATCACGGCGATCGGCGTGTTCACCTTCACGTTCTCCGTGCCCTCGGGCACCAGGATGGCGGTGAGCGGACCCTCGTCCACGGCTTCCACCTCCATGGTGGCCTTGTCGGTCTCTATCTCGGCGATCACATCGCCGGACCGGACCTCGTCGCCCACTTTCTTGAGCCACTTTGCAAGCTTGCCCTCTTCCATGGTGGGCGAAAGCGCGGGCATCAGGATGTTCGGCATGGATCAGGGCTCCATCGGATTCAAGACCGGACGACAAGCGCCGTCACGGCGAGCATGACAGAAATGATGACGGCAAAAAAGATGTAGAACGCATAGCAATACCTGCGGATATGCGGCTCCGCGGCCTGTCCCACGAGTTCGCGCACCCGGCCGAACCGGAACCAGCCCAGGTTGAGATAGGCCCGGAATTTCTGGCCTTGCGGCGCCAGCCGCACTACGGAAATGGCCGACCATGCCGCCAGAAGCCAGGCGCCGACGGCGCTCAGCATGACCACGGGCAACAGGTATTCCAGCAGCGCCACAGGACGATTCTCAGGCGTTCACGTAGATGTCGGTGTAGAGTTCGCTCACATCGGGCTCGGGATCGTTTTGGGCGAATTCCGCCGCCTCGGTGACCACCGCGCGAATTTCCGCATCGATCTTCTTGAGATCGTCTTCGGTGGCAAATCCGTGCTTTAGGATGCGGGCCTTGACCTGCTCGATCGGATCATGCTCCTCGCGCATCTTCTGCACTTCTTCCTTGGACCGGTACTTGGCCGGATCCGACATCGAATGACCGCGATAGCGGTAGGTCATCATTTCCAGGATATAGGGGCCCTGTCCGCTGCGGCAATGTTCGACCGCACGGTCGGCCGCATCCTTCACGGCACGCACGTCCATTCCGTCCACCTGCTCAGCCGGGATGCCGAAGGCTTCGCCGCGCCGTCCCAACTGCTCCGACATGGCAGTCGAACGTGGAGCGGCGGTCCCCATGGCATAGCGGTTGTTCTCGATCACGAAGATCACCGGCAGCTTCCACACCGAGGCCATGTTGAAAGTCTCGTAGACCTGGCCCTGATTGGCTGCGCCGTCGCCGAAATAGGTGACGGAGACACTGTCGTTGCCGCGGTAGCGGTTGGCGAAAGCGAGCCCCGCTCCGAGCGGAACCTGAGCCCCGACGATACCGTGACCGCCGAAAAACTGCTTTTCGCGGCTGAACATGTGCATCGAGCCACCCTTGCCCTTGGAATAACCGCCCCGGCGGCCGGTAAGCTCAGCCATCACGCCTTTGGGGTCCATGCCGCACACCAGCATGTGTCCATGGTCACGATAGGAGGTGATCACCTGGTCACCTTCCTTCTGGGCCATCTGCATGCCTACAACCACGGCCTCCTGGCCGATATAGAGATGGCAGAAGCCGCCGATGAAGCCCATGCCGTACAGCTGGCCGGCCTTCTCCTCGAAGCGGCGGATGAGCAACATGTCCCGGTAGGCTTCGAGTTCCTGATCAGCGGTGAAGCCACTGTTCTTGAGATCGGACTTCTCACCCTTACCGGTCTTGCGCGAGATATACGCGGACTTCACGGCCATGCGAGCACCTCCAAGCTGGACAGTGCCGATCTCATAGCACTAAATGCTTGACAGCGCTCGCGAATTCGACCGTTAACCGGATTTCGGTTTATTGCATGGATTTCGTTGGGAAATCTAACGGGCCACGTAGACGACAAGGTCCCCCGGACGGGCCATTTGCAAAGATGACCGGGCCAGTTCCTCGAGCATGTCGGGATCGATGCTCTCTGGCCGCAGAAGGCCCACCTTGTGTTCGAGCCTGATCCGCTCGGCCTGCAACGATTCGAACTTTGCCTCCTCGACCGCAAGGCTTGCCAACAGCCGTTCCTGATAGGGATACCCCCTAGGCCCCTTCCAGGCATGCCATGCGAAATAACCGAGCAGCGCACAGCACACCATGGTGACAGCCAGATCAAAACGGCGCATGACAGGAACCTCCAGTTGACAGGAGGATTCGGCGGAGTCGGTTAACAATTGGTAATCCTGACCCACATATTTGCTTGACCTTGAGGGTGTCAGCGCCAATGTAACAATTGGAGTTACGTAAATGTTGTCCAGCAGTCGATTTGTGGTTGCCATACATGCCCTGAGCGTCCTTGCCCGTTATGCCGGCAAGGGCCCGGTCTGTTCTGCCATGGTCGCGCAAAGCGTCCACACCAACCCGGTGGTCATCCGCCGCCTCATGGGTGAACTCGAGCGCGCGAAACTTGTGCGCGCTGTAGCCGGGCGGGCGGGAGGTTTCGAACTCGATCGCAAAGCCGACGACATTACGCTGGCCGATGTCTATTTCGCGGTGGAGGACGAAAATGTCTTCCGCATGCATAAGGCGGATCCGAACTCGCCCTGTCCGGTTGCTGCGCAACTTGGCGCGGTGCTGAATGGACCCTTGCGCGCCGCCGAATGCGCGCTCCACACTTCGCTAGCCAAGACCACCCTTCGCGACGTGTCGACGGCGATTACCTGATTTACCCCGGTGAGACGTCCTCTGTCAGTGAACCGTCATGGCGAATGACGGATCATGAACAAGGTGCGTCAGGATAACTGACCTTATCGCCCTTCCCTTCACGTCCGAATTCGGGCAAATAGATCCAGTCACGCCACGATATAGGTGCCAGTAGAAGATGACGGAAGTAATCACCAAGAAGCCGGACTCCACTCGGGGGAGGTCAATCGCCAAGACCGCCAGCTGGCGCGTTCTCGGCTCCCTGGACACCCTTCTTCTCGGTTACATCTTCACCGGCAGCTTCGTGATCGCCGGGTCCATTGCCTCGACCGAAGTGATCACCAAGATCATCCTTTACTATTTCCATGAACGCGGTTGGGCCCACGTCCGGTGGGGACGGATGTAGGCCTCAGGCGGCGATTGCCTGCCTGAGATCCTGAGCCAGGTCGTCCACGTCTTCCAGACCGACCGACAGACGCACCATGCCATCGGTAATGCCCATCATGGCGCGCGCTTCCGCGCCAATATTCCGGTGCGTGGTCGAAGCGGGGTGGGTCATCAGCGACTTCGCGTCGCCAAGATTGTTGGAAATGTCGATGATACCAAGATGGCGCAGCACGCTGAATGCCTTGGCCTTTCCGCCATGCACCTCGAAGGTCACCATGGTGCCGCCAAGCCGCATCTGACGGCGGGCAAGTGCCGCCTGCGGATGACCGTCGAGATGCGGATAGATGACCCGCGAAACGCCGGAAAGCCCGCCAAGCAGGTCTGCCAGTTTCAGGGCAGCCTGGCTTTGTGCTTCCACCCGGAGCTTGAGCGTCTCGAGCCCCTTGAGAAGCACCCAGGCATTGAACGGCGAGATTGACGGACCGGTATGGCGCAGGAACGGCTTGAGAAGCTCTTCCTTGAACTTGCGGGTCGACATGATGGCGCCGCCAAGCACCCTGCCCTGGCCGTCCATGTGTTTCGTGCCGCTATAGACCACCACATCGGCGCCGTAGTCCATAGGGCGCTGGAGAATGGGCGTGGCGAAGATATTATCCACTACGACGGTGGCGCCGGCCCGCTTGGCGATGCCGCAGACCGCTTCGAGATCGATCACCTCGAGGGTCGGATTGGATGGCGTTTCGAGGAAGACGCATTTCGTCTCCGGCGTGATGGCCTCCTGCCAGGCGCCAAGGTCGCCGCCGTCGACCAGCGTGGTCCTGATGCCGAAGCGCGGCAGGATCGAGGTGACAACCTGGTAGCACGAGCCGAACAGCGCCCGAGACGCCACCAGATGGTCGCCAGCCTTGAGCTGGCAGGCCAGGGCGCCGAACACCGAAGCCATTCCAGAGGCCAAGGCATAGCAGGACTCGGACCCTTCCAGAAGGGCGAGCCGCTCCTCGAACATCGTGACGGTTGGATTTCCGTAACGGCCATAGACATAGCCGTCGTCTTCGCCGGCGAAACGGCGCTCGGCGGTCTCCGGCTCGTCATAGACAAAGCCCGAGTTCAGGTAGAGCGCTTCCGATGTCTCGCCATGGGAAGAGCGGTTGAGTCCACCACGTACGAGCTTGGTCGCATCGCCCCACCGGCTTGGGTCAATCGCGGATTTCTTGGACATTGTGGGCCTCAGCTCTGCACCCAGGGAAGTCCTGCAGCCTTCCAGCCGCCCAACATGCCGCGATGGCCCTGTGCATCCTTGTCGCCTTCGAAACCCTGCGCCACGTTCCAGGCATTGCCGAAGCCGGCATCAGTCAGGGCCGAGGCGGCCGATGCCGAGCGCGCGCCTGACCGGCAGATGCACAGGATTTCGGTATCCCTTGGCAGGCCCATCTGCTCGAACTCAGCCACGAACTGGCCGTTGACCTGCATCGAGGGATAGACCTGCCACGACAGCCGTATCAGCCGCTCGACCGCCGGAACGCCGACAAAAACCCATTCGGGCTGGGTCCGAACATCGACCAGGACGGCTGCAGCATTGTTCTGCAGCCGCTGGTAGGCCTCGGCCGGGGAAATATCGCCTTGATGCATGAAACAACTCGTTCGTTATTTCGAACACCTTTAGTCCAAAGCGATTCCACCCGCAAAAGGAAAGTGCTGCTGGTCCGCCGAATCAGCCCGAACTGGGAGGCAGATCCACTACCACCTCGCCGGACACCGGATCGGTCACGCCCAAGCCGCCACCCAGATCTTCCAGCATGTGCCTGAACCCGTCGAGAACGCCGATCATGTCCGACCGCGCCCCGGCGATGCTGTCGAAGTCCTTCCACTGGCCGATCATGCAATAGCTGCGGTCACCCGTCTTGATCAGGGCACCCCCCTTGAAGCCTTTGAATCCCGGAAACATCCGGTGACCGTCTTCGAAGGCTTTCTCCTGGCCTGGCTTAACCTTGAAACGCACGACGTTGTAAGCGGTCATGTCGACCTCCCATAGCGTTTCCCCGGTGCTCATAAGCTACTGCAAAACACGCGATCCCGATAGCGGATGTTGAATCGCTGGCCACAGGGCGTGAGACAGTCTGGCGCTTCCGGGAGCTGGCCTTCACCTGTTAGATGATTTCACCACCGAACCCGGAGTAGCCCATGTCCAAGTCCCTGCCCCAGCGCGCCGACGTCGTCATTGTCGGCGGCGGCATCGTAGGTTGTTCGATCGCCTATCACCTCACCAAGGACGGCATCAGCAATGTCGTCCTGCTCGAGCGCAAGCAACTGACATCCGGCACAACCTGGCATGCCGCAGGATTGGTCGGGCAGCTGCGTGCCTCGCGCAATCTGACCGAACTGGCGAAATACACCACCAGCCTTTTCGAGGGCCTTGAGGCGGAAACCGGACAGGCCACCGGCCTGCGCCAGAATGGCTCCATCTCCATCGCCCTGACCGAAGGACGGCTCGAGGAGCTGATGCGCGGGGCTTCCATGGCCAAGAATTTCGGTCTCGAAGTCCAGGTGATCTCCACGGGGGAAATCAAGGAACGGCTGCCTCACTACAACATGGAGAACGTCAAGGGTGGCGTGTTCCTGCCGAAGGACGGCCAGGTGAATCCGATTGACGTGACTCAGGCCCTGGCCGCCGGCGCCCGCTCGCGCGGCGCGAAGATCTTCGAGAACGCCAAGGTCAGCCGTGTGCTGGTCAAGGACGGCAAGGCCGTCGGCGTGGAAACGCCGGACGGCACCATTATGGCCGACAAGGTTGTGATCGCCTCGGGCATGTGGTCGCGCGAATTGGGCCGCTCGATCGGTGTCAACATTCCTCTCCATGCCTGCGAGCATTTCTACATCGTCTCGGAGCCCATTGCCGACCTGCCGCGTAACATGCCGGTGGTGCGCGTTCCCGACGAATGCACCTACTACAAGGAAGATGCCGGTAAGCTCATGATCGGTGCCTTCGAACCCAAGGCCAAGCCGTGGGGCGGCGGCGGGATCGACGAGGACCATGCCTTCGTGACCCTGCCGGAAGACATGGATCATTTCGAACCGATTCTGGCCGACGCGATCAACCGTGTTCCCCTGCTCGAAACGGCTGGCATCCAGCTCTTCTTCAACGGGCCGGAAAGCTTCACCCCCGATGTCCGCTACTATCTCGGCGAAGCGCCGGAAGTGCGCAATGTCTATGTGGCCACCGGCTTCAACTCCATCGGTATCCAGTCCTCCGGTGGCGCCGGTCTTGTCTTGTCAAAGTGGATCAAGAATGGCCACCCGCCCATGGATGTGAACGGCATGGACATCCGGCGCATCCATCCCTTCCAGTCAGTCAAGTCCTATGTCCGCGACCGGGTGTCGGAAAGCCTGGGACTGCTCTACGCCATGCACTGGCCCTATCGCCAGGCCGAGACGGCGCGCGGCGTCCGGAGATCGCCGCTTCATCCGTACACGAAGCAGCTGGGGGCGGTGTTCGGCGAAGTGAACGGCTGGGAGCGGCCCAACTGGTATGCCCGCGACGGCGTGAAACCCGAGTATGACTATTCCTATGGCCGGCAGAACTGGTTCCCCTGCGCCGACCACGAGGCCAAGCAGTTGATGACCAATTGCGCCTTCTTCGATCAGGCGAGCTTCGCCAAGTTTTCGGTCGAGGGCCGCGACGCCTGCAAGGTGCTCAATCACGTCAGCGCCAACAATGTCGACGTGGAGCCTGGACGCATCGTCTATACCCAGTGGCTGAACGAGCGCGGCGGAATCGAAGCGGATCTCACCGTGACGCGGCTGGCCGAGGACCGCTTCCTCGTGGTGACGGGCTCCGCACCCCAGACCCGCGACATGGCCTGGCTCAAGCGCAACACGCCGGACGGCGCTCATTGCGTGGCCACCGACATCACCTCCGGCCTGCCGATGATCGCCGTCATGGGGCCGAAGTCCCGCCCCCTGCTGGAAAAGCTCTCCGGAGCCGACCTGTCCAACGCGGCCTTCCCGTTCGGCACGTCAAAGGAGATCGAGATCGGTTATGCAAGGCTGCGTGCCAGCCGTATCACCTATGTCGGGGAGTTGGGATGGGAGCTTTATGTGCCCACCGAATTCGCAGCCCACGTGTTCGAAACCCTGCAGGCGGCCGGCGGCGAATTCGGACTGACCCCGGCGGGCATGCACACCATGAACAACTGCCGCATGGAAAAGGCCTACCGCCATTGGGGCCACGACATTTCCGATGAGGAGACGCCGGTCGAGGCGGGACTTGGCTTCGCCGTCGCCTGGGACAAGCCCGGCGGCTTCATCGGCAAGGCTGCACTGGCAGCGCAGCGTGCCCGGCCGGTGCAACCGAAGCGGCTCGTATGCCTGGCCTTGGCTGACAATTCCGCCATGGCCCCGATGATCTACCACGAGGAGCCGATCTACCGGAATGGTGTTATCGTCGGATCGACAACCTCCGGCGCCTGGGGCCACCGGGTCAATCTGTCGCTCGGGCTTGGCTACGTCCGCAACGGCGAGGGCGTCACCCGCGAATGGATCGATAGCGGCACCTGGGAGGTGGAACTGGCGTGGAAGCGCTATCCCGCCAAGGTGCAATTGCAGAGCTTCTATGATCCGAAGGGAGAGCGCATCAAGTCCTGAGAGGCAAAAGAAGCCAGAGGGTCGACCCTTGCGGCGACTGCCCCATCATGGCAATCGTGCCCTACCTCAGACAGCGAAGAGAGAGCGAAAATGAACATTCTCGTGATTGGCGGCGGCGGTATGGTCGGTGTGAAGCTCATCAATCGGCTCGCGGCAGATGGCCAGCTCGGTGGCGCGAAGATTGGCAAGATCATTCGCCATGACGTGGTGCTGGCACCGCCGCCACCCACGTCCTCGTTTCCGATCGAAACCTTGATCGGCGATCTTTCGGTTCCGGGCGAGGCCGAAAAGCTCGTGGCCTTGAGACCTGACTTGATTTTCCATCTGGCCGCAATTGTTTCGGGTGAGGCTGAAGCCAATTTCGAGAAGGGCTATCAGATCAATCTCGATGGCACGCGCTACCTGTTCGAGGCCATCCGCAGGGCTGGCGGCGGTTACAAGCCGAAAGTCGTTTTCACCTCCTCGATCGCCGTCTTCGGCGCGCCTTTCCCGGAGGCCATTCCGGACGACTACTTCACCACGCCTCTCACCAGCTATGGAACCCAGAAGGCCATCTGCGAGCTGCTTCTGGCCGACTATTCAAGGCGCGGTTTCTTCGATGGCATCGGTTTGCGCTTCCCAACCATCTGCGTGAGGCCGGGCAAGCCCAACCTTGCCGCTTCGGGTTTCTTCTCCAACATCATCCGCGAACCCCTCGCCGGCCAGGACGCTATTCTTCCAGTGGGCGAAGATGTCCGGCATTGGCACGCCAGCCCCCGGGCCGCGGTGAATTTCCTGCTCCATGCCGCCACCATGGACACGGGTGCGCTTGGTGCCCGCCGCAACATCACCCTGCCCGGCGTATCCTGCACAGTCGGCGAACAGATCGAGGCCCTGCGCAGGGTCGCAGGCGACAAGGTGGTCGCCCGCATCAAGCGCGAGCCCAACGAGACGATCATAAGGATCGTCGCCGGCTGGCCGCGGAATTTCGAGGCAAAGCGCGGCCGCGACCTGGGCTTCCAGGCGGAAGCGAGTTTCGAGGACATCATCCGCGTCCACATCGAAGATGAGCTTGGCGGCAGGATCGCCGACTGATGCGAACCGCCACAGCAGCACGGCTGGCGCAGTTCAGCGCCAGCCTTCTAACCGCTTCCGGCGCCAATGCCGAGAGCGCCGCAGCCGCGACTGCGGCCGTTCTCCATGCTTCCATTCATGGCGTGGATAGCCATGGCATCCGGCTTCTGCCGTGGTACGCGGACTGCCTTCGCACCGGCCTGGCAAAGGGGGCGCCGTCGATCAAGGTTACCATGCCGCGCCGCGCCGCGGCCCTGGTGGATGCCGGCGGCGGCATGGGCCATCTGGCCATGTACCGCGCCATGGATGAGGCCTGCGCCATTGCCCGGGACTGCGGCATCGGCATGGCCTCGGTGATCAACTCGACCCACTTCGGTGCCGCCGGCGCCTATACGCTGGCGGCTGCCGAAGCCGGGTTCATCGGCATGGTAACCGCCAATTCCGGCGCCTTCGTCGTACCCCACGGTGGCGCCAAACCCATTCACGGCACCAGTCCGTTTTCTTTGGCCGCCCCCAATCCGCTCGGCGATCCCTTCTTCCTCGATATGGCCACCAGCTCGATTCCCTGGAACAAGGTCCTGCGGTATCGGACCGAAGGACTTGAGCTGCCGCCGGGAGTGGCCGTCAACGCCAAGGGCGAATTTGTAACGGACCCGCACCAGGCCGTCGCCCTGGCTCCCGCCGGCGGAATCGATTTTGGCTACAAGGGAGCAGCCCTTGCCGGGGTCGCGGAAGTGCTGGGCGGTGTTCTCACCGGCATGCGGCTTTCCGTCGAGCAGGACGGCCTGGCGCTGGCCGACAGTTCCATGGGCCATTTCGCCATGGCCATCGACCCCACACTGTTCATGCCCCTGGCGAAGTTCGGCGAACGCCTCCAGGCCTATCTTGACGCGTTCAAGCGCGAACCCGGCATCTATGCCGCCGGAGGGCCCGAATGGGAACGGCGCCGCCAGCGCGAGGCTTCCGGCATTCCCTTGCCTGATGGACTCTATGCCGAATTGAAGGCGGCCGCCGAAAAAGCCGGAATAGGCTTCGATATCTGACACGCAACGTGGCCGGCAGTCATGCGGCCAAGACAGGCCCCCTCCCGTCCAGAGCGGATTGGCGATCCATCCCGGCCGGCCTATAGACAAGCTCCATGGCACCCGACTCCCAGGAAAACCGGAGCGCCGGTATCCTGTGGATGCTGGCTACAATCTTCTGCTTCCTGTCGCTCGACGCCATCATGAAGCATCTGCTCGAATCCCATTCGTTGGTTCAGGTGACCTGGGGCCGGTTCTTCTTTGCGACCATCGTTGCCGCGCTGGCCTGTGGCCCCCGAATCGGCGCCCTGGCCATCAGCCGCGCGCCGCGGCTTCAGCTGACACGTTCGGTCTTGCTGATGTCGACGACCGGCATGTTCAATGCCGGGGTAAGATCGACTCCGCTGGCCACGGCCACCACCATCATGTTTCTGACGCCCATCCTGGTCACCTTGCTGTCAATCCCGTTGCTTGGTGAGAAGGTCGGCCTGCGCCGCTGGACCGGTATTGCGATCGGATTCCTGGGTGCTGTCGTGGTGGTGCGGCCCTGGGAGGAGGATCTTGCCGGCGTCGGAGGCGGAGTTCTGTTCCTGCTGGTCGCTGCGCTTCTCAACTCGAATTACCAGATCATCACCCGCAAGGTTCGCCATGATGACCCCCTGACCTCGCTCCTCTACACCGCAGCGGCCGGGGCCATTGTCACCAGCGCCATGCTGCCGTGGTTCTGGGACTGGCCCACCGCCTTCGATTGGTTTCTTCTCCTGTGCAGTGGCGTCGCGGGTGGCCTTGGACACTTGTGCCTGATCCGCGCTTTCCGCGCCGCGCCAGCGTCAGTCGTCGCACCATTCTCCTATTCTTCGCTGGTCTGGGCCGCGCTCTTCGGTTACTCGATCTGGGGCGACTGGCCCGACCTATGGACCTGGGCTGGAGCGGCCATTATCATCGGCTCCGGCCTCTATATTTTCCACCGGGAGCGGATACGCCATGAAGACCGTTGAATTCACTGCGATGAAGGATGGGACAAGGGACGAGTATCTCTTCCTGAAACCGCTGGAAGACGACCATGTTCGCGGCACCGCCGAACGCGTGCTCCGTGAACTCCGCCTTCAGGACGAAGAAACCCTGCCTGGCTACCGTATCACCCGACTGCAGCACGGCCTCCAGGCTGCGACCCGCGCCCATGATGAAGGGGCCGATATCGACTGGGTCGTGGCGGCCTTGCTCCATGACATCGGAGACGGACTGGCGCCGCAGAACCACGATCGCTTTGCCGCCGAAATCCTCAGGCCCTACATGCGCGAGGAAGTGGTCTGGACGGTGGAGCACCACGCTGCCTTCCAGATGTACTACTACGCCCACCATTATGGCTGGAACCAGCACGAGCGCGACAAATATCGGGATTCGGTCTATTACCAATCGTGTGTCGACTTTTGCGAGCGCTGGGACCAAGCCTCCTTCGACCCCGCCCATGACACGAAGCCGCTCGCATTCTTCGAGTCCATGGTTCGGGAGGTCTTCTCCCGCAAGGCCCACGATCCGGCCGTGCTTCAGAGCGGCGTAATGAAGGGTCTGCCGCCGCTGCCGGTGGCAGCCGAATAGCGCATTCGCCGTTTGCAGACCGATCATGCCGCTGGCCGGCTGGCGCGGTGACGGGACTTTGTCCATCATGGCGCGATGAAAGCGCTTGCCGCAAATCGCAGCCTGCTTGGCGTCGGGTCATTGTGTCTCGGCGCCTTTGTCTTTTCGCTGCAGGATGCCATCATCAAGTCGATCAGCGGCGACCATGCCGTCACCCTGGCCATTGTCATGCGTGGCGTGGTGGCATTCCCGATCCTCACGGCCATGGTCTGGCTGGAAGCCGGCCTCCGCAGCCTTGCGAGCCGCAATCTTGGAATCATGCTCCTCCGCGGCGCGATGCTTCTGGTCGCCTACACCACCTATTTCATG
>JAGRLX010000200.1 GCA_020441605.1 Alphaproteobacteria bacterium
CTCCGGCAGGTCGGCGATGCGCGGACAGACATAGAAGCTCTGGCCGCCGCGATAACGTTCCCGCAGCAGCGTTTCGCGGATGACGAGCGGATCGAAGGGCGAGACGAATGTGCGTACCGCCAGCCGGTCGACCGGAGGCGTGGAGATCAGCGACAATTCGCGTACGCCGGTCAGCGCCAGTTGCAACGTGCGCGGGATCGGGGTCGCCGTGAGCGTCAGCACGTGCACATCGGATTTCAGCTCCTTCAGCCGTTCCTTGTGCTTGACGCCAAAATGCTGTTCTTCGTCGATGATCATCAAGCCCAGATCGCGGAACTTGATGCTTTCGGACAATAGCGCATGGGTGCCCACAACGATGTCGATGTCGCCATCCGCAAGCCCCTGCTTCACCTGCTCCAACTCCTTGCGCGGAACCATGCGCGACGCCTGCGCGATGTTCAGCGGCAGTCCCTTGAACCGCTCCTGGAACGTGGCGAAATGCTGCCGCGACAGCAATGTGGTCGGGACGACGACGGCAACCTGCTTGCCGTTCATGGCGGCGACAAATGCCGTCCGCAATGCGACCTCGGTCTTCCCGAATCCGACGTCGCCACAGACCAACCGGTCCATGGGCCTGCCTTCCTGAAGGTCCTCCAGCACCGCTTCGATCGCACCGAGCTGATCCTCGGTTTCCTCATAGGGAAAACGGGCGCAGAACTCGTCGAACGCGCCCTCGGGCGGCGGCAGGATGTCACCCGGCCGCAATTCGCGCGCCGCCGCAGTGCGGATGAGGTTCTCGGCGATCTTGAGGATGCGTTCCTTGAGCCGGGCCTTCTTCGCCTGCCAGGCGCCGCCACCCAGCCGGTCGAGCTGTGCGCCTTGCTCGTCGGACCCGTAGCGCGAGAGCAGTTCGATATTCTCGACCGGAAGAAACAACCTGTCACCGCCCGCATAGCTGAGAAAGAGACAGTCGTGCGGTGCACCCTGGACTTCGATGGTCTTCAGCCCCTCGAAACGTCCGATGCCGTGATCGACATGGACGACGAGATCTCCGGGCGTGAGAGCTTGCAGCTCCGAAATGAAGTCGGAGGCCTTCTTGGTCTTTCGCGCCCTGCGTATGAGGCGGTCGCCAAGAATGTCCTGTTCGGAGATGATCGCCAGGTCATCGGTTTCGAAACCCTCTTCGAGTCCCAAGACGATCAGGCTGACGATCGAAACATCCCAAGCGTTCGCTTCGTTCCATGACGCCGCTGCGGCAAGGGGCGCAAGGTCGTGATCCTTGAGGATGGTTTGCAGACGATCCCGCGAACCGTCCGTCCAGGAGGCAATGGCCACCCGCTTGCCCGATTTGCGCAATGCCTCGGTGTGCTGCCTGACAGCCTCGTAGATCTGGCCGTCCGCCTGGGCGCGTTCTGCCGCAAAGCTCCTGCCCCGGCGGCCGCCGAACGACAGAACCGTTGCCTCCGGACGTTCGAAGGGCGACAGCGCTAGGGTGCAACGATCAGCCTGGATATCCATCCATTCGGACGCAGACAGATAGAGCAACTCCGGGCGTATCGGCTTGTAGGGCGCGGCCCCGAAACTCTCCTTCTTTTCCATGGCCTCGCGCCGGGCCTGATAGAATTCGGCAATCTGATCCTGGCGGGCGACGATGGCATCGTCGGCATTGCTGTCGAGCGAGATCACCGGGTCGACAAGATAATCGAACACCGTTTCAAGCTGCGCGTGGAAGAACGGCAGCCAATGCTCCATGCCCTGATAACGCCGTCCGGAAGTGACGCTTTCATAGAGGGGATCGGCGATATCGAGCCCGCCGAAGGACTCGGCGTAAGCCTTGCGAAAACGACCGATCGAATCCGGCGTGAGCAGCACCTCGTTGGCCGGATTGAGCGAAAGGCCGCGCAATGTGGACGTGGTGCGCTGCGATTCAACGTCAAAGCGGCGAATCGACTCGAGCGTGTCGCCAAAGAAATCAAGGCGAACCGGGGCCTCGGCCCCCGGCGGGAAGATGTCGATGATTCCGCCGCGGACTGCGAAATCACCGGGATCGACTACCGTCCCGGTTCGGGAATAGCCATTTTCGGACAGAAATCCGATGAGCTTACTGCTGTCGATACGGTTCCCCGGTGCAGCAGCGAAAGTCGAATGGGCGACCATGTCCCGTGGCACAACTCTCTGCAGGATGGCATTGACCGTGGTCAGCAGTACCAGGGGGCGCGAAATCGGTTGGGTCAGCCGGGACAGGCTCGCAAGGCGTCGCGCAACAATGTCCGGAACAGGGGAAACGCGATCATAGGGCAGGCAATCCCACGCCGGAAATCGCAAGACCTCGAGGTCGCCATCGAAAAAGGAGATCTGGTCCGCCAGCACTGCCGCCCGCTGATCGTCGAGCGCCACATGAACCAATACGCGCGGCGCGACGGCCGATGCCACCTTGGGCAGCAGCATCGCATCGAGACCATGCGGGACTCCTGAAAGAGGGACACGGCCCGTGACGCCCAGGCGCGGCAACAAGTGGGAGAGATTAATCATGCACGGCTTGCCAGCATCTCGAGCAGCAGTGGCGAGGCAAGGTCGTCGGGCACCGGCGATTGCCTGGTGGCCCAGGACAGAAGTTCCTGGTCGGACAAGGCTATGATCGCTTCAAGCTGATCGAGTTCCGCCTCGGAAAAGCCTGGCAGGCGCCGCGCAACGAATTCGCCGAAGATGATGTCCATCTCTTTCATTCCTCGGTGTGTGGCGCGCCACAGCAGGCGCTTGCGGCGGACCTCATCGCTGTTGCTGGAAGTGTTCATGGCGCTGCTCTTTGCCCCATCCACCCTTGCGCCGCAACCGGTTCCCATTGAAACTGCCATGATGCGTCCCTCGGTACTCAATCCGCTGTTTGCCAGCGCCACCAGCATCAAAGGTATCGGCCAGAAGCTCGACAAGCTGATGGCAGGCTTCTTGCGGCCGTCCCACGTGACAGCGGGCGATACGACCCGGATCGTCGATCTCCTGTTCCATCTGCCCAACGGCCTGGTTGACCGGCGCTACCGGCCCCACGTGGCCGATCTGCCGCGCGAGGGGATCGTTACGGTCGAAGTTACTGTGGGTCGACACCGGCCACCGCCGCCCGGCAACAAACGCCTTCCCTACCGGATCGAGACCCATGACGGCACCTGCGTGCTGTCGCTGGTCTATTTTCATGCCTACGCTGACAACCTGCGCCGCCTTCTGCCGGAAGGAGAGCGGCGTTTCATCTCCGGCCGCATCGACTGGTATGGTGGTGCGCCGCAAATGGCTCACCCGGATCATGTGGTTGCCCCGGATGAATTTCAAAGACTGCCGCTGATCGAACCGGTCTATCCCCTGACCGAGGGAGTTTCCGGCAAGGTTCTGGCCAAGGCCATACAGTCAGCATTGCCCCGTATACCCCTATTGCCCGAATGGCAGGACGAACCCTTCCGGCAACGGCACAACTGGCCGGATTTCGCCGGAGCACTTCGGATGCTTCACCATCCCGAGACGCCCTCCGCGCTGGGACCGGAGGCCCCGGCCCGGCGCCGGTTGGCCTATGACGAGTTGCTCGCCAACCAGTTGGCCCTTTCCCTGGTCCGCACGAACCTGAAGCGATCAGCGGGGCGGCAGTTCCGCGGCAACGGAGAACGGCGGAAAAGCATCATTGCCGCCCTCCCCTACACATTGACCGATGCCCAGCGGACCGCCCTGGACGACATCCTCCGCGACATGGCCGCGCCCGCCCGCATGCTCCGGCTGCTTCAGGGCGATGTCGGTTCCGGAAAGACAATCGTGGCCCTTCTGGCGCTTGCCGCGGCCATCGAGTCGAATGCCCAGGGCGCCTTCATGGTGCCCACCGAAATTCTCGCCCGGCAACACCTGGCAACTCTCACGCCCTACTGCGCCGCGGCCGGCATATCCATTGCCCTCCTCACCGGGCGGGAGAAGGGCAGGATCCGAGACGATATCCTGGCCCGCACGGCAGCTGGTGACATTGGTATTCTGATCGGGACCCATGCGGTGTTCCAGGAGGATGTCGTCTTCAACGACCTAGGACTCGTGGTGATCGACGAGCAACACCGTTTCGGTGTCCATCAGCGTCTCGCGTTGCAAGGCAAGGGAAATGCCAAGGCCGATCTTTTGGTCATGACGGCAACGCCCATTCCCCGCACCCTAGCCCTTACGGTCTATGGCGACATGGATGTCTCACGCATCACCGAAAAGCCGCCAGGCCGTCAGCCGATCGATACCCGCGTGGTGCCCCTCTCACGTCTCGACGAAGTGCTCGAAGGCCTGATACGGGTGATGGGTCAGGACCGTCGCATCTATTGGGTCTGTCCTCTTGTCGAGGAGAGCGAATCCGTCGATCTCGCGGCTGCAGAAGACCGGTTCAGAACCCTGTCCGAGCGCTTTCCCGGCAAGGCCGGGCTGGTCCACGGGCGCATGAAGGGCGCGGACAAGGATCGGGTCATGGCTCAGTTCAAGACTGGCGAACTGCGGATCCTCGTGTCGACGACAGTTATCGAGGTCGGCGTCGACGTACCCGAAGCAAGCGTCATGGTCATCGAGAACGCGGAACGCTTCGGCCTTGCCCAGTTGCATCAGTTGCGTGGGCGCGTGGGCCGGGGAACGGCGCGATCAAGTTGCCTCTTGCTCTATCAGGAACCTCTGGGCGACACCGCCAAGGCCAGACTCTCCATCATGCGTGAGACCGAGGACGGCTTCCGCATTGCCGAAGAAGATTTGCGCTTGCGTGGCGCTGGCGAACTGCTCGGAACCCGGCAGGCCGGTCTGCCGCTTTTCCGCATGGCGGACCTGTCCTCCGATGGCGACCTGCTGGCCGCTGCCCGTGATGATTCGCTGCTGATGCTCGCCCGAGACCCCAAACTCAGCAGCCCCCGCGGCGAGGCTCTCCGGCTCCTGCTCTATCTTTTCGAACGTGAGGAGGCGATCAGGTTGCTTTCCGCCGGCTAACCGGCTTCCGCTTCGCGGGCTTCTTGATTGCCACGGCGGCCTGGACCTCCTCCGCCTCTCCGAGCGGACGGTCAGGAAAGACCAGCCCCATCGAAATGACCAGCTTCAATCCATCTTCCACCGACATATCAAGGATGATCGCGTCCTTCACGTCGACAAAGAACACGTAACCGGAGGTTGGGTTAGGGGTCGTCGAGACATAAATGGCATACATGGGCCGCCCCGCCTCAAGTCCCACCTGGGCGCCGTCAACCTCACGGGAGACAAATGCTATGGACCAGGCATCGCGGCGCGGCCACTCCACAAGGCACACATAACGGAAGGATGCCCCCTTCTGCGAAAATATGGTCTCGAAGATCTGCTTTGACCCCTTGTAGATGGATCTGACGACCGGCGTGCGGTTCAGCAGATTGTCCCAGATGCCAATGAGTGTCCGCCCGACGAGATTGGCCGCCAGCGCACCGATCACCGTGATGGTGATGAGGGCGAAGATCAGGCCGAAACCGGGAACCTTGAATGGCAGATATGTGTCGGGGTTATAGTAAGCTGGAATAAACGGTTTTACCCAAGCGTCAAATAGCGTAACGAACCAGTAGGTGGCCCAAACAGTTATGGCGATCGGAGCGGTGATGACCAGACCGGTGAAGAAATATGCGCGCACCCGCCCCAAAAGCGATGACTGCGCCTTGATTTCGACATCGACCGACGTCACTTGCGTCTTGGGTTGACTTGGCTTGGCCATGCCCTCCCTGATCGCATGAAGAACCGACAAACTGCAAGACTGTCTTTTATGCCGTAAACGATGAATGGTAAGATGTCGCTGGCCACGCTGAGAAAACCCCTATTGGTCACAACCGGATGGATGTGTGTCGCCCTGGGAATGCTGGGGATCATCATGCCGCTGTTTCCGACAACACCCTTCCTGCTGGTTGCGGTCTGGGCCTTTTCGAAGTCCTCACCGGAACTGGCCGAAAAGATCCGCAATCACCGGGTCGCGGGCCCCTATATCCGCGACTGGCAGGATTCCGGCGTCATTCCAGTCAAGGCCAAGGTTCTCGCGGTCGCCATGATGTCGGCGATGATTATCTACTTGCACTTTGGAGCCAAAGCACCAACGTGGGCAACGGTTGTTGCGGCGGGCGTGCTGCTGGCCATTTCAACTTATATTCTAACACGGCCGAGCAAACGCCCCGCAACATAGAACTTTCGGCGAGCACTCTGGCTTAGCGTTCTGCCCGGAAAGCGATCCCCACTTCCCTGCGCATCACGCCAGCCGTGGCGATACGGAATGCGGATCAATCGGCCGACGCGCTCCGGCTTCCATCAATCGGATATTGTCCATCCCAAACCCTCGCGCGGGCTTCAGCTTCAATCCGCTCATCCTGGCTGACGTTGGCTTCGAGTTGCAAGGCCCGGTCATAGATTTCCGGATTTTCCTCAGGGCGGGCGGAATCGCGTGCCAGCATGTACCACATGACCGCACGGGTGCGGTCTCGCCTGACCAGCTTGCCTTCCCAATAGAGTTCCCCGAGATAGGCCTCCGCCGGCGCGTAGCGTTTGCGCGCCGCGGCGATCAGCCATTTCAATCCCTGCTGCGGATTGGCTTTGACGCCCTCCCCGCGGATATTCATTTCCCCCAGCGCATATTGCGCAGCCGGATGACCATATGCGGTTGCAAGCTTGAAATAGGTACGTGCCGCCCAGGATGGGCTCGCCTTGACGCTGGCCTCAGCAATTCCGGTGCGACGATAATCGGCAATGCGAACCATCGCATCCACCGTGATCCTCAGTCTATTCTGGTCGCGTTCATCCGGTTCGTAGGTTTCGGCCACCCGGCTGTAGTAGGAATAGGCCATGGCATCGCTTTTCTTCACCCCGCGGCCAATCCGATACATGTGTCCGAGATACCAGTCGGCCACGATATTGCCGTCGTCCGAGGCTCGGCGGAAATACTTGAGCGCACGACCATACTTGCCGCCACGATAGGCCTTCTGGGCTTTCTTTAGATCATCCGTCCAGAAGGGGATATTGATTTCGGGCAAGCGGATCTCAGGCGCGGCGGGAAGATAGGAGTAGAAGTCCGCAAGCGGACCAGAATCGTCTGCCGCTCCGGCAGCCACCGGCTGCGCACACACAAACCAGACACCCACCAGGATCATGGACATGCGAAGCCACGCGAACAAGTCACGCACATTGCGCCATGTGCCATCCGGGGCCGGGGTCGCCAAAACCAAGTCCTTCAACTCCTCCGGAAGCCACTCTGCTTCCGGCTTTACAACCGTAACTCGCTTTGCTCCGCAAACGGAGCTATAGCCGCGAAGCGCAAGAACCATTGGCCAAAACTCCGCCTCGCAATCGCGATCCGGCGGCAATCGACGGCCCGGTCAAGATGCCCCTCTCGTCCAGATGTGATGGACTCGTCATCCATCGCACAAGCGAGATTATTAAGCGAATAGGGCAGATAAAAGGTTCAAAGACGGGCCGAATTGGGCATTCGAAATATTTTGGACCCTGTTGCACATTGGCAACATGGGCCCGCTCCGCAGTTCGACGTCCTTCATCGCTGGTTCATTTGGACCTGCATATTCAGGCATTCCATGAATGATGCATCAGGCCAGACACCCTCGCCAAGCGAATCTATCCGCGTTGCCTACGTACCACGCCAAGGATTGTTGCGGCTCTGCGTCGTCAACTTCCTGCTGGGCCTCATGACACTGTCCATCTATCGGTTCTGGGCAAAGACCAATGTCAGGCGCCACATCTGGAGTTGTGTCCATATCAACGGTCACCCCTTGGAATACACGGGACGGGGGAGCGAACTGCTCAAGGGCGCGTTGATCGTGTTTCTCATCCTCGGCCTGCCCATAATTGGGCTCTTGACCGTGCTCACCCTCGCCTACGGACCTGAACATCCGTCCATCGCGGCCGTTCAGATGCTGGTATTCTTGCTCGTGGCGCTTTTGTGGGGCGCCGCGGTCTACCGTGCCCGGCGTTACCAACTGTCGCGCACTCTGTGGCGGGGCATCCGGGGAGCCCTGGTCGGCTCGGCAACCATCTACAGCCTCACCTATTTCGGTGCCATGCTGGCACGCGGCGCGAGTTTAGGTTGGAGCACGCCGGTCATGAACTTCAACCTTCAGCAGCAGATGACCGGCGACATGCGCTTCGGCGACCGGCCGTTCATGTTCCAGGGACGAGTCGCACCCCTCTATCCCGCCTATGCACTCTGCTGGGCCTTGACGCTTGCGGCTGGCATTGCCGCCCTGGTGATCATTACACTTCTCTTCGGCGGGGTTCTCTACGACAGCCTTTCCTCCACTTTCGGCCCGATATTGGTCGGCGATACAGGCTATGACGAGCAATGGGGCCGGTCCCTGGCTGCGCCGGTGATATTCGTCGTGTTTCTCTATCTGTTCATCGCCATCGCCTATCCCGCGATCTGGTCCCTGTATTCGGCGCGTGAACTTGCCCTGTTTGCCAATTACACGAGCTTTGGGAGTGCACGGTTCAATCTCGACGCTACGGCTCCAAGCCTCATCGGCCTTTCCATCGGCAACATGCTGATCATGCTCTTGACCCTCGGCATCGGAGCACCCTTCGTTCAACAGCGGCTTGTCCGCTACCTTTGCGATCGCATGACCATCGAAGGCAAGGTAGAGATCGACAGCATCCGGCAGTCGACGGCAGCCGTCGCATCGACAGGCGAAGGTCTCGCCGATGCCTTCGATATCGGCGGCATGTGATGGACACAGTCGGCGTCTTCTTCGATGGCAAAATTGCCGCCGAAAGAATGGTGACGATCCGCAGGGACGGATCATCTCTGACATTTTCTGGCCCTGACACCGGGGTGCTGACCTGGACGTTTGCCAAGATGGAAGCAGTCGCGCCCCACCGGGAGGGCCACGCGCTTCGCCTGTCAAGCGCAACTGATCCCGGTTCGCGGCTGATAGTTGATGATGCTGCCTTCATCGCCGAACTGCTGCAGCGGGCGCCGCACCTTGCAGGAAGGGTGAACCCGCGCAAGGTCGGCCGGGCAGTCCTATGGTTCGGCGGCGGGATGGCGGCACTCTTAGTGGCCGGTTACCTTGTGCTCCAGTCGGCGCCGCAGTTTCTGGCGAAGGCCCTGCCTGAAGCATGGCGCGAGCGGGTGGGGGCGCAAATAGAAGCTTCGTTGACCGAACAAGCCCGGCAATGCATGAACCCGCATGGGGTTTCAGCCTTGGCTGCCCTGACGGCGCGGATCACGGAAGGCAGCCCGGACCTCCCGCCGCTTGCCATCAGGGTCTATGATATCCCGGTCACCAATGCCTTCGCCATGCCGGGAGATCGGATCGTCATAACCGCACAACTGATCGCGCGGGCCACCCGTGCGGAAGAAGTCGCTGGAGTCCTCGCACATGAAATCGGTCATGTCATCAATCGCCATGCCGAAGCCCAATTGATCCGGGCGACGGGATTGCAGCTGCTGATCGGCCTCTTGACCGGCGGAGGCGGAGACACCATCAGTTCCCTCGCCGGACTGACGGCAATCCTGCGCTATTCCCGCAACGCCGAGTCTGAGGCCGACAGTTTCGCTGTTACGGCTATGACGGCTGCAGAAATCGACACGCTGGGTCTGCGGCAGTTCTTCGAGACGCTCATTAAGGAGGAAGGCACCCCCTCCACCGGGACATTGGGGAAGATTGAGTCAGTTCTTGCCAGTCATCCCGGCACCGCCGACCGGATCAGGGCAATTGCGCCACTTCCCGATGGCGTGGTTGCCCGGCAGGTTTTGACCGAATCGCAATGGAACGCACTGAAATCGATCTGCGACTGACGGTCAGACCGCCATTCCTGCGATCAGGCCTTCGTAGACCGCCTCCTCCGCCGTTCGCGGGCTGAGACAATCGCCAATCAGGCGATAGTCGATCGATTGGTCCTCAAGTGCCGCCACCAACCCGTCTTCCGGGTGGTTGGGCGTCGACAGAACGAGGGTGTCCATGTCTTCGAGCACGACCGCCTCCCTCGCCGAAGTATGGATGAAGTAGGCCGTGCGATCATCCGCACCATAGAGCCGGAGCCACGGCAGAACCTCAACGCCAAGTCGATGGAGGCGCGCCACCTGCTCGAAGCGGACATAAGTCTGGACATTGGCGGCCGCACACATGGCATTCACTGCCAGACGCACATGCACACCCTCGCTGGCAAGCTTTTCCGCGACCCCTGCCCCGATCCAGTCGCCATGCCAATCGTAGACCACAGCCCGGGCACCAGTACCTGCCTTGCCTGCCAGAAGATCCGCCGCATGGACAGTCTGGGCCGCCTCCCCTTCCATCGCAGGGGCATGCGGGCGGCTCCCCGTGGCGAGGATAACCGCATCGGGCCGTTCGGCGGCCAGCAAGGCAGGGGTGATCGCGCTCCGCAAATGAATGTGGACTCCATGGCGCTCGGCCTCGCGGGCGAGATTGGTAGCGATTCCACCGAATTCGGCACGCGTAGGGAGCAGCTGAGCAAGCCGGACTTGGCCGCCGAGCTGGCCGTCGCGCTCGTGGAGATGAACCTCGTGCCCCCGTTCTGCTGCGACCGCCGCCGCCTTGAGGCCTGCCGGCCCGCCGCCGACAACGAAGATCCTGCGCGGCCGGCTGACAGATGGCTTGATGCTGAATTGAATCTCGCGGCCCGTTTCCGGATACTGGATGCAGGAGATGGGGATGCCCAGCTGGAAATGTCCGATGCAGGCCTGGTTGCAACCGATGCAGGCCCGGATGTCGTCGATCGCCCCGACACGTGCCTTGTTGGCCATCTCCGGATCGCAAATCATCGCACGCGTCATGCCGCACATGTCTGCAGCTCCCGTCGCGAGGACGTCTTCTGCGATGTGCGGCTGATTGATCCGCCCCGCCACAAATACGGTAGCGCCTGTGGCCTGCTTCACGCGGCGGGCAAAAGGCGCAACATAGCCATGTGCATTGGCCATCGACGGAACAATGTGGGCAGCCCCCGATGCCGTGGCCGAGGTTCCCGCGATGACGTTGAGATAGTCGAAGTCACCCTTCAATTCCCGAGCAATGGTGGCACTGTCGTCCTCGGTCAGCCCATCCTGATCATGCTCATCACCCGACATGCGAAGCCCCAGGATGAAGTCCTGCGGCACGGCGGCGCGGATCTCTGCAACGGCCTCCCGGGTGAACCGCAACCGGTTCTCGAAGGACCCACCATACTGGTCTGTCCGGCGGTTGACAGTCGGATTCATGAATTGGGCCGGCAAGTAACCATGGCTTGCCACCAGCTCCACACCATCCGCTCCGGCCTCCGCCATGCGCCTGGCCGTTTGACCGTAACCAGCGACGACCTCGCCGATCAGAGCTGTCGACATAGCGCGCGGAACGACATGAAAACGTTCCGACGGCGCATGAGAAGGCGCAAAGGCGGGCTGGATCACGCCGTCCGGACGGCCCAGCAGTTCGCGCCCCGGATGGAAGAGCTGGATGAAAACTTTCGCGCCCTGCCGATGGATTGCGTCGACCAGCCTCTTGAAATGCGGAATGCAATCGTCGGAGGTTCCCATCAGCAGGGCCTCGGTATAGCGCGAGGTCTCATGCACACCGACGACCTGAATGATAATCAGACCGGCGCCACCCCTCGCCCGCGCAGTCTGATAGGCGATCAAGGCATCGGAAGGTAATCCATCTTCAGGAAGATAAGTATCATGACCGGTAGAGAATATGCGGTTTCGGATTTCGAGAGACTTGATCCGAAATGGGGAAAAGAGGTGAGGAAAACGCATCGCGCATGGTACTCCGGGAGGTCATGGATTACTGGGTGCTATTGAGCATGGGTCGACCTGCCAGCACAACTCTCTCGATTGACTTGCTCAACTTCACCAACGACGATCGGGCCGCGCCTCGGAATGCCCCAACGCGATTCTTGCGCGGAACGGGAACGACGACCCAGGGCCTGCGTCCCTGGGCTTGTCTCGACGTCACAATTCTGTTCGCGCCCTCCTCAATGAACAGTGCATGAGCCCCGCCGCGCCACAGATCGAACCTGTCAATGCGCGTGGGAACAGCGCCACAAGCTCCCCGCAATGGAAACGAGGCAACGAGGATATCGATGCCAGCACAATCAATGGCCTGATGTTCATCCATCAGATAGACGATCCGCTGGTTTCTCACGGTGGCGTTGCAGCGGCCGGCAGTACAGGTCCAGCCTTGCCGTTTGGCGGCCTCCGCCGGGGTCGATTCTTCGCCATTTGACTGCAACCATCTGCCAATGACGAATCGCGACTTTCGCGCAATTGCAGGAACAAGTCTGCCATCGGCCGACCTTATGGCAACGTTCGCGCCGAAGCGTTCCACAAGCAGGTCGGGATGCGGCCTTCCCATGGTCATCAAGGCCAGGCTCAGCACAACCGGCAGAACACCAAGCCAGCGCAGCGACCCCGCCAGAAGGCAAGTCGCAGTCGCCCCGATGCCCAGGAGAAGCATGGCCAACTCACCCGGTCTCGCGACGATCACCATCGCGTCGGGAAATTGCGCGACCCAATCGGAAATCAACAGCACCAGGTGAAGCCCCTGGCCCATGACCCAGAGCGGCGGCCCCTCAAGGCCCAACGGCATAAGGATGGCGGAAAGGAGCGCCATCGGCATGACCAGCACGCCAATGACCGGAAAAGCGAGGCCGTTCGAAATGATGCTGTAGGGCGCAAGCCGACCGAAATGATATACTGCAGGAATCGATGACATGCCGCCCGCCACGGTGGTGGTCACCAGCGCCAGAAATACACTGAGACCGGCTCTACGGATCAATTGATAGCCCCAAGGGTGGTGCCCGTTGTGATGGCGGTCATCTCGCGATCGCCGCGACCAATACTCATAGAATGCGACCAGGCCGAGAACCGCCAGGAATGACATTTGAAAGCTGGCATCTATGGCAGATTCCGGCTTCATTACGAGAATGGTCACGGCAGCAATCGCGAGATTGCGGCTGGAAAGCGCAGGCCGATCCACGAGCACCGCGAAGAAGACGACGGCAATCATGATGAACGACCGGTCGGTCGCTACCCCCGAGTCCGCCAGGAGCATATAGAAGAACCCCATTAGGAGCGCCGCCACGGCCGCAAATTTCTTGATCGGAAAACGCAGCGCCAGTACTGGTGAAAGCGCCAGCAAGCCACGGACGGCAAAAAAGACACCACCCGCGACCATCCACATGTGAAGCCCCGATATCGACAGAACATGAAACAGTCCTGATGTCATGAGGCTCTGGTTGACATCACGGGGGATCGTGGCCCGCTCTCCGGTGATCAGTGCTTCAGCTATCGAGGCCGACGTTCCCGAAAGGCTGTCATGGATGCGGGCACCCATAGCAGTCCGCAAGCCCGTCATGGTACGCAGAAAGACGTAGTCCAACGACTGATCGGTACTCAGCACACTGATGACGCTGGTAACGCGGCCCGTACCTCCGATGCCATCAAACCAGAGCTTGCGTCCATAGTCGAACCCACCCGGTTCGACCGGCGAAGGGAGAGGAAAGAGTCGCGCCTTAAACGTAATCCGCTGGCCCGCGAGCGGGACGCCCAATTTCTCCGACACAGACAGCCGCAATCGGTGTGGCATTTGTCCAGGGGGCAGGCCCTCGATGACGCCGGGGCTGAGAATGATGTCGAACCGTCGGGCAGCACCCTTGTCTACGTGTTCGACAGTGCCGCTGATCTCAACATTGGCGGTGGAAGCGTGCAGCAAGGGGCCTGAAGCCCAATCCGCACGCGCTTTCACCAGGACGAAACCGAACACCATGAGGGCGGCGAGCAATGCAGGGGAACTGCGTGGAGCCACCCAGACAAGCCCAATCACTGCGAGGACGAGAGCAATCGCCACGCCCGCAACAGGCTCCGTATCCAGGGCGAAGTAGCTCCAGATTCCGAGTGTCAGAAACAGCGGCGCCCACAGGAATGTTCGACCCTCCTGCGCAGACGCGCCTTCCCGGACCCATCGCCACAATGACAGCGGGTTGGTCTCGGCATCTTGCTGCCTGACGGCTTCGGCAACCAATTACGCTTCCCCTTACGCCCGCGAGCCGCCTGTGGTAAGCGGCGGCGCAACACAATTATCATATTCCCTAAAGTAAGCTTACATGGAGTAAGGTGCTCATGTCATCGCCCGTCATCACGCGGTTCGCCCCATCACCAACGGGCTATCTCCACATCGGAGGCGCACGCACGGCGCTCTTCAACTGGGCTTTTGCGCGCAACCAGGGCGGCAAGATGCTGCTCCGCATCGAAGATACCGATCGCGAGCGCTCGACCGCCGCGGCCATTGACGCAATTCTCGAGGGCCTCACCTGGTTGGGGCTCGACTGGGCAGGCGAGGCCGTCTCCCAATATGGCAGGGCAGAACGGCATCGCGAAATCGCTCATCTTCTGCTGGCCCAGGGCAAGGCCTATCGGTGCTATTGCACGCCGCAGGATCTCGAGGCCATGCGAGCCAGGGCCGAGGCTGAACGGCGGCCCATTCGCTATGATGGAACCTGGCGCGACCGCGACCCCTCAGAGGCTCCGGTAGGCGTGAACCCTGCGATCCGCTTCAAGGCGCCCCAAGAGGGTCAAACTGTGGTCGAAGATCACGTCCAGGGGCGCGTCGTCATCCCCAACAAGGATCTGGACGACCTCATCATTCTCCGCTCCGACGGCAATCCCACCTACAACCTCTCCGTCGTCGTGGACGACCACGACATGGGCGTGACCCACATCATCCGCGGAGTCGATCATCTGACCAATGCGGCCCGTCAGACACAAATCTACCATGCCCTCGGATGGCGCGTGCCTGCGATGTCACACATTCCCCTAATCCATGGTCCGGATGGTGCGAAACTGTCAAAACGTCACGGGGCGCTTGGCGTAGAAGCCTACCGGGCCATGGGCTATCTTCCTGAGGCCATGCGCAACTATCTCGCACGGTTGGGATGGAGTCATGGCGATGATGAGATCTTCTCGACGGACCAGCTGATCGAGTGGTTCAACCTGGAACAGATTGGAAAATCGCCGGCTCGATTTGACTTCGCCAAGCTTGAAAACCTTAATGGCCACTACATGCGCCACATGCCTGACGCAAGCCTACTGATGCAGTTCGTCGACTTCCTACCCCATGTCGAAGGCGGCAAGACGATGTGCGACAGGATCGACGATGACATGATGGCCAAACTCCTGAGGGCCATGCCCGGCCTCAAGGACCGGGCAAAGACGCTGGTCGAGCTGGTGGCTGGCGCGACCTTTCTATTTGCCGAGCGCCCACTGACCCTCGACGCGAAGGCGCAGCAGATCATGGCGGATGGCGGTCGGGACATTCTGGCGGAGCTCTTGCCCGTCGTGGCGGCTGTGAGTGACTGGGATGCCCACACCCTCGAAACTGCCGTCAAGGCGCATGCGGAAGTGAAGGGGTTGAAGCTGGGCAAACTCGCGCAGCCCTTACGAGCCGCCCTGACCGGAACAACAGTGTCGCCAGGTATCTTCGACGTGCTGGATGTACTCGGCCGGGAAGAGTCGTTACATCGACTTAAGGATCAGGTCAGCTAGATTGACCTTTTATTGCTGCAATGCAATAGTTGGATGGACAAAAAGTGGGAGACTCGCATGGCGGACGGAGCAAGAACAGCGACCATCACCCTTGACGGCAATAGTTTCGAGCTGCCGGTCAAGGCGGGATCCATTGGGCCGGACGTCATTGATATCACCAAGCTCTATGCTCAGACAAAGGCCTTCACCTTTGATCCGGGCTTTACTTCCACAGCCTCCTGCGAATCCCAGATCACATATATCGATGGCGACGAAGGTGTGCTGCTCTACCGCGGCTACCCTATCGAGCAACTCGCGGAACAGGGAGACTTCATCGAAACCTGCTACCTGCTCTATTATGGCGAGTTGCCGACTCCCGCTCAGCGCCGCGAATTCGAGCACAACATCACTTATCACACAATGGTCCATGAGCAGATGGCCCTTTTGTACCGGGGCTTCCGCCGGGACGCCCATCCAATGGCCGTGATGGTTGCCGTGGTCGGAGCCATGTCGGCTTTCTACCACGACTCGACGGACATCAACGATCCGCGCCAGCGAGAGATCGCATCGCATCGCATGATTGCCAAGCTCCCGACAATTGCGGCAATGGCCTACAAATATCACATCGGGCAGCCCTTCGTTTATCCGCGCAATGATCTGTCCTACGCCGGTAATTTTCTGCGCATGTGTTTTGCAGTGCCCTGCGAGGAATATGTCGTGAACCCGATCCTCGCGCGGGCCATGGATCGAATCTTCATCCTCCATGCCGACCACNNCCACGAGCAGAACGCCTCGACTTCGACGGTTCGGCTGGCCGGCTCTTCCGGAGCCAACCCGTTCGCCTGCATTTCAGCCGGCATTGCCTGTTTGTGGGGCCCAGCTCACGGTGGTGCCAATGAAGCTGCCCTGCAGATGCTCAAGGAGATCGGCGATCCTTCGAAGGTCCCGGACTTCATTGCCAAGGTGAAGGACAAGAGTTCCAACATTCGCTTGATGGGATTTGGCCATCGTGTCTACAAGAACTATGACCCGCGC
>JAGRLX010000201.1 GCA_020441605.1 Alphaproteobacteria bacterium
CGGTGGTGGCCAATGTCGGCGCAGGCCCGCTGAGCAGTCCTGGAGCCATTCGCGACAGCCTTGTTGCCCAGGTCACCGGTACGGTACGTTGGCGCGAATGTGTGGGCACGATGGTTGCACAGGGCGTCGATCGGTTCTGCGAGATCGGTGCCGGCAAGGTGCTCACCGGCCTGCTGAAGAAGAACGCACCCGGCGCAGTCGGCCTCGCCATCGGAACGCCGGACGACATCGCCGCCGCCGCAACACAACTCCAACAGGGATAAGAGACATGTTCGATCTGACAGGCAAGAATGCCCTCGTGACCGGAGCGACCGGCGGTATCGGCGCCGGCATTGCCAAGGCTCTCCACCGGGCCGGTGCGACGGTTGCCATTTCAGGCACGCGCGCTGCCGTTCTCGAAGCGCTCAGAGCCGAACTCGGCGACCGCGTTCATGTGATCGTTTGCAATCTGTCGGATGCGGCCGACGTGGAAAAGCTCGTGCCTGCGGCCGAAGCCTTGATGGGGTCGGTTGACATCCTGATCAACAATGCCGGCATCACCCGCGATGGCTTGGCCATGCGCATGAAGGACGAAGACTGGGCCGCGGTGATCGATGTCAACCTGACGGCCGGATTCCGCCTCGCCCGGGCCGCCATGCGCGGCATGATGAAGAAGCGCTGGGGCCGGATCGTCAATATCACCTCGGTGGTGGGCGTCACCGGCAACCCCGGCCAGGCCAATTATGTGGCATCGAAAGCCGGCATCATCGGCCTCACCAAGTCCCTGGCCCAGGAGCTTGCCAGCCGCAACGTGACGGTAAACGCTGTGGCGCCTGGCTTCATCGCCACCCCGATGACCGATGTGCTGAACGAGAAGCAAAGGGAAGGAATCCTGGCCCGTGTGCCCGCCGGCCGGCTTGGCAGCCCGGAGGACATCGCGGTGGCCGTCCTCTACCTGGCATCGGAGGAAGCCGGTTACGTCACCGGCCAGACACTGCATGTCAACGGCGGCATGGCCATGATCTGACCATCGTCACCCGCCGCTCAGCGCTCGAGCACAAGAATATCTAGCTTCGATTCAAAGTAGGGCGCAGGAAACAGCAACAGAATGCGCCGGTCCGTCCGGCGTTCGACCACCGCCACCTGGTCTTGCTTTGGATCATCGCCATAGTTGCGCGGTGACTCGCCGGTGACATGTCCCGCCCCCACATAGATGAGCCGGGTATCGCTGGCTGTATAAAAGCGCCCCCTCGTGCGCTGGGATCCCGTGAGCTTCTCCAGGGTCCAGCCGGCGCCGTCTTCAGCAATCGCACATTTGAACCACGGATAGACGGTGAGCGGCAGCAGCCCGCCGAGCTTGATCACCCGGCATCTCCAGGGACCGACTGGATTGAAGGACCCGGCCATCGGCAGGGCCTTGCCCCTAAGCACATCCTGGACCAGGGCAAGATCGTCTGCGGCACCGGCCCCCGCTTCGGTCAATGCCTCCGCCAAGGTCGCATCGAACCGTGAGAGCCGATTCCTGTCGGCCGCACTGAGAGTGCGCTCGAGGATGCCATCGGCCAGAGCCCCCTGGGAAAGGAGCACAATGGCAATTGCACAAAAGATCAGCCGGAGCATGTAGCGATGCTTGCACTGCTTGGGAGCAAGATCAAGATGTGCCGGCGAAACCATAAAATTCGTGGAATTTCAACACGCCATATTGCCCCTTTTGTACCAAAAGGAATCTGTGGTAGGGAACCCGTCGGTGCAGGGAGGACACACAGGGGGTCCTGGGGTCCTGCCGTCAGAAGAGATAACAACCAAGGACGATACAACATGAGTGATGTGGCTGAGCGGGTGAAAAAGATCGTTGTCGAGCATCTCGGTGTGGATGGCGACAAGGTCAAGGCTGAAGCGAGCTTCATCGACGACCTCGGCGCCGACAGCCTTGATACCGTCGAGCTGGTCATGGCCTTCGAGGAGGAATTCGGAATCGAGATCCCCGACGACGCGGCGGAGACCATCCAGACGGTCGGCGATGCCGTAAAATTCATTGAGAAGAGCGCCGCCTGATCTGGCGCTGTCTTGGCTCCAGTGTGGGGCCGCAAGTGAATGCGATGCGCGGAGGCAGGGGTTGAAACAATCCTGCCGCCGCGTTTTCATGTAGAAAGGACAGCCGCGCATGCGCCGAGTGGTCGTTACAGGTCTTGGCATTGTTTCCCCGTTGGCAACAGGTATCGAACCGACCTGGAGCCGCCTGATTGCGGGAGAATCAGGAGCGGGCCCGATAACCCGCTTCGATGCGGCGGATTTGCCATGTCGAATCGCCTGCGAAGTGAAGCGCGGCGATGGCTCACAAGGCACCTTCAACCCCGAACAGTGGATGGACCACAAGGAACTACGCCGCTACGATGATTTCATCATCTATGCCATGTCGGCGGCCAAGCAGGCCATGGCGGATTCGGGGCTCGAACTCAAGACCGAGGACGAGCGCTGCCGTACGGGCGTATTGGTCGGGTCCGGTATCGGCGGCCTGAGCAGCATCGCCGACACCACGCTTTTGCTTGATGAGAAAGGACCGCGCCGGGTCAGTCCGTTTTTCATCCCCGGTTCCCTCATCAATCTCGCCGGCGGACTGATTTCGATCGAATTCGGCTGCAAGGGTCCGAACCATGCCGTGGTAACCGCCTGTTCCACCGGCTCCCATGCCATTGGAGATGCTGCGCGGATCATTGCATTGGACGATGCCGACGTGATGGTGGCGGGTGGTGCGGAATCGGCGATTTGCAGGCTGGGCATCGCCGGCTTCGTAGCCTGCAAGGCGCTGTCGACGAAATTCAATGAAACACCTGAGAAGGGCTCCCGTCCCTATGACGTCGACCGTGACGGTTTTGTCATGGGTGAAGGCGCCGGGATCGTCGTGCTCGAGGAACTCGAACATGCCAAGGCCCGCGGTGCCAGGATCTATGCTGAAGTCGTCGGCTATGGCATGTCGGGAGATGCCTATCATGTGACGGCGCCCGCATCCGACGGTGATGGCGCCTATCGCTGCATGCAGGCAGCCCTGAAACGCGCTGGGATCCAGGCCCACGAGGTCGACTATGTCAATGCCCATGGCACCTCCACCCCGCTCGGAGATGAGATCGAACTGCGCGCTGTGGAGCGCCTGATGGGCAATCGCTCCGATGGCCTCACCATGTCGTCGACCAAGTCCTCCACTGGACATCTTCTTGGCGCGGCGGGTGCCGTGGAAGCAATCTTCTCTGTACTCGCCATCCGCGACAACATCTGTCCGCCGACGCTGAACCTAGATAATCCCTCGATGGAGACCAAAGTCGATCTGGTGCCGAAACAGGCACGCAAGAAGGAGATCAACACAGTTCTGTCGAATTCTTTTGGTTTCGGTGGTACCAATGCATCACTGGTCATGCGCCGCTACGTGGCCTGAGCAAGCGGGGAGTCCCGGTTGAACAAGGCAGTCGAACCGACACGTGTGCCCGAACCCAAGCGCCAGAAGCGCCGGCGGTCAGCCTTCTCGCGTGTCGTGCTGTCGCTTTTCATCCTGGTCTTTCTCGGCGGCCTGGCAGCGGCTGTCGCTGCATTTTACGCCTATCAGGAATATACCCTTCCCGGACCGCTTGCCGAGAACAAGATCTTCGCCATCGACAAAGGCATGAGCGCAGCCGACATCGGCACCAAACTGGAAGACGCCGGGATCATCAGCGATGCGCGGGTCTTCTCCGCCATGGCCTATGTCAGCGGAGCCCGGTCGAGGTTGCGGGCTGGGGAATACGAATTCGTGGCCAACGCGACCATGCGCGACGTGATGACACTGATCGCGAGCGGCAAGTCGATTACCTACAAGCTGACCATACCCGAGGGCTGGACCAGCGAGATGGCAGCAAACCGCATCAATGCCAACGAGATCCTCGTCGGCGAACCCGTGCCGGTCCCGGCAGAGGGCGCGATCATGCCGGACACCTATGTCTTCAAGCGTGGGATGACGCGGCAGAAACTCCTGACGGACATGCAGGCCGCCCAGCAGAAGCTGCTTGACCAGATCTGGGCGACGCGGAGTCCTGTTCTGGCCATCGACAGCATGGAGCAGGCCGTCGTCCTCGCTTCAATCGTCGAAAAGGAAACCGCCAAGGGTGACGAGCGTCCGCTTATTGCGTCGGTTTTCATGAATCGGTTGAAGCGCGGCATGCGGCTACAGTCCGATCCGACGATCATCTATGGCATCGCTGGAGGCAAGGGAAAGCTCGACCGTCCGCTGACCCGCGCCGACATCCGCAACCCGACACCCTATAATACCTATACGATCGATGGTTTGCCGCCGGGGCCCATTGCCAATCCCGGCCGGGCAGCGCTGGAAGCCGTGGTCAGTCCTCCGGATACGGACTATCTCTACTTCGTTGCCGACGGCAGCGGCGGGCATACCTTTGCCGAAACCCTGGAGGATCACAACCAGAATGTGGCCAAGTGGCGCAAGCTTTCCAAGGATGCGGTGACAGCCGCGGCCGAGGATTCGGCCACGCCGCAAACCGCAGCGCCGGACGGGATGCAGGGTGCCACGGCCGTTCCCCAGGACTCTGCACCGCAGTCCGCAACCGCCGGGCCATCGGCGCCGGCGCCTGCAGAACAAGCTCAACAGCTGCCCAGTATCGAGCCTCCAGCTCCCGCGCCCGACGACATTGCAAACGAGCCAGGTGAGCCCCTGGCGCCGTCGGAGACGGCTCCAGATACCGCAGGGCCAGACAGCGCCGCACGGCCTCTTGCCGACCTGAGTGCCAGTGGTCCGGTATCATCGGAAGCCGAGCCGCCTGCAGCCAGCGCTGCTCCTGCGCCAGCGGCGACGGCCGCCGAGCCCGCAGGCGTGGCAGATACGGCGCCGGCCCAACCCGAATCGGCAGCCGCCAACACTGGAACCGCGCCGGTTCCCATTCCCCAGCAGAAGCCCCGGAAGCCATCGCCGCCGCCGCAGGCTGCCAATGTGTTACGTGCCGGCGACGTGGTCAAGGTGGGAGAGACCTTGACCATCATTCCGAAGCCCAAGCCGGCCCGGTAGCGTCCTTTACCCAACTGTTCTAAGACAGAGTCAGCTGATTCACCATGGAGTCCCGATGGCCATTTCGAGCATGACCGGTTTTGCCCGCGCCGTGGGACAGTCTGATGGCATGCACTGGCAATGGGAGGTGAAAAGCCTCAATGGCAAGGCGCTCGATCTGCGCTGCCGCCTGCCGGCCGGGTTCGAAGGTCTTGAGCCCTCATTGCGCACCATAGCAGCCGAGGTCCTGAGGCGGGGCACCCTGCAGGTCTCGCTGGCCGTTACCGGAGCTGGCAGAAGCGAGGAAGTTCGGCTCAATCACGCCGTTCTCGAGGACGTGATCGCAGCCGGTGAGGTTTTGCGGAACCGTATCGGCGGTGAACCTCTTCGAGCCGACCAATTGCTGACGCTGCGCGGTGTGCTCGATATCTTGCCCTTGGAAGAAGACGAGGATGCGCTACGCCAACGCCACGCCAAGATGCTCGACAGCTATGCCGAAGCGGTGAAGGCCCTTGCCGCCGCACGGCGTGAGGAAGGGGCGAGGCTCGGTAGCATTGTTGAAGCCCAGATTGGCCGGATCGAGGCCCTGGTCTTTGCGGCCCGCGACAACCCGGCGCGCCAACCCGATGCCATCAGACGGAGGTTGGCTGACCAAGTTGCCCGGCTCATGGACACGGGCGCCGATTTCGACCCGGTCCGGCTGCATCAGGAAGCGATGCTGATCGCCACGCGCAGCGACGTCGAAGAGGAGATCGACAGGCTGATGTCGCACCTGGCGGCAGCAAGAACGCTCCTGTCTTCGGGAGACGCCATTGGCCGGAAGTTCGATTTCCTTGCGCAGGAGTTCAATCGCGAGGCGAACACACTCTGTTCAAAGGCAATCGACAACACGCTGACCGCGATCGGGCTCGAGCTCAAGACAGTGATCGACCAAATGCGCGAGCAGATCCAGAACATCGAGTGACATCATGATCGATATCGCCCGCCGTGGACTCTTGCTGATCATGTCCTCTCCCTCGGGTGCCGGGAAGTCGACGCTATCGCGTAAGCTCCTTGCCGCTGACCGAAACATCACCATGTCCATTTCAGTCACTACCCGCAAGCCGCGGCCTGGCGAAGTTGATGGCAAGGACTACCACTTCATCGACAAGACCACCTTCGCGCGACTTCGCGACAGCGGCGATCTTCTCGAATACGCCGAGGTCTTCGGCAATTACTACGGCACCCCCAAAAAGCCGGTGGAAGAGGCCCTATTAAAGGGCCGCGACGTGCTGTTCGACATCGATTGGCAGGGTACCCAGCAGCTGGTGCAGGCCATGGAAGATGATGTCGTGCGGATCTTCATCTTGCCGCCGTCGGCAGAGGAATTGCGTGAGCGGCTCATCCGCCGTGCCCAGGACTCGGCAAGTGTCGTCGCCAAGCGCATGGCGGAAGCGTCGTGCGAGATCAGCCATTGGCCCGAGTATGACTATGTTATCGTCAACGATGATATCGAAGCGGCGGATCGCCAGATCGCCGCCATACTCATGGCCGAGCGCCTGCGCCGCCGGCGGCGCATAGGACTGACTCATTTTGTCCGTGAGCTGACAAAATCGCTTTGAGTCAGCGCCGCCATCCTGGCGAATCCTGCCACACTGACGTCTTCAGCGCGCAGCTCGGGGTCGACTCCCGCGGCTTCCAGCAACGGCAAGGGATCATTTAGGATGGCCCGAAGGCTTGACCGCAGCATCTTGCGGCGCTGGCCGAAGGCTGCGGCCGTCACGCGCTCAAGTTCCTTGACCGCGCAATGCGGTTCTGGCGCGGAGAGCGGAACGAGCTGCACGATGCTGGAAGTGACCTTTGGCGGTGGCGTGAAGGCACTGCGATGAACGTCGAACAGCTTGTGGGCGTCACAGCGCCATTGGCAGAGCACCGAAAGCCGTCCGTAGTCCTTTCCGCCCGGCTTCGCGACGATCCGTTCTGCCACTTCCTTTTGAAACATGAGAGTGAGCGAGGTGAACCATGGTGGCCATGGCGCAGCGGTGAGCCAGCCCGTCAGCAGGGGTGTTGCGATGTTGTAGGGAAGGTTGGCCACGATCTTAGCAGGTCCGCGCACCAGCTCCGCCCATGAAACGGCAAGGGCGTCTCCTTCGACGATCGTGAGGCGGCCGGGATAGGCCGACACGACCGGCTGCAGTGCAGCGATAGCCCGCTGGTCGCGCTCGATGGCGATGACTTGCGAGGCCCCTTCCATCAACAGGGCTCGGGTGAGTCCTCCTGGCCCAGGCCCCACTTCGACGATGGTAAAGCCGTCGAGGGGTGCTGCAGCGCGCGCGATCCGTCGCGTGAGATTGAGATCGAAGAGGAAGTTCTGGCCGAGGCTCTTCTTGGCCGCCAGCCCGAATTGGGCGATGACGTCGCGGAGCGGAGGTAGCCCATCGTCAGCCACGGCCGGACCTTGCCATGTGGGCGGCAAGCCGTAGCGCGGCGATCAGGCTGTCTGCACGCGCCAAGCCGCGGCCGGCAATGCCGAGGGCGGTGCCGTGATCCGGAGATGTGCGAATAAAGGGCAGTCCAAGGCTGACATTCACGCCACCGTGAAAATCGATGGTCTTAACTGGAATCAGAGCTTGGTCGTGGTAGGCGCAGAGGATGACGTCGTAGGTGGTCCGGGCTTCGGCGTGAAAAGCCGTATCAGCTGGATGCGGACCCGATACGTGATAGCCCTCCGCCGCGAGTTGCTTCAAGGCAGGAATGATGATGTCGATTTCCTCGCGGCCCATCGCACCATTCTCGCCGGCATGGGGATTGAGACCGGTGAAGGCGAGGCGCGGTCGCACGATGCCGAAATAGCGCTGCAAGTCGCGGGCCACGACACGGCTTTGCGCCAGGATCAGTTCGGCCGTGAGCTCACGCGGCACCTTGGCAATCGGAATGTGAACGGTGATGGGTACGGTGCGAAGGTCCCGCGCCACCAGCATCATGACTTCCTGTCCGGGATGCCCGGCAGTAGCGGCGAGGTGGGCCAGATAATCCGTGTGCCCCTGGTGCCGGAAGCCCGCGCTGTAGAGGGCCTCCTTCTGGATCGGGTTCGTCACCATCGCCGAAGCCTTGCCTGACATGGTCAGGGCGACAGCCTCGTCAATCGCCGCGATCACCTGGCTTGCCGTTTCCTTGTCGATGATGCCGGGCGCGGGATGGGCGGCAAGGGGTCGGTGCAGAACTGGCAAGGCACTGGAAAAGGCGTCGACCGCATCGGCAGGATTGGCAATCCGCCACAGCGGCAGGTCCGGATTGCGTTCGAGCCAGTAGTCAAGATCACCGATGAGGAAGAAGCTGCATTCAGGCACATGGCGCAAGGCACGCCAGGCTGCGGCGGTGATTTCTGGCGCGGCGCCAGCCGGCTCGCCACAGGTCAGCGCGATGGCGGGCATCGTCACAGCGGGCTATTGGGAATATTGCGTGTCGCGGTATTCGATATAGACCGAACTGCGGGCCGACTTCATGTAAGTCTCCTCGAGGCTGTCATACTTCTCGTTCAGCAGCACGTTTTCGACCTGTTCTCGTGTCGGCATTTCCACCTTGGGCTTGGGAGGGGTCAACTTGCGGCTGCCGCAAAAGGCCAGGAGTTGCAGTCCGTTCTTGGCCCGCATCGGTCCGACGGCACCGCCTGGTCCGACCTTGTCGAGGGCCGCGCGCATCTCACGTGGAAGCTTGCTAGCGTCGGCCTCGATCTTCTTGCCTGCCTTGACGTTGAAAACGCCCTCTGCAGCTTTGCGGACATTGCCGCAGCCCTTGAGGCGCTGCTTGACCGTGGCCGCTTCGATCGCCCGGGATTGCAGCAGCATGCTGTCGTCGCCTTCGACCGGGAGTGTGATCTCCATCAACGTATAGACCGTGACCGCCTTCATGCGCGGATCGCTCATGACCTTGCTCACCTGTGCATCGAGATCGCGCTTGATCTCGGCATACTTGCGGTCCACATCTTCTGGCGTCACGGTAATGTCTTCGCGATACTTCGCGGATATGATCCTGTTGAAACCGATCTGTGCGCCGACATAGGTGCGAAACGTCGATTCGGAAATGCCCTGCTTCTTGAGGCGGTCCAGCAATTGCTGAGGGCTGTTGCCAACGTTCTTCGCCATACGCGCGATTTGACTCGTGATCTCGGCGTCGGTCGGGGCCATGCTGTATTTTTTGGCCTCGGAGATCTTCACCTGCTCGTCGACCAGTGACTGCAGGATTTTCTTGCGGCTTTCTTTCGTGACGCGCTGGTCGCCCAGGATCTTGCGCAGGGAAATTCGCTGCGAAATGTCATATTCGGTGATCGGCCTGTCGTTCACGACGGCCACCACGCCCTGACCCTCGGCCCGCGCCGCAGGTGTCGTCGTGAGAGGCAAAGCGGCTGCCAGCACTGCAAGGAATATGACCTTGGTGAATGTCGTCCTGATTTTCATGCCTAGAACTTGAATCCGCCTGCCATGGAACCAATGGTCCGCAGCTCGACGGACAGCTTCAGGCTGTGGTCGACAACATCGTCCCTGTCACGGCCTTCTGAATAGGTCAGCCTGGCATTCATGCAGTCACAGTCAAATGCGATGCCGATGCTCTTGTTCATGAACCTGCTGTCCTCAATATCGTATCTGAAGCTGCCGAACAGGCTCCAGGCTTCGCCGAGGCTGTAGTTGACATCGCCCCACACCTGTTCCTGGTTCGACACGCGGCCATAGGCTTTAGCAGCCGCGATGTCCGCATAGCTCAAAGACCCCGAAATCCTGTCGAAAGTGAGGCCCAGCGAGGCTTCCTGTACATTTATCCTCGACAGATCTTCTTCGACCCGGGCCTGATAGGTGAGGCGCACGCTGTCATTGGGCTGAAAGGCGATAGCGCCCACCAGATCTGATTTGGATCCATCGAGACCCGAACCGGCGATAAAACTGTTCTTGCCCGCCACATGGAACGATTCGCCCATGCTGGCCCGGACAAAACCACCGTTGGCGGCATAGAGATTGTAGATGACCCCCAGATTGACCCGTGTGCCGCCCTCGTAGCGATCGAGACCCGAGAAGCGATCGGCGAGGAACAGGTTGGTGTGGTCGAAATTCAGCGTGATGGCATCTTCATTGCCGATGTCGGCATCATCACGCTCGTTGCTCGACGAGATGATCTGGAAGACGGGGGTCATCACGCTCTGGGCAAATCCGTGATCGGCGATCAACGGCCAGCGCAGATCGATTCCAGCCGATGGCAGGAGATGACTCGAGGTCTCGCGGGTGCCGCCGGCGCCCGGCACGTTTTCGCTCATATAGACGTCGCTGCGGAGACTGGTGAATGGCGTGATCAGCATTCCGGCGTTGCTGATGAACTGTCGCCGCCAATCCAGGCTGGCAACGGCTCGGGTTTGCTCAGTCCCGAGATCGAAGCGGGGATCGGGATCTCCGCGGCGCAGTGAATAGGCATTGAAATTGAAGCCAAGTTCACCGCCGAGAACCTGCTGATCGAAGATATAGTTGCTGGTGACATAGGGCAGTGCCACCGGCATGAGGTCCTGGTCCTCGCCGGTCAGCAGGGTCCTGTAGTGCAGGGCCTGCGCCTTCGTGTAGTTGCGGCCTGACAATCCAGTGAGATTGACAGAACTGACGGCCATGTCCCGGCTGTCATAGTCGTACTCGTTCAGGAAGGCGCGGTCACTGACCAGCGTTCCATCCCATCCCCATGTCCATGTGTCGTTGAGCCGAAAATCTCCAGTGCTGGTCAAGGCCCCGCGCCATCGCGAGTTCTCGTCGGTTCGCCCGGGCGATAGCTCGTAGAGTCCATAGCCGCGCAAGCTGTAGATTCCGTTGTTCAGCCGGTGGCGCCATTCGGCATCGGCCACCAGGCCCTGTCCGCTGGTGAGCCGTGGCGTGACGGTGAGATCCGCATTGGGCTTGACCGCCCAGAAATAGGGCATGCTGACACCGAAGCCATAGGCCTCGCCATAATGTCCTTGCGGGATGAGCCAGCCGCTGCGCCGCTTCACTGTTGGATCCGGGTAGGAGAAATAGGGAGTCCAGAACACCGGAACGCCAGCAATCTCCAGGGTGGCGTCACGATAATAGAGGGTATGCTGCTGCTGATCGTGGGTGGTTTCGCGTGAAAGGATTTGCCACAACGGCGTGCCACCTTCGTCCACGCAGCTCTTGCAGGCGGTGTACGAGACATTCTCGTACACGGTGATGCCGTTTTCGTAGCGGCGGGCATAATTCGCGGTGATGGTGACGTCGTTGGTCAGCAGCGCCCGCACATGTTCGGCAAAGCCCTCCTTGAACTTGTCGTTCATTTCGGCCAGGTCGGCCTGGAGGATATTGCCGTTCGGCTCGCGCAGCTCGACCGACCCATTCGCCTTGAACAATCCCTTGCGGCGATCGTAGACGACCTTGGTGGCAGTCAGTGTATATGGCCCATAGGTAATCCGGACCAGGCCAGTAGCGGTTGCGATGTCGCTCTTGCCGTCGTAGGCCAGCTTCTCGGCATAGACCAGGACGCGAGTGCCCTTTGGCGGCTCCTTGAACTCCGGCGCTACGAACTCCGGTGCGTCGGACGTCGCCGCAACGGCGCATCCCGTCAACATGGCCGGGGTTCCTGCCAAAACGCCAAGGCAAAGCAGCAGGGTGCGCATGCTGACCCGCGCGCGCCCTTTGCCGTGCACAACCTGACGTAGCTTGCGTCCCCTCACGCTACCTTCTGCCCAATCACAATTCGTTACACATTATTAACGGCTTTCGCCGCCCGGGTGAAGAACAGAATTTAGTCTGGGCGCGGCGCGCAATTTGGGCACAAACAGGATCGCCTGCCGGCATGGTTAACTGATCGTTAGGCGCCGGAGCCCCGCCAAGTTTGCAGGCGCCGCAAATCAGGCTAAGGACATGGCCTGACACTTGCGACAGGACGCTTGCCATGAAAATCAGATTTGCCGGACCTTCTCTGCCCCGTGGGGGTGCTCTCGTTGTTTTCGTGGCCGAGGGCGAGGGGCTGACCGGCCTCGCCGCGAAGGCCGACGAGCGGTGCAAGGGACAACTGGGCCGCGCCGTGGAAGCCGCCGGCTTCACCGGCAAACGTGACAGTTACCTCGATGTCGTGGCGCCCGGTGGCGGGCTAGACAGGATATTGATCTTCGGACTTGGCAAGCCGGAAAATCTGCGCCCCCTCGACATCGAAATGCTGGGCGGCGCCATTGCCGGAACCTTGCAGTCGCTGAAAGCCAGATCGGCGGCCCTCGCCATTGACCTGCCGGTCAAGTCTATCGCTGGACCCGATCAGGCAGCGCTGATGGCGTCCGGGGCTCGGCTGCGCGTCTACAGCTTCACCCACTACAAATCGAAGAAGCCGGAAAATGCCGGTCTTTCGGAACTGACCCTGCATTGCGTGAGCCACGCCGCTGCGCAGCGGCACTTCCTGGCGCTCGATGCGGTGGCCGAGGGCGTTCATCTGGCCCGGGATCTGGTGAACGAGCCGCCCAATATCCTGTCGCCCGTCGAGTTTGCCACACGCATCAAGTCACTGACGAAACATGGGGTGAAGGTCGAGATCCTCACGCCGGCACAGATGCGCAAGCTTGGCATGGGGGCGCTGCTGGGTGTCGCCCAGGGCTCAGTCCGGGAACCCCGCCTGGTGATCATGCGCTGGGACGGCGGCGCCAAAGGCTCCAAGCCACTCGCCTTCATCGGCAAAGGCGTGACCTTCGATACGGGTGGCATTTCCATCAAGCCGGCCGCCGGCATG
>JAGRLX010000202.1 GCA_020441605.1 Alphaproteobacteria bacterium
GATGCGCATGCCCTCGACCAGCGCTTCAGTGAGCACCTTGTAGGGCGCCCAGCCGCGGCCCAGAAGAATATGCACCGCCGCCTCGACCTCTTCCTTGAGGCCGTCATAGAGATCGTCATGAACCTGCTGGACCAGTTCCTCGTCATTGAGGGAGTTAAGGTCAAGCTCGCCTTCATCGCTCATCGGATGTCTCCAGCAAGAATAATGCCGCCCATGATAGCGGCGCATGAGGATTTGTCACGCTCTCCGGGCGACCTCCACATGCCGGAAAGCGACGGTTGAGACAAGTGGAAAGGGAGGCTATTGGTGAAGCATTCCCAACGCTTGAGGTAAACTCCATCATGGCTTTCGATTTCGACACAGAGGGCGTGCGCAGCCAGTTTCCCGCCCTTGCCCTGAAGGACGACGGCCAGCCGCGGGTCTATTTCGACAACCCGGCGGGAACCCAGGTTCCGCGCCTGGTGATTGACCGGACGGTGGACTGCCTCTCCGTCCGCAATGCCAATCTTGGCGGCTATTTTACCACCACTTTGGCCGCGGGGGCCCTGGTCGATGCCGCCCATCAGGCTTGCGCCGATTTCTACAATGCGCGGTCGGCGTCGGAGATCGTCTTTGGACAGAACATGACCAGCCTGACCTTCCACATGTCGCGCTGCCTTGGCCGCCGTTTCAAGGCGGGCGACGAGATCGTGCTCTCGCGCATGGACCATGATGCCAATGTGGCACCTTGGCTGCTGCTTGCCGAGGATCTGGGACTCGTGGTCCGCTGGATGGACTTCGACACCGGCACCTACGAATTTCCGGATGATGCGTTGCGCCGGGTGCTGAGCGACAGGACCAGGCTTGTGGCATTGGGAATGGCCTCCAATTGCACGGGCACTGTCAATGACGCAAAGCGCTTCTGCCGCGAGGCGCGCGACGCCGGTGCGCTGGTCTATCTCGATGCCGTGCAGCTTGCTCCGCACTATGCCATCGACGTCCAGGATCTGGGGGCGGATTTCGTGGTGTCCTCGGCCTACAAGTGGTTCGGCCCGCATCAGGGAATCCTGTGGGGCCGCGAAGACTTGCTCAAGGAGACATTCGGCTACAAGGTGCGGCCGGCAGGCGAGGACCTGCCGCACAAGTTCGAAACCGGGACGCTTTCACACGAGGGTATGGCGGGGACACTTGGCGCCATAGAATATCTCGAACAGTTCGGCCAAGGCGCCACCCGACCGCAACGGATCGCCAGCGCCTGGAGCAACCTGGCGGGCTACGAGCAGGCGCTGACCCTCCGCCTCATCGATGGTCTCAAGAGCTTCAAGGGGCTGACTATCAGGGGCATCACCTCGGCCAATGCCATGCATCGCCGTGTACCGACGGTGTCCTTCACCCTCGACGGGCATCATCCCGATCAACTCGCCAGGAATTTTGCCAAGGACAATATCTTCGTGTGGTCCGGCCACAACTACGCCATAGAGCCGGTCGGCCGGATGGGTCTCATGGACAAGGGCGGCGTCCTGCGCGTGGGACTGGCCCATTACAATACCGAGGCCGAAGTCGACGCGCTTCTCGCCTCGCTCACCCGGCAAATCAAGAGCGCATAGAGGGGCCCCAATGGTCTTCAAACTCGGCATCATCGGCCTCGGCAAGATCGCCCAGGATCAGCATCTTCCCGTCGTGGCCAAGTCACCGCATTTCGAACTGTCCGCCGTGGTCTCCTCGCGGGGACCGTACAAAGATGTCCCATGCTTTGCGACAGCGGCGGAACTTTTCGCAAGTGGGCCAAGCCTCGACGCTGTGTCCCTGTGCATGCCGCCCGGGCCGCGCTACAACATCGCGCGAGACGCCCTTTATGCTGGCCTCCATGTCCTCATGGAAAAGCCGCCCTTTCCTACCGTTGGTGAGCTCGATGCCATCGCCGATCATGCGGCAAGGCGCGAGCGCGTCCTATTCTCGACCTGGCATTCGCAATACAATGCCGCTGTCGATGAGGCCAAACGCCTGTTGGCAGGCAAGACCGTCACGCGGCTGCACGTCGACTGGAAGGAGGATGTCCGCTACTGGCATCCAGGCCAGGAATGGATATGGGAGCCCGGCGGCTTCGGCGTCTTCGATCCCGGCATCAATGCCTTCTCCATCGTGACCAAGATCTTGCCGCAGCCGATCTTCGTCGCATCCTGCACGCTCGAAACCCCGTGCAACCGGCAGACGCCCATTGCAGCCCAGATCCAGTTCAAGCCATCATGGCCGGACGCCGCCGACCTCTCTGCTGTGCTCGACTGGCGTCAGACCGGCGAGCAAACCTGGAATATCGATGTCACCACGGCCGATGGGCTTTCCCTCGAACTGCGCAAGGGTGGAACCGAGCTCTATGTCAACGGCGGCAAGGCTGCCATCGCCGAGGAAGCGGCGCTGAACGGGGAATATGAACGGATCTACGATCATTTCGCCACCCTGCTGTCGTCGGGCGAGAGCTATGTCGACGGCGCGCCGCTGCAACTCGTGTCTGATTGCTTCATGTTGGGGCGGCGGATCGAGACGGAAGAATTCGTCTGACCTGAGCTTCCGTCTCGGCCGGCGTTCCAGACGCATCGACCTTGGCCCATTCAATCGGCCCCAGGTCGTAACCCAGCTGCTGATCGACGACATCAGGTGTGGCGTCCGACACATCGGCAATCCGCTTGGAAACCCTGTCCTTCAGCGTGGAGGGCGCGGCTTCCAGCCACAGGCCGGTAAAATCGACACCGAGCCGTCCGGCCAGACGAGCGGCCCGGACACGTTCTTCCACTGTGGCGAAGACCGCGTCCATGATCACCGCATGGCCGCCGCGCAATGCGGTCTCAGCGCGTTGCATGAGCGCGTGATAGACCTCGGCCGAGCGCGTCCGGGTGTAGGCCTCCGAAGGCAGGCATTCGTGGTCCTCCACGCCGGCCAACGCCTTGCGCTCGTTATCGCTGCGCAGATGAAGTGCGCCCGGCATCGCGCCGATCACCGGCGCAAGCCGTGAGGCGAGGGTCGACTTCCCGCTACCCGAAAGACCTCCGACACAGACGAGGAGCGGCCGCGGGGGCTTGAGATAGCCGATGCTCGCCCGGAAATAGTCGAGCGCATCGCCACGCTCTTTCAGCGACCGGCTCACGGTCAGTTCATGAACCAGGTCGGCGGTCACCAGGGCGCGAACCCCGGCCCTTGTCGAAAGGAACAGCGGCAGCAGTGCCAATCCCGATAGGTCTTCCTCGTCACGACGGAGATGGAGGTAATGGTTGAGCACCAAGTTGGCGGCGCGGCGCTGACCGTGGCGCAGCAGATCCATCAACAGGAACGCAAGATCGTACAGCACGTCGATGGTGGCAATCCGTTCGCTGAACTCGATAGCGTCGAAGATCACCGGGCCAGCTGCCAGCACCGCGATATTGCCGCAATGCATATCGCCGTGGCAGCGCCGTATCAACCCGTTCTCGCTGCGCTGGTTGAGCAAGGCCCGGTGCCGGGCCATCTGATCCTCGAAGAGGGCGTGGAATTCCAGCGTCTCGGCAGCCCGGAAGATGTCGGGTGAATTGGTGAAGGCTTCGGACAGCTGGGCGCCAAGTCCCAGCAGGATAGCGCGGCCCTGCGCCTGCCGCAGGGGTGCTGCACTGTGGGCGGCCGCGGCCATGGCCGCAAGCTTCTTGGCCAGGTCATCATCGATGCCACCGTGATCCAGGCGCCAGGTGAGCAGAGCATGGGAGTCGAACCGTTTCATCACCAGAACCGGTTCGCCGTGGACTTCGATGATGCCTTCGTAGAGATTCGGGGTGAACGTCCGATTGATCGCCAGTTCGTCTTCGATCACGGCGCGACGCTTGCTGAGGGTCGAAAAATCAAGATAGGGAAGTTTGACCGGCTTCTTAATCTTGAAGGCGTGCTCACCGACCAGGAAGATATGGGCAGCGTGTGTCTCCACATGTTCAATGGGAGAACCGGGATATCCCCAAGTGGCACCTTTCAGAAAATCCGGATCGAACATGGAACGCACCATGCCGCGGCAGGAGCGCTCCAACATTGACCCTTGTCAACTACCCCCTGCGACGCTCGCGCCGTGCCGCTCCCGCCGCTGCCGTATCGACACCTTTGGCAAGAGCCGACACTGGTCCGAGACGCTCCTCGATCAGCTCCACACTGGGGCGCTCGCCACGTGTATAGCCTTCTAGTGACCTTCTCATCGCCGCCAGGTGCTCGGGGCTCGTGCCACAGCAGCCGCCGATGATCTTGGCACCGGCATCAAGCGCTATACGCGCGTAATCGGCCATGAGTTCCGGCGTACCGGTGTAGTGGATGTGACCATCGACATATTGGGGGATGCCGCAATTGCCCTTGGCGACGACGGCCGCATCAGGGCGTGCGGCGGTAATTCCGAGAACGGTGGCAACCAGTTCCGAGGCCCCGACGCCACAGTTGGCGCCAATCGCCACGGGATTGACGGCCAGTGTCGTGGTGATGGTCCCGAAGGCGGCCGGGGTGATGCCCATCATGGTGCGGCCGTTGGTGTCGAAGCTCATGGTGGTAACGATCGGCAGGCCTGCCTTCGATGCCCCCTCGACGGCCGCCTTGAGTTCATCCTCCGATGACATGGTCTCGATCCACAGCACATCGACACCACCCTCCCGAAGGGCCATGGCCTGCTCCTCGAAAGACGCCACGGCGTCGGAATAGGCCAGGCCACCGACCGGCTCCAGGATCTCTCCGGTCGGACCCATGGAGCCCCCGACATAGACCGACCTGTCGACGGCATCGGCCTCCGCCCTGGCAAGCTTCGCAGCCGCGATATTCAATTCGCGCACCCGATCCTGGGCATTGTGCAGTTTCAGCCGGTGACGATTGCCGCCAAAAGTGTTGGTCAGCACGATGTCGGCGCCGGCCTCGATGAAGCGGCGATGCAGGGAACGCACCCTGTCGGGATGTTCAAAATTCCACAGTTCGGGCGCGTCGCCCGACTCCAAGCCCATCTGGAAATAGTTGGTTCCCGTAGCGCCGTCGGCCAGCAACCAGGGACGGCTGGCAAGGGCTTCGGTGAAGGACGGATGTGTCATGGGAACCTCCCGCAAAGAATATAAAGAAGTCTTTATATGATTTCAGGAGGTCTTGCCAAGTGCAAACGGCGCTTCGAATGCGGGAAACGTCATCGACGCGGTGCGATCGCGCCTCTCAGGCCGACTTGGCACCGTAGAACAGGGTAGAGACATGTTGTGCTTCTGCAAAAAACAACCAGCGCTCGGTGACAGCGGCACCGATGGCCAGGGCAGCGGTGAGAACTGCCAGCGGGGGCAAGGCCAGCGCCAGCATCATGGACACCGCCGCCAGGGCGAGCAACCCCTTCACGACGAGCCGCAGCTTGTCGGCATGTTTGCGGGCAACCGCATATCCCATTTCCCGCTGGATATAGTTTTCGGAGGTGTGGGCCAGTTCCCATTGCGCTACCTTGCCGATGCGGCCAAGCCCGGTTGCATCCTCGATGCTGTGGGTGCTCCGGGCGTCGTCGATGAGCATCCAGTAGAGCTGCTTGAGGATCAGAGCGGCAAGCAGGGCAGCGACAGCTAAAGCCGCCTGGACCCATTGGAACCGTCCGAACAGCGCGGCGATGGCCCCCAGCAGGCTCGAGCCGGTGGCCAGGGCGAAGACCAGGTAGACCGGCACGGTGAGCGGGTGGTGCCAGACCCGGATGGTCTTGAGCGAGGCATAGATCATGCCGGTGGTGAACACCGTGACGGCGCAGAGGGCCGCCGTCACAAGGCCCAGAGGGCCCACCAGGGCCGGCGCGTCGATCAGCCCGGTCCAGACGAGGCCAAAGGCCAGAGCCGGGCCATAGGTTGCGACCGCGGCAATGCCTTCACGGGACAGCCAACTTGACCGCCACTGCGACAGCGCCCGCCAGGCCCGTTCGGGGTGGCCGAGATGGAAGGTCGACGACAGCAGGCCCACCGTGATGAGACCCAGGGCAATGATGATGGCTGTCAGGCCGAAGGCCATGGTCGAGGCGCGCCCGTGAAAATGGCCGACGAGGCCGAGCAGAGCCAGAAGACCGTAGCCAGCGCCCGAGGCGGTGGTGAACAATATGACCGAATAGGCGGGATGCATGGTCAGCCCTCCAGCCGCCCGGAGTGATCGGTCAGAGTGGCGGCCGAGGTCTTCGTCTTGCCGCTCAGCAGGCGGTCAGCCCAGGTGAAGAGCCGGTCAAAAGCCGAGCCATCGGGCTTTGGCAATGCTACAGGCTCCGATGTCCGCGCGTCCCTGCGCCGTCGTGGCGGCAGGTACTTGTTGACCGGTTTGTAGTCCATGGCAGGCAGAAGGTCATAGCCGCCGCGATCGGCCACAAGGCGCGAGACATCCGAGTTGGCGTCTCCCAGGTCGCCGAAGTGGCGGGCGCCGGCCGGGCAGGCCTTGACGCAGGCCGGCTGACGGTCCTCGGGGTCCAAGTTTTCATTATAGATCCGATCGACGCAAAGGGTGCATTTCTTCATCACGCCATGGCTTGCATCATACTCGCGCGCGCCATAGGGGCAGGCCCAGGAGCAAAGCTTGCAGCCGATGCATGTCTCCGGATTAACCAGCACGATGCCATCCTCGGCCCGCTTGTAGGATGCGCCTGTCGGGCAGACGGTGACGCAGGCCGGCTGCTCGCAATGAAGGCAGGATCGCGGAAAATGGACAATCCGCGATTGCGTTTCCCCCTGTTCCGTCACCTCGTATCCATGTACGCGGTTAAGCCAGACGCCATCGGGATCGGCGCCATAGGGGTCCCTGTCGGTCAACGGCGCTGAATAGCCCTGGGCGTTCCATTCCTTGCAGGATGTGGCGCAGGCCTGGCAGCCGACACAGGTATCGAGATCGATGACCAGGCCAAGCTTTTTTGCGGCGGGAGGTGGCAGGGATGTCATTTCGCCCTCCGCAGCGGCTTCAGCGCGGCAAATTGCGGGGCGCTGGCGGCGGTCTGGTCTGCAGCTTTTTCGATCCGGACGCGGAGGTCGTACCATGCCGCCTGTCCGGTGATCGGATCGCTGTTGGAATAGCGGTAGCCGCCTTCACGTTCGGGAAGAAGTTCCGAGATCAAGTGGTTGAGCAAGAATCCTTTCTTCGATTCCGGGGCATCCTTGTCCAGGCCCCAGGCGCCGCTTCTCTTGCCGATGGCGTTCCAGGTCCAGGCGGTGTCCGGATTGACGCCGTCCATAAGTTTGGCCTGGGCCTTGATCCGGCCGTGGTGCGAGGTGACCATCACCCAGTCGCCGTCAGCGATGCCAAGGTCAAACGCCCGCTCTCTCGCCATGTAGAGCCAGTTCCGGCCGAGGATCTGGCGGAGCCAGGCATTCTGCGAGCCCCAGGAATGGTACATGGCCATGGGCCGCTGGGTCACGGCGTGCATGGGGAATTCCTCGCCGTTCACCAATTCGCCTTCGAAAGGTGGGTACCAGAAGGGAATCGGATCGAAGTGTGCGGCGATGCGCCCGCGATGCTCGACAGGAGGCACCACCTTGCCGTGGCCCTGGGCGGCGAGGCGGAATTTCTGCAAGGGTTCGCAGTAGAGCTGATGGATCACCGGCTCGGGCTTGCCCATGAAGCCGAAGAAGGTCGCCCAGTCGAGATAGGCCCAGTTGACATGGCGGTAGTACTTCATGTGGTCGGGCAGTTCGTAGAACCAGTGGCAACCGTTGTCGATGTAGTGCTGGAGCTGTTCCGGGTTGGGAGCGCCACGGCCTTGCGCCTTGCCATTCGCGCCACGGAAGCCGGCGAGCGGTCCCACGCCGGGGGCTCGTTCATGGTTCACGATATAGTCGGCATAACCTCCCGGATAGCGCGGGCTGCCATCGGTGCGGGTCATTCCCGGCAGCCCGAGGCGCGCGCCGAGGTCGAGCAGCACCGATTGGAAAGGCCGCACGTCGCGGTCGGGCTCGACCACCGGCTGACGGATCGAATCGGCCGGCCCGTCGGCTTCCGATATGGGGCGGTCGAGCAGCGAGATGCAGTCCCAGCGCTCGAGATAGGTGGTGTCTGGAAACACGAGGTCGGCATAATGCACCATCTCCGAGGCGTAGGCGTCGGAATAGATGATCCGGGGTATCACGTATTCGCCAGTGTCATCCTTCGCGGTAAGATACTTGATGGTGTCCGGCACGTTCATCGCCGAATTCCAGCTCATGTTGGCCATATACATGAACAGAACATCGATGCCGTAGGGATCCTTCTTGGCGGCATTGGTGATGACCATGTGCATAAGGCCGTGCGCGGCAATGGGCGCTTCCCAGCTATAGGCTTTGTCAATGCGCTGGGGCTTGCCTTCGGCGCAGACCAGCAAGTCCTCCGGACTGGTGACGAAACCCAGCGGCGGTCCTGGAAGGGGCGTGTTGGGCTTGACCTGGCCCGGCTTTCCAGCCGGTTTCACGCCTGGCGGCGGCGGCTTGGGGAAAGGCGGCTTGTATCGGAAACCTCCCGGCACATCGATGGTGCCGAGGATGATCTGCAGAAGATGGATCGTGCGGCAGGTCTGGAAGCCGTTGGCATGGGCCGAAATACCGCGCATGGCGTGCATGGCGACTGGACGCCCGAGCATCTTCTCGTGGGTGCGGCCGAGATGATCCGTCCAAGGAATGTCCAGCTCGATCTGCTGGTTGAAGGCGGTGTCCGCCAGTTCAGCGGCGATGCGCTTGATAGTCTCCGCCGGAACACCGCAGCGGGCGGCGACCGCCTCGGGGGCCCAGTCAGGCGACAGGAACCTCTCGGCGATCAACTGGAAGCTGGTCACGGCCCGGCGGCCGTCGGGCAGCTTGTAACGTCCCATGAGTTTGGGCAAGGCGTCGGGCGACAAGGCCGGCATGGGCGTGCCCGAATGGGCGTCCCAGACAAGGGCCGAACCCTGGGCATTGCGGGCAAACAGACCGTCGTCGGCGCCACCTGGATTTTCGATCACCAGCCAAGACGAATTGGTGAAGCGCGACAGGTATTCGCCGTCGATCTTCTGGGCGGCGAGCAATTCGTGGATCAGCGCGCCGACGAACAGGCCATCAGTACCGGGGCGGATGCCGATCCATTCGTCGGCAATGGCCGAATAGCCGGTACGGATCGGATTGACCGAGACGATCTTGGCGCCGCGACCCTTGAGCGCTCCGAGGCCTGCCTTGATGGGGTTGGACGCATGGTCTTCGGCCACACCAAAGAGCAGGAAGTACTTGGCGTGCTTCCAGTCGGGTTCACCGAATTCCCAGAACGAGCCGCCGAAGGTATAGAGGCCGGCGGCCGCCATGTTCACCGAACAGAAGCCACCATGGGCGGCATAATTGGGCGTGCCGAACTGGGTTGCCCACCAGCCGGTCAGGCCCTGGCTCTGGTCGCGGCCAGTGAAAAAGGCGAGCTTGCGCGGATCGCTGTTACGGACTTCGGAGAGCCACATGGTAGCGGTGCGCAGCGCCTCCTCCCATTCGATCTCGCGGAATTCGCCTGAGCCGCGTTCACCAACCCGGATGAGCGGCTTTGAAAGCCTGGCCGGCGAATAATGCTGCATGATGCCTGAAGCACCCTTGCCGCAGATGACCCCCTTGTTGACCGGATGATCGCGGTTGCCCTCGATGTACTTGACCGTGCCATCCTTCAGATAGACCTTGATGCCGCAGCGGCAGGCACACATGTAGCACGTGGTGGTCTTG
>JAGRLX010000203.1 GCA_020441605.1 Alphaproteobacteria bacterium
GTGTTGTTGCAGACGACGATGAAGACCGGCGGGATGCCGAGGCCGTCGCGCTCCCAAAGGCGGAACGTCTTTTCGTAATGGCCGTACAGCGCGTCGATCGCGGTCTTGAGCGGAATCGGGAGGCTCTGCGGATCGGGCTTCGCTCCCCTGGTTTTCCCCGGCATCTTCTTTCCGATGGCATCCCAGAGCTTACGGTAGAGCGGTTCCGGCTGCCCCGGAAGGTTATCGGCGACTGGCACACGCGGAAGCTTCACGATCCCGCATTCGATGGCATCCATCAATGAGAAGTCGGAGATCACCCAGGGGAACAGCGTTCCTTCGACCCAGCCCGATCCGGACAGGAAGAAGGGTGTCGCCGACAGATCGTAGACGGTATGCACGCCAAGTTTCCGACGCGTCGCCTCGATGCCCGAAATCCAGAGACGCGCGGCCTCAGCGTTGTCTTCCGCCTCCTTGCGTTCGTCGCCTGTGAGTTTCGCAACCACACCGTCGGGACGTTCCCGGTAGCAGTGATGCGCCTCGTCGTTGATGACGTTGATCCTACCCAGACCCATGAGCTCAGGCATGACCCGTTGGAGCATCTGCCCCTCGGTTTCCAGTGTCGTCAGTGCCTGGCCATGGCCCTCCAGCGCCGAACGCGTTCCCTTGGCGAGTTGAAGGCGCTCCCGCAACTTGAAGGCATGATAGTTCGTCAGGACGATCTTGGCGCGCTGCATGTCCTGCATCAAATCGCCGGGCACCAGGTTCAGTTTCCGGTAGTAGCTGTCGGCGTCGTTCGGAAGCAGAACGCGCAGGCGATCCCGGATCGTGATCCCGGGTGTCACGATCAGGAAACCGCGCGAGAAGGTTTTTGAATTGGGGCTGCGCACGGCGTTGAGCGTCTGCCAGGCGATTAGCATGGCCATGACGGTCGTCTTCCCGGCCCCTGTCGCCAGCTTCATCGCGACCCGGAAGAGTTCGGGATTCGCTTCTGCATTCGCCACTTCGAGCCTGCGCCTCACACGGCGCCCGCGTTCGCCCATCTTCGGCGCGACTTCCGTCATCCAGATCGCCGTCTCGACTGCCTCCAACTGGCAAAAGAACGGGCGGATTGCCTGCGTTTCGTCGACCTGGATCGCGCGCCAGTGCACCAGCAATCGCTGGGTGACAGGTGAGACTTGCCAATCGTTCGGGTTTGGCAGCAGTCGCCAGGCATCGACCTGAGAGCGCATCTCGTTGACAAACTCGGTGACGTTGTATGCAACATCCTGTCCCTCAAGCCCTGCCGTGCTGAGGTCCATCTCAGCCTGCTTCCCTCCCTTGATACTCTTCGGCTTCGGCATTGCAGAGATCAGGTCAGACCGACGCCTCTTTTGAGCAATGGTGTCGGTCGGTCTGCCATCGGCATCCAATTCCCAGTGCTTCGCAGGAATCCGGTAGGGCGAGTTCAAAATTGGCTGTTCGAAAAAGGACATTCGCGCCTCGGTGACAGTTTTGCGGAATACAGAGCAAATGATTCAGGCAAGGGCAACGCCGATCCGCTACTCGGAAATGACATCATAAGTAGGCGACCATGGCATCCTACCAGCGAAACGCCCGTGGTCGAGTCGGTTTGCCCGCAACGCTTTTCGCTAGCCCGACAATGTCGACATTTCCAGATCGATTAAGTATCAATGGGTTACGGTCACAGATCGTTATGCCTTTCCGACCCCTGACCACATACTTCGCACTGCTCGAACCGCACCTTGATTGCGTGAAGCAATCCGCAGGAACGCGGGTCGCAGCGAAGCATCGAGGTCACGATGTCGAAGATGACGCAAGAGCAGTTGGCGAAGCGGTGGCAGCTGTCGCCGCGGACGCTGGAGCAATGGCGCTGGCTGGGCAAGGGCCCGCGCTTCCTGAAGATCGGGGCGCGAGTCCTTTACGACGAGGACGAGATTGCCGCCTATGAGGCGAGCCAGGTCTGCCAGAACACCTGCGGGCCCCTGCCGCCGGAGGCCCGGTGATGGTGACCTGCCACTGAACTTTCATCCAGCTGCGACTTGAGCCTGGTTGATGTTTACGCCATCTGGCACAGGTTGAGCAATCGCCCGAAGCGCGGAGCTTTCATTTCGCGCAGCGGGGCGGGCGATTGCGGTGGTCAGGGTTCGCGCATAGTCAGCCGGGGTCCGGTAATCCAAGGCGGAATGCGGGCGCTCGGTATTGTAGTCGAAGGCTCAGGCAGTGATCACGACCCTCGCATGGGCCAGATTGCGGAACATGGTCTCGTTGAGCAGTTCGTCCCGCATCCGGCCGTTGAAACTCTCGACAAAGCCATTCTGCATAGGCTTGCCCGGCGCGATGTAATGCCATTC
>JAGRLX010000204.1 GCA_020441605.1 Alphaproteobacteria bacterium
ATCCGAGATCGATCAGATCGAGGCCTACATCAACGAGCACGGCACGATCATTGGCGCCCCCGGCCTGAAGGACGAGCATCTGCCGGTCTTCGACTGCGCCAATCCGTGTGGACGTCTCGGCAAGCGCTATCTCTCGGTCGATAGCCATATTCGCATGATGGCGGCGAGCCAGCCCTTTATCTCGGGCGCCATTTCCAAAACCATCAACATGCCGAACGACGCCGCGGTTGAGGACTGCAATGCGGCGTACATGCTGTCGTGGAAACTCGGCATCAAGGCCAACGCGCTTTACCGCGACGGGTCGAAGCTGTCGCAGCCCCTGTCGGCCCAATTGATAGCCGACGAGGAAGATGACGCCGAGGACATGGCTGAGGCACTTCTCGCCAAGCCTCAGGCCCAGCGCGTCGAAACGGTTGTCGAGAAGATCGTCGAACGCATCATCGAACGTGAGCGCAGCCGCGAGAAACTGCCGTCCCGGCGCAAGGGCTATACCCAGAAGGCCGTGGTGGGCGGACACAAGGTCTACCTCCGCACCGGCGAATATGACGACGGCAAGCTCGGCGAGATCTTCATCGATATGCACAAGGAAGGCGCGGCGCTGCGCGCGATGATGAACAATTTCGCCATTGCCGTCTCGGTCGGCCTGCAGTACGGCGTCCCCTTGGAAGAGTTTGTCGATGCCTTCACCTTCACCAAGTTCGAACCCGCGGGCATGGTGCAGGGCAACNNCGACTCGATCAAGAACGCCACCTCCATCCTCGACTACGTGTTCCGCGAGTTGGCGGTGTCCTATCTTGGCCGCAACGATCTAGCGCATGTTGAGCCGTCGGAGATCGGCTTCGATGCCCTCGGCAAGGGCGTTGGAGCGGATGAGGCGCCACGGGTTCCGGCGCAGCGTGTCCTCTCTTCCGGCTTCGTGCGCAAGCAGAACCTGTCGAACGTGGTGGTGATGCCGCAGACGCCCGTCTTGCCGCAGCCGACGTCTCCGGCGCAGGTCTTGCAGGCTAGGCTCTCAAGCGAGACGATCGGCGCATTGGCCTTGGCCGAAACTGCGGCTATCGAAGCCCATGTGCATCACGAGCAACATGTGCATGTGCATGTGGAACCGGTGGCGAAGTCGGCCGCCGAGCGCCGTGCCGAAGCCCGGATGAAGGGCTATGAGGGAGAGAGCTGCTCGGAGTGCGGCAACTTCACGATGGTGCGCAATGGCACCTGCCTGAAGTGCGACACCTGCGGCTCGACAAGCGGCTGTTCTTGACTGAGTGAGGAAAACATCATCCTGGGATGACACCGTCTCGAGAAGAAGAACTGGAAGATCTTGCGGAAAAGGCACGCTGTAAGCTCACGACCTACGACGCACTTCCTTTGTCAATTCGGACTATTCTGGACCGTTTAGGCGATCTTGGAGGCAACCCCCGACCGAGCTACGAGGTGAAGCCAGCCTCAACAATGCCTTACGAAAAGGCCTATACAAGTGGAGACGAACGCAAAATCTACCTTTCGGACATAACGTATGAGGAGGCACTAAGAGAGGATAACAACAGACGGTTCATTGTTGCGCACGAAGTCGCTCACATCATTCTCAACCACAAGGGAGTACGAGCGAAGCATAACGATCTCGACCTTCGACGACAGGCGGGAGTCAGGGGTGCAGCAAGAGATGAAAATGAAGCTAACTATCTCGCGGCCGCGCTGCTGATTCCAAGAACTGTTGTAGACGGACTCCGCTCACCAGAAGACATCGCACGCTTATGTGGAGTGCCGCTGCGAGTCGCACAAATCCGAGCCGAGTCGGCCAATCGCCTACAACGACGATCAAATGGTGGGTTACGGACCATTCCCGATAGAACGCAATCCCTCATGAATGAGCTGTTCTTAGCAGCCGGTCTTCCGCCAAGGTTTGGAAAACCAGCCGCAGTTCCGAGGGGGATGAGTGCCGACATTCGCCGTGCTGAAGCAGCGCTTCAAGGCTATCTGCCCGATGCTTGCCCGACTTGTGGCCATTGCCGTCTCGTTAAGGACGGTGGATGTCGGACTTGCACTCTTTGTGGCGATTCCGATTGCTTCTAGTCGAGCCAAAACTCTAATCCATGAGTTGACGATTGTTCTCCCTCGAGTAGGGAGCTTCCTCGAGCCCCCTATTTGAATAGTTCTTCAACAAGTTTTTGAAGCGATGCAAGATTGCAACAGACATCACGCAAGACTTCGAGGCAGTGCCGACCTGCTGGAAAAAGCGGCATTGTCTGTGGGCAGATGATGTGGGCCGAGAGGCATAAAACCTATGCAAATGGCGCATTTCCACTATTTGCTCCGCATACGGAACTTGTGGACAGCCGGGAGGTCGTTTACCGGATGTTAGGGTTCATCCGTCGATATACAAGATGTTGACGGCATATTGCCGAATCACACAAGCGGGTGCACAACAAAATTCAATGACGGACTGGGAAGCATCACATTTGCCGCACCAGACGCATGATGTGAGTCTTACCTGCGTTGTGGGGCACTACCAACACTCTAGGAGAGAATGAACATGGCCGCTAAGAAAGCTGCTGCGAAGAAGCCCGCTGCCAAGAAGCCTGCGAAGAAGGCTGCTGCGAAGAAGCCCGCTGCCAAGAAGGCTGCTGCAAAGAAGCCCGCCGCCAAGAAGGCCGCTGCCAAGAAGCCCGCCGCGAAGAAACCTGCGAAGAAGGCCGCTGCGAAGAAGAAGTAATCCGCGACATCGCGAACCACTTCTGGACTGGACCCCGGATGGCATTGCCTCCGGGGTCAGTTCATTTTTGAGACGTCAGTGACACAAGAGAAATGGGCCGCAGACAGTTCCACGGCCCTCTTCGTACAGTCCGGATCAGTTACTGATAGACATAGACCTTGGCGCCGACCTTGACCCGGTCATAGAGATCCACCACGTCGGTGTTCATCATGCGTATGCAGCCCGACGATACCGCGCCACCGATCGATCCAGCATTGTTGGTGCCATGGATGCGGAACAGTGTGCCGCCGATGTAGAGGGCGCGGGCGCCCAGCGGGTTCTCCGGACCCCCAGCCATCTCCTCGGGCAGGAAGTGCCCCTTGGCGGCTTCGCGGGCGATCATCCGCGCCGGCGGACGCCAGGTCGGCCATTCCTGCTTTGAGACGATTCGGGAATTGCCCGACCACTGAAAGCCTTCACGGCCCACACCCACCTTGTACCGGCGGGCCGTGCCGTTGCCTGTCACCAGATAGAGCGCTCGTTCCGGGGTGCTGACGACAATCGAACCGGGCTTGTACTTGGTGGCCTCGTTCCACGAGATGTCCTCTGCGGTGGCCTGGTCGGCCACCTGGCGGCCGGACGACGACAGGCTGGCATTGCGCACCTGACCGCGCGGACGCGGCTTGCCGAACAGGCATTCAAGGAAGGAACCGCACTCACGGCGGCGTTCAGCCTTCTTCTTCTTTTCGGCCGCGCGCTTGGCTTCGGCAGCTTTCTTCTTCTTCAGGATGATGGCCTGCTCCTGCGAGGTGGCGGCCTGCGCCACCTGTGGTGCGCAAACCCCGGCTAACAGCAGCAGTGCAAGAATGGTGAAGACGTGGCGCATCGATGTTCCTTCCAGGTGCCCGAGTCGCGCCGAACCTAATCCCTTGACCATCTGCGATCAACGGCTTTGCGGTTCATTTCTTGTTCACATATGATCGACCATTGAGTGCGGGCCTTGCCACGAATGAACAGAGGAAATCCCAATGAAGACCCCCCATCAGCTCTTTGTCTTGATCTGCCTTGCCGGCACGGCCCTGGTGTCGCCAGCCCAGGCGACCGAGGTTCCGCCAGCGATTCAGGCGATGTTCGACAATCTCGAGCGGCAGACCAGCATCAAGCCAGCCTATGAAACGATCGAGACGGACGGCTCCGGCACGGTGACGATCTCGAAGATGACCATGAACAAGGATTCGGCCAGCGGCGATCCAGCAATCAAGATGATGATCGACAAGGTGGTTCTGTCCGGCATCGCGGACCAGGGCAATGGTCTTTATGAGATCGGCAATGCCACCTTCTCAGGCATGAAGGTCGACATGGGCGCTCCCGACTTCAGCGCCACCATCACCGCGCCGGAGGGTCATGCCGAAGGCTGGTATGTCAAGGTGGCGGGCGAAAATGCGACACCGGAAGAAACCCTGCGTGCTTCGATGAACGTGGCGCGGCGCATGACCTCGGGCAAGATAACCGTCGATATGATGGGCCAGTCAGTCACAGCCGACAGCTATGAGACCATCTGGGACGGCGACCCCGCCACGGGTGCGGGCAAGTTCAACATGAAGATCACCAATATCGCCATCCCGGAACAGGCGATCGCCATGGCCGACCAGTCGGGCATGCTCAAGCAGCTTGGCTACAACGGCCTGAACTTCGATGTGACCAGCGATGGCCGCTTCGATCTCGAGAATGGCAATATCGGACTGGTCATGGATTTCGCCGTGGCTGGGCATGAGATCGGCACCATGATATTCACGCTGGGGGCCAGCGGCATTCCACTGGCAGTCTACCAGGAGCTGCAGACGGCGCAGAAGTCCGGCAAGGAACCGGATTTCGGTAGTCTCATGCCGCAGATCCAGAACATCACGCTGGAGAAATTCCGGTTCCGCTTCGAGGACTCCTCGGTCACCAACCGGGTATTGCCGCTGGTGGCGTCGATGCAGGGCATGGACCAGGCTGCGCTGGTTGCGAATGCCGGTGCCATGCTGCAACTCGGCCTCATGCAGCTGCAGAACCAGGAGTTCACCGACAACACCGTGACCGCGGTCAGCAACTACCTGAAAGATCCGCAGTCGATCACGGTGGCGCTGAAGCCGGCCGCACCGATCAAGGTGTCGGATCTCATGGCGCTCGATCCGAATGCGCCGGGCGAGGCCATTAAGAAGCTTGGTGTCACGGTGTCGTCCAACGAGTAAAGGACAAAGGGCCCCGAAAGGGGCCCTTTTCCGTTGGCGGGATTTGACCGACGTCAGCTCTCGGGAAGATTGAGGCGGATGTGCAGTTCGCGGAGCTGCTTGGCCGTCACCTCCGAGGGCGCACCCATCAACAGGTCTTCGGCCTGCTGGTTCATTGGGAACAGCACGACTTCACGGATGTTCGGCTCGTTGCACAGCAACATCACGATGCGATCCACTCCCGGCGCGATGCCGCCATGGGGCGGCGCGCCATATTGGAAGGCCCGGTACATGCCACCGAACTTCTCCAGCAGCACGCTTTCGGGATAGCCCGCGATCTCGAAGGCCTTCTTCATCACCTCGGGTCGATGGTTCCGGATGGCGCCCGATGACAGCTCCACACCGTTGCAGACGATGTCATACTGGAAGGCGAGGATGTCGAGCGGATTCTTGGTTTCCAGCGCCTCAAGCCCGCCTTGCGGCATGGAGAAGGGATT
>JAGRLX010000018.1 GCA_020441605.1 Alphaproteobacteria bacterium
TGCGCCGACATTGGCCACCACCGGCACGACCGGCGCATGCATGGCGACCCCTGCCAGCGCTTCGGCCATCACGTCTGCAGCCGGCTGCATCAAGGCGCAATGGAAGGGAGCCGACACGGGCAGCAAGATGGCACGTTTCGCGCCCTTGGCCTTGGCGATCTCGAGCGCACGCTCGACTGCGGCCTTGTGGCCCGAGACCACGACCTGACCATCGCTGTTGTCATTGGCTGCCTGGCAGACGTCCCCCTGCGCGGCTTCGGCGGCGACTGCCGCAGCCGCGGCAAAGTCTAGACCAAGAAGGGCGGCCATGGCGCCGATGCCGACCGGCGTGGCGCTCTGCATCGCTTTTCCGCGAGTCCTGAGCAGGCGGGCGGCATCGGCCAGCGCGAATGTTCCGGCCGCGGCGAGCGCTGAATATTCACCGAGCGAGTGGCCTGCCACGAAGCTGGCCGTATTGGCGACCGTGATGCCATGTTCGGCGTCCAGTACCCGGATCACGGCCATGCTGACGGCCATCAACGCCGGCTGGGCGTTTTCGGTCAGCGTCAGCTCGGCTTCCGGCCCTTCCCACATGAGCCGGGACAACTTCTGGCCTAGAGCCGAATCGACCTCGCCAAAGACCGTCCGAGCGGAGGGAAAGGCATCGGCGAGGGCCTTGCCCATCCCGACGGCCTGGCTGCCCTGACCGGGAAATGTGAATGCGATTGCCATGGATGCTCCCTCGGACGATTCAATTGGCCCGCACGAAACATGGGCGGCTGCGAGAGTCAAGATTGACGGTTGGCCGGCCATTGCCCATGCTGAGAGCATGTACACTGCAGCCGATCTCGAAACCGCCCAGCGCATCATCTATGCGGCGATGCCGCCCACCCCGCAATATGTCTGGCCCTTGCTCAGCCGCGAAGCCGGATGTGAGGTCTGGGTCAAGCACGAGAATCATACGCCGATCGGTGCCTTCAAGGTGCGCGGTGGCCTGGTGCACATGAAGCTGCGCAAGGATCGCGGGCAGACCAATGGGGTGATCACCGCGACCCGCGGCAACCATGGTCAGTCGATTCCCTTCGGTGCCCGGCGGGTTGGCATCCCCGTCACCATCGTCGTGCCGTCGGGGAATTCCGTCGAAAAGAATGCGGCGATGCGGGCGCTCGGCGCCGAACTGATCGAAGTTGGGCACGATTTCGATGCCGCCCGCGAAGCCGCCATGGCGATTGCCAGGGAACGCAATTTCGATTTCATTCCGTCTTTCGGACCCGATCTGGTGGTGGGGGTTTCAACCTATGCCCATGAACTGTTCCATGCGGCAGGCGCGCTCGATGCAGTCTACGTGCCGATCGGCATGGGTTCGGGCATCTGTGGCGTAATCGGCGCCCGTGACATGCTCGGTGTGAAAACCCGGGTCATCGGCGTGGTGGCCGAGGGTGCCAATGCCTACGCCCTGTCCCTTGATGCCGGGAAGCCCGTCGCCAGCAATTCGGCCATCACGTTCGCCGATGGCATGGCGGTGCGAATTCCCAATGCCGATGCCTTCCACATCATCCGGCACGGCGCGGACCGCATCGTGCAGGTGTCGGATGATGCCATTGCCGCGGCAGTGCGGCACTATTACCGCTGCTGTCATAGCCTGGCTGAAGGCGCCGGAGCCGCGCCGCTTGCCGCCCTGCTTCAGGAGAAGGAGAGGATGGCCGGCAAGCGCGTCGGCGTCATCCTGTCGGGCGGCAATATCGACATGGACAAGTTTGCCGCAATCCTCAGGGGTACGACACCGCGAGACTGACCTGCCGGCGCTTTTCCCAGGCGCTTGCCCCGTAGCCGGCGACGATCCAGGCGATGCCGGCGATGGCGAAGGCCAGATAGGCATCGACTGCATAGTGCCAGCCGAGATGGATCGAGCCCAGGAAGACCAGCACGCCATGGGCGATGGCCAGGTTGCGGATGAGCCGGTGCTTGTTCCAGGTGGCGAGAACCAGTAGAACCGACTGGGCATTGTGCATGCTGGGCATGGCCGAGATTCCCTTGGTCAGGGCTTCACCGTAGTTCATCGAGTAATTCATCCACAGCATGTCCTGCAGGCCGAGCGCCCAGAGGGGCCAGGTCTCGTTGGTTTGGCGGAGATAAGTCATCAGTACGGCATATGGATTGTGGCCGAGGTCGAGATTGCCGAAGTAGCACGGCCCCGCCGACGAGAAATACATGGCCAGACCCACACCACCGACCGTCCAAGTCAGCAGATAGGCCAACATCGCCTGCAGACGCAGATGATAATTGGTCTCTCTGAAAGCGAAATGGAGCCAGTACATGGTGAGGGTGAGAAACCAGAAATTGTAGTTAATGTTGATTAGCATCGAGACCGGGCCATAGCCGAGCAATGGTTGCAACCATTCCCAGGGGTGATAGCCGAAGTGCAGGATGCGGTCCCAGCGTTCGAAGGTCTGGTCCCAGGAGAAGGGCTGGACATAGGTGATCAGCGCCTTGAGTTCGGCAAAGGCACGAATGAAGGGCTGCACCACAAGGATCATGCAGAAGCCCGCGACGAAGCGGCCGTCGGCGGTGAAGTACCTGGGCACGCCACGGACCAGCGCCATGGTGGGGCTCGCCGGCCGCTCGAACAGCCATTGGCGGAAGAACAACATCGGGAGGAGTGCCGGAATGGCCATGACCCAGAATCGGCCGAAGGAGTAGAGCCGGCGGAAGATGGATTCATCCACTCCGCCGATGGCCAGGTATTTGACGAATTCGGCAGTAACAATCGTTGCCAGCGCAATCAGAACCAATGGCAGGATGGCATGGAGTTCTGTCCTCCAGACTCTCAGTCTGCTCGAAGATCGGGAGGACTCTACCTCTTCCCCAACGTATGCTTGTGCCATCAGATCGCTCCTGTTGTCCCAGGGGCAATCTAGTTTCGTTGCGTTAACACAAGATAAAGTTGCGACCCATCTCAGCCCGCAATCGTGATGGGCAGGGGCTGTCGGCGCGATTCAACATGGCGGGCGAAGATCCCGGCGACGATCCAGGCGATGCCGGCGATGGCGAAGGCCAGGTAGCCGTCAACAGCGTAATGCCAGCCCAGATGGATCGATCCGAGGAAGACCAGCACCCCATGGCCGATGGCGAGGTTTCGGGCCAACCGGTGCTTGTTCCACATAGACAGCACCAGCAGCAGTGCTTGCGCATTGTGCATGCTGGGCATGGCCGAGATGCCTTTGCTCAGATCAACATCGGCATTGCCTACGAATCCTTGCCAAAGTCCATCCTGCAGGGCCAGGGCCCAGACGGGCCAGGTTTGATTGGTGTCGCGAAGGTAAGCCATCAGGCCGGCGTAGGGGTCTGGCGAAAGACCGAGAAGACCGTAGTAGCAGGGGCCGGCTGACGAGAAAGCCACGGCCAGCAGAACGCCGCCGACCGACCAGGTCAGCATGTAGGCGGCGATAGCCTGGGTGCGCAGGCGGCCCGGTTTCTCGACGAAGGCGAAGTAGAGCCAGAACATCGACAGCGTGAGGAACCAGAAATTGTAGTTGATGTTGATCAGCATGGTCACCGGCCCATAGCCGAGCACCGGTTGCAGCCACTCCCAGGGATGATGGCCGAAGTGCAGAAGGCGGTCCCAGCGCTCAAACGTCTGGTCCCAGGCGAAGGGTTGGAGTTGCGGGATTGCCGCCTTCAGTGCCGAAAATCCGCTGATATAGACAAAGACAGCCGTCATCATCGCGAAGCCAGTGGCAAACCGGCCCTCGGCGGTGAAAAAGGTCTTCACGGCCTTTGCCAGGGCCGTCAGTGGCCGGCCGGCACGGTCAAAGACCGCGACCTGGAAGAACAGCATGGGCAGCAGTGCTACCATCTGCATCATCCAGAACAGGATGAAATTGAAGACGAGGAAGAGCGGGTTGAGACTTGCCGCGCCGTTCAAATACGACTTGATGGCCTCGCTGCCCCCCATCATCACCAGTGCGAAAAGCAGGAATGGCGCGTGGCCGTAAAAAGCCTGCACGAAGGGCAAGGCCCGCCCAGGGCGCTGTGGCTCGGCAAGAATCGTGGTGCCGGCTTCTGACATGGCAAAGTCATCCAGTCGTTGTTCGGTCTCAACAGGTTCTAGAGTCTGGCGATTAATGTGCGATAAAAGGCAGAAGACAATTTGATCAACAGTTCCCGTAACTTGACCTTACGTCTGGTTGATTTTGCCGTGCATTCGCCTTACCAGTCCTGTGGGTTCCGATGGACTCAGGTTGGTAGGCGTAAATGATCGGGCGGCGTCAACGCCCGGTGTATGACGCGGAGAGAAGTCTCATGGCCCATGCCACTTCACCCATGATCGAACGGGTTGCCCGTGCCCTTGCCCAGAGTCTCGGTGGTGGCGATTGGCGGACATTCACTGACGCGGCCCGCGCTGCGGTTCTGGCGATGCGCGAGCCGACGCCCGAGATGCTTGAGGCCGCCCTGCCGGACATGCCGGACTGGGGTTACTTGCCGGAAGACTGGCGGGCGATGATCGACCATGTGGCCAACGAGAAGATCTTCCCCGCCCCCGTCCGCAACTGAACTCCTGGACCCTGATATGAGAAGGGCGGGAGTTTCCTCCCGCCCTCGATCGCATTGTCCTGCAAGAGATTACTTGGCGATGCAGGTGTCGGCCGTTTCCGGCGTGCAGACGTCAAGGCCCGTGTAGGTCGGGTCGGCCGGCGGAGCGCCACCGTCCTTCATCTGCTGCAGGGCCATCATGGTCTTGTAGCCCATTTCGAATGGACGCTGGCCAACCTGGCCGAGCGACAGGCCTTCCTTCATCTGGTCGATCTGCACCGGCAATGTGTCGGCCACCACGAGAGCGAGCGACTTGTCAGCAATCTTGCCCTTGTAAGGCTCGACCGCCGCGCGGTTGGCGTCCGGGATGAACTGCGGGAAGCCGCCGGTCGGCACGAAAGCGTCGAGGTTCGGGTTGGCGGCCATGAAGTCCTGGAACTGCTGCACCGAGCGCGGGAAGTCGTCGTCGGTGTAGAGCGGGCAGCCGTCGGCTTCGGTCCAGCCGCCCTGGCCGGTCAGGCGATCGCCGGGCGATTCCGCCGACTTCGCGCCGGACAGCTCGTCACGGATGCCCTGCATGCGCTCGTTGTGGTTGGCCGCAGCAGCACCACCCGACTGGATGCAGATCGTACCGCCATTCGGCTTCACCGCCTTCACCAGCTTGGCGAGGTTGGTGCCGATTTCATAGTTGTGCGTGCCGATATAGGCGACGCGGAGGTCCTTGTTCTCGGGCAGGAAGTCCGAGTCCCAGGTCAGCATCGGGATGCCGGCGTCCTTGGCGGCCTGTGCGGCCACGGCCATGGCGGCAGCGTTCGACGGCGACACGGCTATGCCATCCACCTTCTTGGCCACCAGATCCTGGACGATCGTCACCTGCTCGTCACCGCCACCGTGCTCGCCGGGGCCGATGTACATGCACTCGAAGGCGCCGTTTGACTCAGCCTCGGCCTTCTTGCAGCCATCGCGGGCTTGATCGAAGAACGGGTTGTTCATGTTCTTGGGCACCAGCGCGAAGACATATTTCGCCTGGGCGCCGGAGACAGCCACAGTCATGGCGCCAAGGGCCAGCACCGTGCTCATCAGCAGTTTCTTCATGGTTCTTCCTTCCTCCTCGTTGACACTCACTGGAATGCCGCCAGTGAACCCGGTTCTAGTGGTGATGCTTCTTGGGAAACACCCGCTCCCAGAGGTCGGCAAACAGCGACTTGCCGGAGGGAGAGCGCATGCCGAGCAGCACCGCGAGAATGATGAAGGCGCCGACAAAAGCACCTTGCCAGTTGGAATCGATGCCGGCCATCAGCAGGGCATTGCGGATCAGTTCGAGCAACGCCGAGCCGATGACTGCACCAAAAGCCGTCCCCGCACCACCCATCAAATTGGCGCCACCGATGACGGTCGCCGCGATCACGCGCAACTCGTAACCCGTGCCCATGGCGTTGATCGCCGATCCGTTGTAGCCGAGCAACAGCAGAGAGGCGATGGACGCGGTGAAGGCCGAGAACACGTAGGCCTGGAACTTGATCCAGTCCACTGGTACGCCAGTCAGCCGGGCGGCGCTCTCGTTGCCGCCGATGGCGAAGAGATGGCGGCCCCATGCCTTGAAGTTGAACACATAGCCCACGACCAAAGCCAGAACGACCATTACCCAGAAATGCGAGGAGAATTGCGGAACCCAGTCGGGCAGCGAGTCGCCCGGTGTTTGCACCGGCCATTTCGCCTGGCCGATGGCCTTGACGATGGGTGCGTCGGGTCCGAACTTGTAGAGCATCTGGTTGCCGGAGAAGACGACCGCGAGTGAACGGGCGATCGACAGCATGCCGAGCGTGACAACGAAAGACGGCATGCCGACATAGGCGACGAAGAAACCGTTGAAGGCGCCGCAGGCCAATCCCGCCAGGAGTCCCATGACGAACGCGACATACCAAGGGTATTCCCAAGTGAGGTACAGGCCGGCAACGATGGCGACGAGACCCATGATCGAGCCGACCGACAGATCGATGCCGCCGGTGATGATCACCACCGTCATACCCAACGCCATAATGCCGAAGGGCGCGAAGTTGCGGGACATGTTGGAGAAGTTGTCACCGGTGCCGAAGCTCGGCTCGAGAATTGCCATGAACACGGCGAGCACAACGAAGGCCACCGTCACCCAGAAGGGTTGGCTTGACACGATCTTCTGCAGCAGAGTCTGCTCCTTGATGCCGACAACGTCGGCAATGGAGGCATGACCGGTTTCGGCGGGCTTGGTGGTTTCAGGCTGCAAGGATCGCTCCCGTGATCAATCCGGTGATCTCTTCCGGTGACGTGTCGACAGTCTTCTTGTCCGCGACCTTTGTTCCGCGGCGGAGCACGATGATGCGGTCGCAGACGGCGAACACGTCGGGCATGCGGTGGCTGATCAGCATCACCGACATGCCTTGCGCCTTCATGCGCTTGATGAGTCCGAGAACCTCGGCGACCTGGCGGACGGAAATGGCGGCCGTGGGCTCGTCCATCAGGACGAGCTTGGCGTTGGACAGGCGGGTGCGGGCGATGGCCACCGCCTGACGCTGGCCGCCCGACATCTTCTTGACCAGGTCCCGGGGACGGGTTTCGGACTTCAGTTCGTCGAACAATTCCGCCGCCCTGTCGATCATGGCCTGCTTGTCGAGGACGCGGAACGGCCAAGGGCCCTTCTTGATCTCACGGCCGAGGAAGACATTCTGCGCCGCGGTCAGGTTATCTGCGATGGCAAGATCCTGATAGACGACTTCAATGCCCTTGGCGCGCGCTTCGATCGGTTTGTGGAAGTGGCAAACCTCGCCTTCGACGATGACTTCTCCGTCGGTCGGCGGAAAGTTGCCGGCGATCAGCTTCACCATGGTCGACTTTCCAGCGCCGTTGTCGCCCATCAGGCCGACAACCTCGCCAGGCCCGACCATGAAACTCACGTCATTGACGGCACGAATGGCGCCAAAGCTCTTCGAGACATTGCGGACTTCGAGTAACGACACGCCCTTCCTCCCTTTAGCCCCCGGGATCTTGGCGCCCCGTATGGCTGATCGGGTCAGTTAACAGCAATTACCGGGCCTCTGCAATAGAAATTGCAGAACGGCAACTACAGCAACGCCCATTTCGGTCCGCTCCTCACCTGAAGGCAGCCGGCCCCCTGACAGTATAAACAGCATTGGCGACTTGCAAGCCATTAGTCATACAAATGCAGGGGGCGAGGGCGCACCCCCGCCCATCTGAAATTACCGCTTGATCCCATTGATCTTCAACATCACGTCGATCAGGCGCGGCACGAAACGGTCGGCATAGCCGAAATTGTCCGCCATCACCGTGATCTGGTGGGCCGTCTCGGCGAGGAAAGAGGTAACAGGAAGCTGCTCCGTCATGTTGGTGTAGTAACGCAGATCTTTGCGGGCGTTCTTGATGGCGAACTGGGCATGGCTGTCGTCGTCGGACAGAGGCACGTTTATCAGGCGGCCGAACATTGTCGAGGCAGCACCCCCGGCCATGACAATGTCGCGCAAGGCGGTCATGTTGACACCGGCCTTTGTCGCAACCGTGATCGCCTCGGCGGCCACGGCGGCGTGGGTGACCGCAAGGAAATTGTTGATCAGCTTCAGTTGGTGGGCGGTACCCACTCCGCCGGAATTCACGATCGTATCGGCAAAGCAGTCGAGAACCGGCCGAATGCGATCGAGCACATCGTCCGGACCGCCGATCATGAGGGCCAGCTTGCCGGCTTCGGCCTCCTTCGGGGTGCGCGACATGGGTGTATCGACAAAATGACCCCCCTTGGCCTCGATATCAGCGGCAATCTTGATGGTCGATGCTGGTTCCGCGGTGGAGCAGTCGGCGATCACCAGACCTTCGCGCACCGCCCCCATCAATCCATATTCGCCATACACGATATGCTCGATCTGCGGTGTGCCGGTAACGCAGAGGATCACCATGTCGCTGTCCTTGGCGACGCCAAGGGGATGATTGCGCTCATGGGCGCCGCGGGCGATCAGATCGTCGACCGGCGCGCGATTGCGATGTGCCATGACGGTCAGCTCGTAACCCTTCTCAAGGATGTTCTTGCCGATGCCGTGGCCCATGAGGCCCGCTCCGATCAGTCCGACGCGCTTGATGGTCATGGTGTTGCTCCCGTTGCAATGAGTGTTTGGAGATCATCTTGCTCCAGAATGTGGAGTCTGTCGTCAGTCTTCTTGTGAAATCCGAGACGAGCATAGAAACGCTCGGCACCGGTGTTGTCTTCGTCGACTTCCAGCTTGATGAACGAAGCCCCACGGCGGCTCGCGCGGCGGGCTGATTCGCGTAGAAGCTCCAACCCGACATTCCGGCCGCGTTCGCCGGGATCGACAAAGAGGTCCACGACATAGAGCCCTCGCGCCCCCCGCCAGGTCGAAAAGGTCAGAAGTCCGAGACAGGCACCCAGCAAATGCCCGTCCCGGTCGGCAACGACGACGTCGACCAGATCTCGGGACTGGCGCAGAATGTCGCCGGTGAGTTTGGGAACGATGCCGGTGCCGATGTGATCGGCCAGGCCGCGCACCATGTCCGCGATGGAATCGGCTTCCCCGTCGCGCATCGGCCTGATGATGAAGGTCATGCCCCCAGCCCCCGCAGCAAGGCAGCGAGATTGCCGGCGAGACTGCCGGACGGATATCCCCCCTCCTGCACGACAAGAATGGGCCAGCCTGTGGCAGCGATCAGGCTGCCGATAGCGGTGAAGTCCGGTGTCGTGATGGCGAATCCCCTGAACGGATCATCGACGGCGATGTCCAGGCCAGCCGCCAGCACAAGTATGTCCGGTGCAAAATCGGAAATCCTCCGCACTGCGGCCGCCAGGGCATCCAGATAGGGCTTGATCGTCGTGCCGCGCGCCAGCGGCAAGTTCAGGTTTAACCCCTCGCCTGCACCCCGGCCGGTTTCATCCGCATAGCCCCAGAAGAACGGATAGAACCGCCGCGGATCAGCATGGATCGAAACGGTCAGGACATCGGCCCGGTCATAGAAAATGGCTTCGGTGCCGTTGCCGTGATGCACGTCGATATCGAGGATGGCCGTCCGCCGTCCGGCCCGGGTCAGATGCTCGGCGGCAAGCGCCGCGTTATTGAAATAGCAGAAGCCGGCCGCCATGTCGGCTGCGGCGTGGTGGCCGGGCGGACGGCACAGTGCATAGACCAGTTTCTCGCCGACCAGCATGAGCTCGGCGGCATGGATGGCGCTGGCAGCACTGGCGCGCGCCGCCGCAAAGGTGTGGGATGTCACCGGACAGGACCCGTCGCCCAGGTGATAGCCCACCTGCCCGACGACGCTGTCCGGATAACCCGCCGGCGGCAGGTTGGTGCGGCCCAGCGCGAAGACATTGGGGGAAGGGCTTTCCGAAGCGTCGGGTATCCGCCGCCACCGCTCCCATAGCGTCGACAGGAACTGGATATAGCGGCGATCGTGCACGGTCGCCAGCGTGTCGCCGAAGATCTCCGGCGGCACAACGATTGGTCCTCCAACCTGGCGGACGCCCTCCATCAGCATATCGATCCGCTCCGGACGCTCGGGGATCGGCCGCAGCATGCCCGACACGATGAATTCGCGCGGAGCATGGGTGCGTTGCGTCTGATCGAATACCGTTATCATCGGTTTGCCGTTGCTGTTGCCGGTCTGCTAATAGCCTTTTCCTGATCCACGTCAAAACAAGGCGAAACCGCGCATGGGTGCCAAGCTACCGAGTCACATTCATTCCACCGGCGAACTGCCGAAGGTCGCTTGGGCCAAGGGCAGCTATGTCTATGATGCCGAGGGCAGGAAATACATCGATGGTTCGGGCGGGCCGGCGGTCTATTGCATCGGTCACTCGAATGAGGAAGTGAACGAGGCCATCAAGCAGCAGCTTGACCGCATCGCTCACGGCTACCGCTACAACTTCACATCCGATGCGCTGGAGGAACTCACCGACATCCTGCGCGCGCGCTGCGGGGGCACGCTCAACCACATGGTCTATGTGACCGGCGGCTCCGAAGCGGTCGAATCCTGCCTCAAGCTGGCGCTGCAGTATCATGCGGCGCGGGGCAAGATGTCGCGGCGCCGGTTCATTGCGCGCGAACGTTCTTGGCACGGCAACACGCTGGGGGCACTCTCCGTCTCGGGCTTCCTCGAGCGTAAGCGCGCCTTCGTCGGCTCACTGCTCGACGTCTCGCACTTGTCGCCGGCCAATGACTATCGCCCGGTCAAAGGGGCTACGGCGGAAACCGCGGGCGAGGCTTGCGCGAGGGAACTTGAAGACGAAATCCTACGGGTCGGACCCGACAAGGTCTGTGCCTTCATCTTCGAACCGGTGGTCGGAGCAGCGGGCGGATGCGTTCCGGCGCCCGCGGGCTATGCCAAGCGCGTGCGGGAGATCTGCGACAAATATGGCGTGCTCATGATCTCGGACGAGGTCATGTGCGGCGCCGGCCGGTCCGGCACCTGGCGAGCGCTGGACCAAGATGGAGTCGAGCCCGACATCATGTCCGTGGCGAAAGGACTTGCTGCGGGCTATCTGCCGCTTGGCGCCGCCATCTACTCGGACAAGGTGGCAGAAGCGATTCATGGCCAGCACGGCGCACCGATGACAGGTCACACCTTTACCGGCCACACGGCCTGCTGTGCTGCGGGCGTCGCGGTCCAGAAGATCGTGGCACGTGAAAAGCTGGTGGAGCGGGTAAGGGCGCTGGAACCGAAATTCCGCGCCATGCTCGCTGCGGCCCTCGCGGATGTGGAGGCTGTGGGGGATATCCGGGGACGGGGATTCTTCCAGGCGATCGAACTGGTTTCCGACCGCCAGACCAAGGCGCCGTTCCCGGCCGAGCGTAAGCTGTTCATGAAGATCCGCGCCAAGGCCTTCGACAACGGGCTCATCTGCTATCCGGTGGGCGGCAATGTCGACGGCATCAACGGCGACGTGGTGATCCTGGCGCCGCCCTACAATGTCACCGATGCGGAGCTGGTCGAAATCGTGGATAAGACAGCTGTATCGATCAGGCAGGTTCTGTCGGCGGAAGGTCTGGGCTAGGCGGCACGTCAGAGCCGAGGAGACGGGAGCCGCGCAGCATGCCGGCTGCGTCGGCAATCGGATAGGCCGCCTGCACAATCAGCGAATTGATGCGATGCAGGTCGCGAACCATGTCGACATAGAGGGCGCTGCGCCGCAGGGCACCGGCCTGCCGCCGCGTCGCCGAGCGGAAATGATCGTCCAGCACCTTTCCGTAGAGGGCGCGAAAGGCATCCTTTTGCGCGATGAGGCGCTTGGCGCCTTCGACATCGCCGGAAGACAGCACCCCGGTGGCAAGCCGCAGATTGTCGTGAATGATGAGGCAAAGATCATCGAACGACGCTTGCTCGTCGACGGTGAATGCGATCGATTCCTTTGACTTCGACTTGATGCGGTCAGACAGATTGAGGTGGATCACGTCGCCGGCATGCTCGAGGTTGCTGATGTACAGCGTCAACTCCAGCGCCCGGCGCGATTCGGCCGGTGTCAGTTCCCGCTGGGCAAGGTCGCCGAGGTAGGTTTGCAATGCCGTCTGATAGGCGTTGAGACGGTCGTCCAGTTCGCGCAGCAGCCTGAGCCTCTCCAGGCTGCCAGAGCGCAGCGCGATCAAGGCCGTATCGAACATGCGGTCGAGCAATTCGCTCATGCGCACGGTCTCTAGCAGCGCATTCGATAGCGCCACAGACGGTGTTGCGAGAGAGCGCTGGTCGAGATAGCGCGGGCTGGCAAGGCGGTCCTCCTCGGGGCGGAGGTCGGGCAGGAGGCGGCGCATCAACCACTCGACCGGCCGCGCCAGGGGCAGGAACACAAGGCTGGTCGCCAGGTTGAACAGGGCATGGAACCCGACGGCGGTCTCGACCGGGCGCAGCGGCGACATTTCCACATAGGGCGTCAGCCGGCCAATGAAGGCGATACCGAGAATCGCCATCACACCGCGGCAAAACAGGTTGGCGATGGGCAGGCGCCGGGCGTCCGGGGTCAAGCCGAGCGTGGATGTCACGGCCGGCAGCCCGCCGCCCAAATTGATGCCAAGTATGAAGGACAGAGCACCACCTACTTCCAGGCTTCCATTAGCCAGGAACGCGGCAATCAACAGGATCACCGCCAATGTCGAGTGGAACAGCCAGGCCAGACCGGCGCCGATCAGGAAGGCGAGGAGCGGCTGGCCGCCGACAGCCGTCAGCACATCGTGGAACAGGGTCGCGGTGCTCAGAGGCGCGGTGGCTTGCTTGATCAGATGCAGCGACAGCAGCATGAGGCCCAGCCCGATGAGGATGCGGCCCACGTTATGAGGCCGGAATTCCTCCGAATAGGAGAAGGTCACATAGCCCGCGAACAAAAGGATCGGTGAAGCCCACAAGGTCAGGGATGAACCTGACGCGAAGAGGCCCGAGACGATGGCCGAGCCCACGTCGGCACCCAGCAGCACGGCCAGTCCGAGCACCGTGCCAATGGCGCCCGATGCGGCAAGCCCCGCCACGATTAGCGTCATGGCGGTTGCGCTGCCGAGAATCGCCGTGGCCACGCCCCCTGCGAGGAATGCGGAAATGCGGTTGCCGATGCGCTGCTGGATGAAGTTCTTCAGTCGGTCGCCCCAGGCGCGCATGACGCCGGTCCGCACCATGCGGACACCCCAGAGCAGAAGGGCGACACCCCCCAGAAGATTGACGATGACCGCGGTGCTTTCGTTCAAAACATCCTCAGGCGGGCCATGGCAGAGACCAGGTCTTCACATTGGTGAAGAATTTCATCGCTTCCATGACCCCTTCCTTGACGCCATTACCACTGTCCTTGATGCCGCCGAATGGCGACATCTCGATGCGGTAACCCGGCACTTCCCAGATGTTCACCGTACCAACATTGAGCCCCTCGATAAAGCGGGTGATACGCGAGAGATCGTTGGTGCAGACGCCCGATGACAGGCCGAAAGGTGTCGAGTTGGAAATCCGGATCACCTCGGCATCATCATTCGGTACACGCACCACCGGCACCACCGGCCCGAAGGTCTCTTCGAAGACCAGCTCCGAGGTATGCGGAACGAAATCGATGGTGATCGGTGGCAGCACCGCACCCTTGCGGCCCGGATCATAGAGCACCTTCGCTCCCTGTTCGGCGGCCCTATAGACCCTTGACTCGAAGGTCTTCGCTGCATCTTCATGAACGACCGTGCCGAGATCGGTGGCTGGATCCATCGGATCGCCGAATTTGATCTTCCTTGCCTTGGCGAGCACCAGCTCGACGAACTTGTCCGCGACCTTCTCCTGCACCAGGATACGCTTTACTGCCGTGCAGCGCTGACCCGAATTCCTTGTGGCGCCGGCGGCCGCAAGCTCCGCGGCCTTATCGAGATCACTGTCGGAGAGATCGTTGAGAATGATGAGCGGGTCGTTGCCGCCTAGCTCCAGGGCCGCGCGCCTGTAGCCGGCCTTTGCGGCGATGATCTTGCCGACCCGCACGCCGCCGGTGAAGGTGATGATGCCGATATTGTCATTGGTCACCATCTCGTCGCCGATGTCCTGCGGCCAGCCGGTCACCACCTGGAACATTTCCGGTGGAAGCCCCGCCTCGTAGAGTATGTCGGCCAGCGCGATGGCGGTCAGTGGCGTCAGCTCGGTCGGTTTGCAGACCACGCAGTTATTGGTGGCGATGGCCGGGGCCACCTTGTGCGAGACCATGTTGAGCGGATGGTTGAATGGCGTGATGGCGGAGATGACCCCTACAGGCTCGCGCTTGGTGAAGATCTTGCGGGCCTTGCCCTGGGGCGTCAGATCGCACGAGAAGATCTGGCCATCGTCAATGATGCACAATTGGCCGGCCAGCGAGTAGACATCGTAGGCCCGGCCGACCTCGTAGAGGGAGTCCTTCTTGGACAGGCCCAGTTCCAGGGTGATGAGGTCCGAAAGGTGGTCGCGGCGGTCGCGGATCAGCTCGGCGGTACGAAACAGGATCTGTTGGCGCTCGTAGCGGCTGAGCTTCGGCCTGTAGTCTGCCGCGATGGCGAAGGCCCGGGCCGCATGTTCGGCGCGGCCCGCCGGAACGGTTCCGATGATTTCATTCGTGTACGGATAATGTACAGGAACGACGCCATCCGCGTCTATCTTCTTGCCGCCGATCCTCATCGACTCCTTGATGACCGGCCGGCCGGTGGCGGGAGCGTTCATGTCAGTTCTCCACGATATGGTTGCAGCCCAGTGCGAAGGCATCGAAATTGCGCAACTGCACGGGCAGGTTCTTGAACTTGCGGTTGGCGATGACCGGGACTTCCTGTTCCGTCAGACCGCCATGGGAGCGCAGTGGCTCGTTCAGGCCGGAGAGGTCGTGCTTGTCGCGCGATGTGCCGATCACTTTCGATCCCTTCGGTCCGCCCGAGATGACGATGATATCGCCCATCCGGTCCTCCGGCAGTTCAAAGCGGGCGCAACCGTCGGCCCGGTTCAGGACGACATCGATGCCATCCTGGGCCTCGATTGCCGCCATCACGTCGGCCACCGGCGGTCCATAGGCGTAGACCGTCGCGAAGGAGCCGAGGGCGCCGTGATGCACCACGTAGGGGTCGGTGATCGGCAGGATCACCTTGGTCTTGCCGGCTCCGAACCTGGCGTCGAGTACGTCCTGAAGATAGAGTACGTCGGGCTCGCCGCTGGCGAGATGCTTGTCCTTCATGCCATGATCGGCGACGATCACGACGATTGCGCCACCGGCGTCGAGGGCGCCGACGTATTTGTCCATCATCGCATAGAAGGCATTGGCACCCACCGAACCCGGCGCGTACTTGTGCTGCACGTAATCGGTGGTCGAGAGATACATCAGGTCGGGGCGCATGCTTTCGAGGAGCTTGACACCTGCCGCAAAGACGAATTCGGACAGTTCGGCCGAATAGACATCGGGCACCCCCATGCCGGTCATCGAGCAAACGTCCTCGATGCCGTTCTCTGCGAACGTCACTTTGTCGGCCTTCTCCGAGGAAAAGGCGACGGCCGTGCCGTCAAAGGCCAGTCCCTTGCCAAGCAGGAGCCGCAGCTTGTCCTTCGCGGTAACCACGGCCACCTTGGCGCCGACCTTCTGGAAGGCCGCGAAGATGGTGGGGGCGCGCAGCCACTTCGGATCGTTCATCATCGTTTCCTTGCCGGTTGCAGGATCGATGAGATAATTGCCGCAGATGCCATGGACGGCCGGTGGCCGCCCCGTGACGATCGACAGGTTGTTGGGGTTGGTGAAGCTCGGAATCGCCGACAGGCCGCGGCGATTTTCGCCCTTCGCGACGATCCGTTTCAGATTGGGCATCAGGCCGGCGGCCATGGCCACTTCCATGTAGTCGGGCTCGCTGCCGTCACAGCAGATCACCACCAGGGGCGCGGCGGGCCATTGATAGGTACGGTCGTTGACGGTTACAGTCCTCATTGTCAGGCCTCGAGCGGTGTCATGTCGGTGACATTCATGTCGGCCAGCACCTCGCGGATGGCGGCAAGCACGCCGGACATCACCCGGTCATCCACCTTGCCGATGGTGCCGATGCGGAACGATGGCCGCCTGGTGAGCTTGCCGGGATAGATCGCGAAGCCACGCGTCCGCAGGGCCTCGTAGAAATGCTCGAAGTCGAAATTCTGGTCGCGCGGGGTCAGGAAGGTCTGGATGATGGGGCCTGCCTCATTGTCGTTGAGCAGGGTCGAGAAACCCATGTCGCGCATGCCCTTGATCAGCTGCTGGGCGTTGCGGCCGTAGCGGGCGCCGCGGGCAGCGACGCCTCCTTCCTCGGCGTGTTCTGCCATGGCCTGGTGGAAGGCGACGAGCGCATGGGTGGGTGGGGTGAAGCGGAACTGGCCATTGGCCTCGAGTCCCTTCCATTGCTCGTAAAGGTCGAGCACCACCGAGTGGCATCTGCCCTTCGAAGCCTCCAGCATGTTGCGCTTCACCAACACGTAGGAAAAGCCCGGAACACCCTCGATGCACTTGTTGGAGGAGGACACCATCACGTCCATGCCGTCCATCATGTCGAGCGGCAGGGCGCCGAACGACGACATGGCATCGACCATGAAGACCTTGCCTCGGGCCTTGACGGCCCGGGCCATGTCCTGGATCGGATTGACGATGCCGGACGTGGTTTCGCAATGGATGACCCAGACATGGCTGATGGCCGGGTCTTCCTCGAGCCTGGCTTCAACCTCATCAACTGTCGGGGCGGCGCTGTCGCCCTTGTCGATCTTCACCAAAGGGCGGCCGATGCGCTCGAGGATCTTGGCGGCCCGGTCGCCGTAGGCGCCGTTCGCGACCACCAGGGTCTTGGTCTCCGCCGCCGGGCAGAAGCAGCCGAGTGCTGCTTCGATGGCGAATGTGCCGGAACCCTGCATGATGACGCACTCATAGGACGCGTCACAACCCGCGAGGCCGAGGAGGCCCTTGCGGATATCGGCCACCACTTTGCGGAACTCGATGTCGCGCGAGCCCCAGTCGGCCAGCATGGTGGCTTTGACGGTGCGCGACGTGGTGAGGGGGCCCGGCGTCAGAAGGAACGGCATGTCCTCCTGGCCCTCGGGGCCAGCATAGCGGTTGACGGGTGAATCCATGGGAAAGGCTCCTTTTCGGGGCGGGACACTTGCCGTCTTGACGGTTATCAGTCAAATCGTATGTTCTTATACATCTCATAAGTTTTGTAGATATGCGCCACGCCCAGCTCAAGGCCTTCCACGCCGTCGCCCTGCACGGTGGCTTCTCGCGCGCGGCAGAGCGGCTTGGCCTTACCCAGCCTGCCGTCTCCGACCATGTGCGCAAGCTGGAGGAAGCCTATGGCGTGCAGCTGTTCAGCCGAACTGCGAAGGGTGTCGGCCTCACCGCCATGGGGCGCAATCTCTTCGCCATTGCCGAACGCATGTTCGAGGCCGAGACCGAGGCGCGCGATCTGCTCTCCCGGGCGCGGACACTGGAAGAGGGACAGCTTACCATCGGTGCCGATGCGGCGGTTCATATCCTGCCCCGGCTAGTCCGCTTCCGGGCCTCCTATCCGCGCATCGCAATCCGGCTCGTGACTGGCAACTCCGCTGAACTTCTGGAGCGTCTGGAGGCCTTTGCCATCGACGTGGCGGTCACTGCCGAGTGTCCGGCTTCGGACGCCTTCCTGTCGCTGCAGCTGCGCCAAGACCGCCTGGTGGCAGTGATGGAGCGGGGCGCAGCCACGGGTGGGCGCGTGACGCTGGACCGTCTGGCGGATATGCCCCTGATCCTGCGCGAGGAGGGATCGGTGACGCGCCGGCTGTTGATCGAGGAATTCCGAGCACGGGGCCTGAAGCCCGCAAATATGATCGAGATCGAAAGCCGGGAAGCGGTACGCGAGGCCATAGCCCAGGGTCTCGGCGTTGCGATCATGTCGGAGGGCGAGCTTTCAGCCGACCCGCGCCTCAAGGGTGTTGCCATCAGTGGCTGGCCGGCCCGCATGGAGGAGTGGCTGCTGTGCCTCAAGTCGCGCGCCGGGCTTCACGTCATCCGCTCGTTTTTCGAGATGCACGAAGACTCTGGCCTAAGGCCGGCCCTTGGCACTAAGATGCCGCCATGACGTTCAAGGTTGCCTGTGTCCAGAACTCCGCCACGCCCGATGTCGAACGCGACATCGGCACGCTCGGCTGCCTAATCAGGGAGGCCGCGGCCCAGGGGGCCCGCCTCGTCGCCACGCCGGAATATTGCGCGGGCCTCGATACCCGGGATGGGTTGCTCTATCCGGTGGCGCCGGAAGAAAGGGTTCATCCTGTCCTGCCAGCCATGGCGGCGTTGGCGACGGAACTCGGCATCTGGCTGCTGATCGGCTCCATCGGAGTTCGGGCCGAAGACGGGCGCATCAACAACCGCTCTTACATGCTGAAGCCTGATGGCAGCATCGCCGCGCGCTACGACAAGANNCCACATGTTCGACGTCGATCTCGGACCCGGCAAGATCTATCGCGAATCAGCCACCATCGCCCCCGGCAACAAGGCCGTCATCAGCCCCAGCGTGGAGGGCGCGATTGGCCTGTCGATCTGTTACGACCTTCGGTTTGCCGCACTCTACCGCGCCTATGGCCAGGCCGGTGCCGAAATGCTGGCCACACCCGCTGCGTTCACCCGGATGACCGGGGAAGCCCATTGGCATGTGCTCCAGCGGGCGCGCGCCATCGAGAATGGCGCCTTTGTCATCGCGCCCTGCCAATACGGTACGCTGGCCGGCGGCGCGCAATGCTATGGACATTCACTCATCATAGACCCTTGGGGCCGGATACTTGCCGATGGCGGCGAGGCGGAAGGCATTATCGTCGCCGAGGTCGACCTTGCCCTGGTGGCCCAGACGCGGAGCCGCATTCCGTCGCTTTCCCACGACCGCCCCTTCACGCTGGTCAAGGCCTAGCCTGATTCCGGTGGGTGGCCGCGCTTGCCGAGCTGGACCACGAGGATGGCGGCAAACATCAGGGCCGCGCCGATCCATCCGACGGGATGCAGGCGCTCACCCAGCATGATGGCGCCGGCTATGGCGGCGAACACCGTCTCGAAGGATAAGAGAATGGCCGCCCGTGCTGGAGGCACATGGCGCAGTGCCATGGCCAGAATGGCGAATGTCACGGCACTCGACAGAAGCCCGACATACATCACCGGCACGATGGCATTCATGATCGCTTCGGCGGACACGGTTTCGAACAGCAGGGCCGACGACAGGGCCAATATCGCCACAGCGGTAAACTGTACGCTTACATAGGTTAGCGGCCTGCCGTATCGCCCTGATTCTCCTGTGGTGATGATGAAGCAGGACCAGAAGACCGAAGACAGGGCGATCAGCAGATCGCCGCGGCTATAGTCGGCGAAGGAACCTCCGCTCAGCGCCCAGGTCCCGGCAAAAGCGAGCGTCGCGCCAATCCAGATTGCGGCGCCAGGTGTCTGGCGTTTGAGGAGCCAGACGAGAAATGGGGTAACCACCACATAAAGAGCCGTGAGAAACCCGGTATTGGTGACAGTTGCCTCGACGATGCCTATTTGCTGGATCGCGGCCGCGACAAAGAAGAACAGGCCGCCCAGCACGGCGATGGGAACGACGTTCCCGCTGCCCCGGTCTTCGCGCATGGCGAAGGGAGCCAGCGCCACGGCGGCTATGGTGGCCCGCAATCCGAGGAAGAGGAGCGGACCCAGATGCAGCATGGCAGCCTTCTGGAAATAGAAGGCCACGCCCCAGATCAACGCGGCCAGCAATACGAGGGCGTCCGCCGCCCGACCCTTCATCATCAAAGTCGTGACATCCCGTTAAGTGGTCCCGCCGTTATGGCTGTTCGCCGTCGTCGGCGCCATTCAAATTCATCTGGACCGGGGGTCAAATGGCCTACTGGCGATCCAGCCTCTCAGCCCGAACTCAACCAGCTTGATCCAACATGCAAAACACAACATAGTCTCCCGCTTCAGAAGCGGGAGATTCTCATGTTCGGATATGGCGTCGTCGGCCTCATCGTGCTTGTCGGGGGCTATCTCATCTACGCCTATAACGCCCTGGTAAAGAACAAGAATCTCGTCGGCGAAGGATGGAGCGGCATCGACGTGCAGCTGCGCCGCCGCGCCGATCTCATTCCCAACCTGATCGAGACGGTGAAGGGCTATGCCGCCCATGAGGACAAGCTGTTCCGCGATATTGCCGAGCTGCGGGCCAAGAGCATTTCCGGAGGTTCCGTGGGCGAGCAATCGGCCGTCGGCCAAGCGATGTCGGCGGCCCTTGGAAAGCTCTTCGCCGTTGCCGAGGCCTATCCCGAACTCAAGGCCGACGCCAATTTCCGCGACCTTCAGGACAAGCTCTCGCATATCGAAGACGAGATCCAGTTGTCGCGGCGCTACTACAATGGCGCGGTCCGCAATCTCAACACCATGATCGAATCGTTCCCGACCAATCTCATTGCCAACCACTTCAAGTTCGAGAAGGCAGAATTTTTCGAAATAGGCGATGCCGCGGCACGCGAGGTGCCAAAGGTCGACTTCAAGAAATAGGCTGGGCCCATGCGCTACCTGCTGTTTGTTCTTGGCCTGCTGCTGCTTGTCAACACGGCCGCAGCAGAAGAGAGCATCCTGTCCTATGTCAGCGACGTGAATGTCAATCGCGACGGCTCGCTCGACGTGGCCGAGACGATCACGGTGAATGCGGAAGGCGATCAGATCAGGCGCGGCATCTACCGCGATTTCCCGACGACCTATATCGATCGCAATGGCATTCGCATGCGTGTCGGGTTCGACGTCGTCGGCGTGAAGCGCGATGGCCATGACGAACCCTTCGCCATCGAATCGCTCTCCAACGGCAAGCGTGTCAGGATCGGCGACAAGGACGTCTTCCTCGATCCTGGACAGCACACTTACGAGATCAATTTTCGCACCACGCGGCAGATCGGCTTCTTTGAGAACTTCGACGAACTCTACTGGAATGTGACCGGCAATGACTGGGCGTTTCCCATCCTCCATGCCGTTGCAATCGTCCGTTTGCCGCCTGGCGCCCGAATCCAGCAGCATGCGGCCTACACCGGCCGGCAGGGCGAGGCCGGACAGGACTTTTCGGTTGTCGGCGCAACGGGAGCTGAATACCGCGCCGAAACCACACGGCGCCTGGAACGCCAGGAAGGCTTCACCATTGCGGTCGCCTGGCAGAAAGGCATCGTCGCCGAACCGAGCGACAGCGAGAAGTGGAGTTGGTGGTTCGCCGACAATGCCGGCCTCGCGGCGCTGATCGGGGTGCTGGCCGCTGCCTTCGCCTACTACTACTATGCCTGGGACCGGGTTGGCCGCGATCCGCCAAGGGGCACCATCGTGCCCCTGTTCCGGCCGCCGGCCGGACTGGGACCCGCGGGGGCGCGGTTCGTCAGGGAACACGGCCTCGACGACCGGGGGTTCGCCGCGGCGCTTGTCAGTCTTGCCGTCAAGAGGCATTTGCTGATCAAGGACGACGACAGGTCCTTTGCGATCACCAAGCAGTCGCCCAAGGGTGGCGCGGGCGAGCCGCTCACCGCCGCCGAGCGCGCCCTCTATGCGCGCTTGCCGGGCGGCACCACGGTCCTGAAGCAGTCGAACCACGTCGCCGTCCGTGCGGCGCGCAGCGCGCTCAAGGACATGCTGAAGTCCGAGTACGAGGGCAGTGTCTTCGTGCGCAATCTCGGCTGGTTCTGGAAGGGTGCGGCCATCTCCATCATTGGCCTCATCATCGCTGCCGTGCTGCTGCCGGCCGATGAGGGCATTGCCGGACTGTTTCTGGTCGGATGGTCTGGCATCTGGTGGGGCGTGGTGCTGACCTTCGCCTGGGCGGCGATCAAGGGGATTCGCGGCGGCCGGGGCATCATCGACCGGGCTGGCTCGCTCTTCATGCTGCTGTTTCTCATCCCCTTCGTCGGTGGCGGGCTGGCGGCGCCCGCCATGCTGCTCAGCGGTGCCGGAAGCGCCGGTCTCTACATGCTGATAGGAACTGCCATCCTGCTCGGCATCATGAATCTGGTGTTCTTCCACCTGTTGCGGGCGCCCACGGTTCCGGGCCGCAAGCTGCTCGACGAGCTCGAGGGCTTTCGCATGTACATGACCACTGCCGAGGAGGAGCGCCTGAAGGTGCTGCATCCGCCGGAAAAGACGCCCGAACTCTTCGAGCGCTATCTGCCCTATGCCCTGGCGCTCGATTGCGAGAATGAGTGGAATGCCAAGTTTGCCACGGTGCTGGCGGCTGCGGCGGCGGCGGGGGCGGCGGGCCCCAGCTGGTATTCCGGGCGGCACTGGGACGCGGGCCGCACCGGCGGGTTCACCGACAGTCTGGGCCGCAGCCTGTCATCGAGCGTGGCGTCGGCCTCGACGGCGCCGGGCAAAAGCTCCGGTTCAAGCGGCGGCGGATCGTCCGGCGGTGGCGGCGGTGGCGGCGGCGGTGGCGGCTGGTAGTCAGGAGCCTTCTAGTTCCTCGCGTTTCAGTTCCAGTGCCAGCCACTGGTCTTCCGCACGGGCCAAGGTGTCGCGCAGGCCGGCCAGCCGCTGGGCATCGGTATCGAACCCCTTGGCATTTCGACTGAAGTAACCTGGGTCCGCGAGCCGGGCCTCGAGGCCTCCGATCTCCGCTTGCAGCGCGGCCATCTCGGCGGGCAATGTTTCGAGAGCATGCTTTTCCTTGAAAGACAGCTTGCGCTGGGCTTGCGGTGCCGCAGGTGGCGGTGCCGGCGGCGTGGCAGGCCGGGCGCCGGGCGCCACCTTGGCCTTCCGGGCCTCCACGCCCGTGCCGCGCTGGGCCACCATGTCGCTGTAGCCACCAGCATATTCCAGCCAGCGGCCGTCGCCTTCCGCCATGAGGATCGATGTGGCCACCCGGTCGAGAAAGTCGCGGTCGTGGCTCACCAGCAGGATGGTTCCCTGATAGTCGGCCAGCATTTCCTGGAGCATGTCGAGGGTCTCAAGGTCGAGATCGTTGGTGGGCTCGTCGAGCACCAGCAGGTTGGAGGGCTTGGCCAGTTCACGGGCGAGGATCAGCCGCCCGCGCTCGCCACCCGAAAGCACCGATACCGGCGTTCGTGCCTTGTCCGGGGGGAACAGGAAGTCCTTCATGTAACTCACTACATGACGGGTCGCGCCATTGATGGTGACGGTCTCGCCGCGTCCGTCGGTGATGACGTCGGCCAGGGTACGATCGGGATCGAGGCTCTGGCGGCTTTGGTCGAGCGTCACGGTCTGCAGGCTGGTGCCGCGCCGGATCGTGCCCGAATCGGGTTCCAGTGCGCCCGTGAGTAGTTTGATGAGCGTGGTTTTGCCGGCGCCATTGGGGCCGACGATGCCCAGCCGGTCGCCACGCACGACCAGCAGATCGAGATTGCTGACGATTGGCCGCCTGCCGAAGGATTTCGATATCGCCCTGGCCTCGGCCACCAGCTTGCCCGATAGATCGCCAGCCGAAGCCGCCATCTTCACCTGACCCAAGGCGCCCACGTGTTCGCGCCGATCCTTGCGCAGCTTGGCCAACAACTCGACGCGGCGCATGTTGCGCTTGCGCCTGGCCGTCACGCCATAGCGCATCCAGTGTTCCTCGGTGGCGATGCGCTGGGCCAGCAGCGCCTGGTCCTCCGCTTCCTTGGACAGGACCGCGTCGCGCCAGGTTTCGAATGCGGCAAATCCGCGATCGAGGCGGCGCGCCCCGCCCCGGTCCAGCCAGACGGTGCGGTTGGACAGCGTCTCCAGAAACCGGCGGTCGTGACTGATCAGCACCATGGCCGCCCGCAGCGCCTTCAACTGGCCTTCCAGCCATTCGATGGCTGGAAGGTCGAGGTGGTTGGTGGGCTCGTCCAATAGCAGGATGTCCGGATCGGGTGCCAGGGTGCGTGCCAGCGCGGCGCGGCGGATTTCTCCTCCCGACAGGATCTTCGGGTTCTCGTCACCTGAAAGGCCGAGATCGCGCAGCAGGGCCACGCAACGGTGGGGATCGTCGGCAGGCCCGAGCCCGGCCTCGACATAGTCGAGCACGGTGGCGAAGCCAGAGAGGTCGGGTTCCTGCGGGAGATAGCGCAGGGTGGTGCCGGGCTGCAGCCACACGGAGCCGGTATCGGGCTCGATGAGGCGGCCGGCGATCTTGAGCAGCGTGGATTTGCCGGAACCGTTGCGGCCGACCAGGGCGATTCGCTCGCCTTCGGAAAGCGCCATTTCGATCCCTTCCAGCAAGGGCTTGCCGCCGAAGGTGAGTTCGATGTCGCGAAGATGAAGCAGGATCTGGGCCATGATTGCAGGCGAATTAACCGATCCGGGCCGCTTACTCCAGACCTCCGAGATATTCCGCGAGTCCTGATATGTCATGGGCGGCGAAGAATTCTTTGGTGGGTCGCAGGGCGACGATCCTGCCATCCCGCATGAATGCGGTGTGGCTTGCGGCATAGCGCGCATCTTCCGGCTGGTGTGATACCATGAGGACAGTGGTGCCGCGGGCCCGCTGCAGGCCGATGACGAGGTCCAGCATGTCGTTGCGGAGGCCCGGCCCCAGGGCAGCGAAGGGTTCATCGAGCAGGAGCACCGGCCGGTCGCGCAGCAGCGCCCTGGCGATGGCGATCCGCTGGCGTTCACCGCCGGAAATCTCGCCGGGTTTGCGGTGGCGAAGAGCAGCGATGCCGACCTGCTGCAGCGCTTCCCCGACGCTGTCCCGCTGGGTTGGCGTCAGGTTCAGAGACGGTGCGACGCCGATCGCCACATTCTGCCAGACGTCGAGATGGGCGAAGACATTGTTGTCCTGGAAGATCATGCTGATCGGCCGGGACGGCGGCGGCAAGCCTGCCATGTCCCTGCCGTTGATCACGATACGCCCTGCGGCCGGCGCTTCAAAGCCGGCGATCAGGTTGAGCAGCGTCGACTTTCCCGAACCGCTTGGCCCAATGATCGCAGTCAGGCTTCCATTCGGAAAATGGGCATCAAACTCCATCACCATATCGTCGTAGCGGAACGTCACCTGCTCGAGCCGGATCATGCCCTGGCGCTCCAGCGTTCGGCAAGGACGGACAAGGCAAACACCATGACGGAGAGGAGCAGCGCGGTTCCGATTGCCGCATCGAAGCGGTAACTGCCCATCTGGCGGTAGATCAAGGCGGGAAGGGTGACGAGGTCCTGGCTGCCAAACAGGGCGATGGCGGTCAGATCTCCGAGTGACAGGATCAGCGACATGACCAGCGCTAGGCCGATGGATCGGCGGAGCGCAGGGATATCGATGTGCCGCAGGCGGCTCCAGCCAACAATTCCAAGGCTGGCGCAGAGGCGGTCATGACGGCCTGCCGCTTCGAACAGGGCTGGCGCCAGGATCTGATAGGCAAAGGGCATGGCCATCAGTCCATTCATGCCGATCACGAGAAACGGCGCAAGCCCCGACAATCCGGCAACCCTGCTCAGGCTGATGAACCAGCCTGTCGCCAGCACCGCTGGGGGAATGATCCAGGCCGAGAGCACGGCAAGGCGGGATACCGTCCGCCAGCGTGGTAGCCGGGCTGCAGCTGCCGCCAGGGGCCAGACGAAAACAAAGGCCAGTGCCGCCGATGCTGTGCCGAGCAGCAGGCTGGTGAAGATTGCCCGGCCGAGATCCGGAGTTGGCGCGATATTCATGGCGCCGGAGATGGCGAGCGTCAGCAAGGGCGGCATCAACAGACCCAATCCGGCAGCGATGACGGCCCCATCCGAAATCCGCGCTCCGGTGCTGTATCCGTCGAAGCGCTGCGGCGGCCGCTGCAGGCTCGGCCAGCCCTGCATCAGCCCGCCGAAGCGCTGGGCAATGGCCACCAGGCTCGCGCACAGCGCCAGCTGCACGAGGGCCAGAGCTGCCGCCCGCGGTGGATCGAAGTCGGCACGGAGCGCCTGATAGATCGCGACCTCCAGGGTTGTTGCGCGGGGGCCACCGCCGAGGGTCAGCACGATGGCGAAACTCGAGGCGCAAAGCAGGAAAATCAAGAGGGCGGCGCCGGGAATCGCGGCCCTGAGTTGCGGCCATTCGACAATCCGCCAGATGTCGCGGGCCCTGAACTGCAACTGTGCCGCGAGTTTCCAGCTCTCTTCAGGCACCCGCTCCAGTTCGGACAACAGGAGGCGGGCGGCCAGCGGAACATTGAAGAAGACATGAGCGAGCAGAATGCCTTGCAGTCCGTAAATGTCGAAGAGGCCGCCGAGCCAGCCCCGGTTGCCATAAACATCGATGATGCCGATGATCACCACGATGGCCGGCAGGGCCAACGGCAGATTGAGGAGGCGCACGAGAATGGTGCGGCCGGGAAACTGCTGCCTGGCAAGTGCTCGCGCCAGCAGCAACCCGAGGCTTATGGACATCAGGGTGGAGAGCCCGGCCTGCAGGAGGGTGAAGCGGAGCACCCGTCCGAGATAGGGGTCGAAGGCCGACACACCGCCTCCGATACCGAGCCACAGCACCGGCAGGAAGCCGAGGCCCAGTGCGCCCAGAACCAGGGCCAGCGCCAGCAGGGCCGGCGCCGGCGTGGTCGATGGCCTTATTGCGCCACTGCGTTCAGCCACTCGTCAATCCATGCGCGGCGGTTCGTGTCAACTTCCTCAGCCGAGAACAGCAGGGTCTTAGCCGGTTTGACCAGGGCATCGAAGGCCGCAGGAATGGGTTGCGAATTGGTTCCGGCCGGGAACATCCAGTTGTTGGTCGGAATCTGGTCCTGGAAGCCCGGCCCCATCATGAAGGCAAGGAACTTGCCCGCGAGGGCCCTCTCCGGCGAGGACTCGATAAGCCCGGCCACCTCGATCTGGAGATAGTGGCCTTCGGCGAAATCGGCCGCCTTGTAGCGCTCGGTGCCTTCGGCAATCACGTGATAGGCGGGCGACGTGGTGTAGGAGAGTACCATGGGGGCTTCGCCCTTGGTGAAGAGCGCATAGGCCTCGGACCATCCCGGCGTGGTGGTCAGGACCCGCTTCGACAGCTTGTTCCAGGCGTCCTTGGCCTTGTCGCCATAGACCGACTTCATCCACAGAAGGAAGCCGAGACCCGGCGTCGAGGTGCGCGGATCTTCCAGAATGATCTTCTGGGCGGGATCGCCATTGACCAGTTCGTCGAGCGACTTCGGCGGGGCCTTTATCGCCTCGCTGTCATAGACCACGGCGAAATGGGCGAAGTCGTAGGGCATGAACAGTTCGTCGGTCCACGGCAGAGGGGTTTTTGCCAGCGACATGTCCAGGCCATGTTTGCCGAAAAGGCCTGTGGCAGCAGCTTCGGCGGTGAGGTTGGTGTCGAGTCCGAGGACAATGTCGGCCTTGGTGCCGGTGCCCTCCAGCTTGAGCCGGTTGAGTACCGCCACGCCATCGCCCATGGCGACCCACTCGACGGTGCAGTTGCAATCCTTCTCGAAGGCGTCCTTGATCTTGCCGCCTGGTCCCCATTCGGAGACGAAGCTGTCATAGGTATATATCGTCAGTGTCTCCTTGGCCGCGACGGGCGTCGCCAGTGCAAGAAGCGCGAACAGAGCAGTGAGGGTCTTCATCAACATCAATTCCTCCATTCGCCATTGGATGGAGGATTGGACCCCGTGGGACCGGGTTCCGCTCGCAATCCCTCCGCCGGCATGATCCGGATCAGGTTCAGCGGGTTGGAGCCTTGAGCCCCTCTCAGTCAGTTGACCTGACACCCCGTTGAGAGCGGTGTCAGGCTTAGGCGATGCCGGGTGCATACGCAAGACCATTTTGGCGACGTGGCGGGCGATCAGTTACGTTCAACAGATCGTCCACAGGTCGCTTGCCGTTTCCACTGTGGCGCAACTTTTCGCTCGCAAGCGATTCCAACTGCGCGGCCGTTGCGCTAGGAAGCCTGCATGACAGTCTTCGCACTCCTGCTGGGCGGCAATCTGACCGTGACACGCCGGCTTCGCCAACAGTTGGATGGCGCGCGCATTATAGCCGCCGACAGCGGCATGATGCATGCTACCAGCCTTGGCATCGTACCGGAACTATGGGTCGGCGATTTCGATTCAGCCGGCTCTGAACTCGCCATTCAGTACCGGGAGGTCGATCGCGAATCCTTTCCGGCAGAGAAGGATGCGACTGACGGCAGCATTGCCGTCGATGCGGCCCTGCGGCGCGGCGCGACCCGCATCATCCTCGCTGGCGGACTCGGCGGCCAGACCGATCATACCGTTGGGCTGCTCGGCCAGGCGCTGCGGCTGGCGCTGGATGGGATCGACTGTCTTGCGACCAGTGGCGAAGAAGAGGCCTATCCACTCCACCCTGGGGTCACGGTGCTCGATCTGCCAGCCGAGAGCCGCTTGAGCCTCGTCCCGTTCAGCGATCTTTCCGGCCTCGGCCTGGATGGCGTAAAATGGCCGCTAAAGAATCGTGACGTACCGCTCGGCTCGACCCTGACATTGTCGAACGTGGTGCGCGGACCAGTGAGGATCTCGCTCCGTGGTGGCGCCGGCATTGCGTTCGCCTATCCGCCGGCGGAAATCAATGTCTGAAGCCGTCGTCGATATCATTGACATGGGGCGCCGCGGTGAGGGCATTGCGCGTCTGGACGGCCAAATCATCTTTGTCGCTGGCGGATTGCCGGGTGAAACCGTGCGTGTCGCCATTGCGGGCGACAGATCGCAGGTGGTGGAGTTGTTGAATCCCTCGCCAGCGCGAGTCGCGGCCTTCTGTCCCCACTATGGCGACTGCGGTGGGTGCCAGCTCCAGCACTGGCAGGAACAGTCCTATCGCCGGTGGAAAACGGGGCTCGTCGAACAGGCCTTCGCAGCGCGAGGGATTGCGGTGCGCGTGGGCGATCTCATCGATGCCCACGGCGCGGGCCGCCGCCGGGTCAGCATCCATGTCCGCCGGAAGGAGAGCCGGGTCAGCGCCGGGTTCATGGCGGCACGCAGCCACCGGCTTCTCGATCTCGACCGCTGTCCGGTTTTGGTTCCCGAACTCGCCTCTGCCTTCGACCTTGCCCGCAGCCTGGGAGCGCTGCTCGGCGATTGCGACGTGGCAGTGACGGCCACGCGAGTCGGTCCGGACGCAAGCGTCAAAGCGGAACGAAAGCTGGCCGAACCTGCCAAGCCGCGGCTCGCGGGGCTGACGCAGGAGCTTGGACTGGCGCGACTCAGCGTCAATGGCGAGGTGATCGCTGCTCCAGTCCCGCCGCTTGTCGCCATGGGCCGGGCCTTGGTGCCGATACCCCCCGGCTCATTCCTCCAGGCCACCGTTGCGGGCGAGGAATCCCTGGCGCGACTGGTACTCTCCGGACTCGGCAAGTCCAAGGCGGTGGCCGACCTGTTCTGTGGGTGTGGACCCTTTGCCTTGCGTATCGCCGAACGGGCGCGGGTTTGGGCCCTCGACAGCGACCGGCCCGCCATAACCGCCGTTGCCGCCGCCGTTCGAGCGACTCCGGGGCTCAAGCCGGTGGCCGCCGAAGTGCGGGACCTTTTCCGCGCGCCGCTGGTTCCTGGAGAACTCAAGGGCTTCGATGCGGTGGTCTTCGATCCGCCGCGGGCCGGCGCCGAAGCCCAGGCGCGGCAGCTGGCACGGTCGCAAGTAGGCCTGGTCGTGGCGGTCTCCTGCGATCCCGCCAGCCTGGCCCGCGACGCCGAACTGCTGATTGCCGGCGGCTACACCCTGCAAAGCCTGACCGCAGTCGATCAGTTCAAGTGGACATCGCACATCGAGACGGTGGCAGTCTTCCGCAAATGAAATGGCCGGGTCTCCCCGGCCATCGGCAGGCTTCATCCGGTAGGCGGGAACTCAGTCCTTGGCGCGCTCGACGTAGGAGGCATCCTCGGTCGAGACCACAATGCGTGTGCCGGAAACGATGTGGGGCGGTACCATTGTACGCACGCCATTGGACAAAACCGCCGGCTTGAAGGACGACGACGCCGTCTGGTTCTTGATGGCAGGCTCGGTCTCGACGATCTCAAGGGTCACGCGCGGGGGAAGTTCGATCGAGATCGGCGCGCCGTTGAACAGGGCGATCTGACATTCCATGCCTTCCTGGAGGAAGGGAGCGGAGTCGCCAAGCATGTCGGCTGACACGTGGATCTGCTCGTAGTTCTCGGGGTTCATGAAGATGTAGTTGTCGCCGTCCTGATAGAGATAGCTATGGGTGATGGTTTCAACGAAGGCCCGTTCCATCGTATCGGTGGTCTTGTAGCGGACCGTCGTCTTCACGCCGTCGGCGATCCGGCGCATATCGATGGTGGTGGTCGGCGTACCTTTGCCGGGATGCATGGATTCCGCCTTGAGCACGACATATAGTTTGCCGTCCTCGTGCTCGATGACATTGCCCTTTCGGACACCACTTGCGATGATCTTGACCACGGTATCTCTCGTTCGCTCTTGAATTGCTGGATTTGGCTGGCGGCGGTATTAGCAGTGGCCAATGACAAAGCCAACCCCCTGGTTCGCACCCCATCGCCACGCTGACCGGCGGCCATTTCTGCTGCTCCGGAACCGCATCATTGCCGCCATCCGTGCGTGGTTCGCAGACCGGGACTTCATTGAGGTCGATTGCAGCGCCCTCCAGATCTCGCCCGGCAACGAGGCTCATCTCCACGCCTTTGCCACCGAACTCATTCAGCCGGATGGCACGGCCGAACGCCGCTACCTTCACACCTCGCCGGAATTTGCCTGCAAGAAATTGCTGGCGGCGGGAGAAACGCGGATCTTCGACATCGCCAAGGTCTTCCGGAACCGCGAGCGCACGCTGACTCATTCGCCCGAATTCACCATGCTGGAATGGTATCGCGCCGGAGACGACTACCGCAAGGTGATCGACGATGCCCTGGCCCTGGTGCGGCTGGCTGCCGAAACCACCGGGACAAGGCTCTTCCGCTGGCGTGGCCGCGAAGCTGACCCTCTCGCTCCGGCGGAATGGCTGACGGTGAACGAGGCTTTCGTGAAATTCGCCGGGGTCGACCTGCTGGCGACGTTCGGCGAGACGGGCAGTGCTGATCGCGATTCCCTGGCGCGGCAAGCCCAGGTGCGAGTCGCGGCAGACGATTCATGGTCGGACATCTTCAGCCGCATTCTCGTCGAGGAGGTTGAACCCAACCTCGGCAACGGGCGGGTTACCGTCTTGTACGAATACCCTGCAGTCGAAGCGGCCCTGGCGCGGAGCTGCGTCGAAGACCCGCGAGTGTCCGAGCGCTTCGAACTCTATGCCTGCGGGGTGGAGCTGGCCAATGGCTTTGGAGAGTTGACCGATCCCCGGGAGCAGCGCCGCCGGTTCGAGGCGGAGATGGCGGTCAAGGAGCGTCTCTATGGTGAGCGCTATCCGATTGATGAGGAGTTGCTGCAGGCGCTGGCAATGATGCCGCCTGCGGCGGGAGTCGCGCTCGGCCTCGACCGCCTGATCATGCTGGCGGCTGGCGCTGTCGCAATCGAGCAGGTTATATGGACACCGGCGCCCTGAAGCCTTGCAACGCCGTGGCCAGTCGTGGCACAGCTAGTCCAATTTCTTTGCTTAATGTCGTGAGGTCGTTTCAATGAAGAAGATTCGCTATGCCGTCGTCGGGTCCGGGTGGATATCCCAGATCGCCTTCATGCCGAGCGTGGAGCAGACCGGCAATTCAGAAATGACCGCCATCGTCACCGGTAACCGCGCAGGAGCCGAGAAACTGGCGAAATTCTATGGCATCGAACACATCTTCTCCTATGAACAATATGACGATATGCTGCGGCAAGGCATTGTCGATGCGGTCTATATCGCGTTGCCCAATTCGATGCACGCGGACTACAGCATTCGTGCCGCCAATGCCGGCGTTCACGCGCTGGTCGAGAAGCCGCTGGCCGTGTCGGTAGCGGAATGCGAGGCGATGATCGCCGCGGCCGACAAGGCGGGGGTCTGGCTCATGACGGCCTACCGGCTTCACAACGAGCCCGGAACGATCGATGTCATCGACCGGATCCGCAAGGGCGAGATCGGCGATCCGCGCTTCTTCTCGTCGCTGTTTTCCTTCCAGGTGGCCGCCGGCAACCACCGCCTCAAGGCCGAACACTGGGGTGGTCCTTTGCAGGACATCGGCGTCTATTGCCTCAATGCAGTGCGTCATGCCTTCGGTTGCGAACCCACCGAGGCCATGGCCATGAAGAGCCACGGCGACAACGATCCGCGGTTCACCGAAGTCGAAGGCACGATATCGACGCTGCTGCGCTTTCCCGGTGACCGGATTGCCCATTTCACGGCGAGCTTCGGGGGCCAGGACATGGACATGTATCGTATTATCGGATCTGACGGCGACATCGAGGTGCAACCGGGCTTCCGCTTCGAGAATACCATGAAGATCCGTATGAACCAGAAGGGCAAGATCACCGAGAAGACCTACCCCAAGACCGATCACTTCAGCGGCATGACCGCCTATTTCTCGGACTGCATCCTCAAGGGCATCCGGCCGGAGCCCGACGGCGGCGATGGCCTCAATGACGTGCGCGCCCTGCTGGCGATCGAGAAGGCGGCCATGACCGGTCTGCCGCAAAAGATCGAATCCGCGCCGCGTCCCAGCCATCCCACGCCGGACATGGTGCGGTTGTTCCCCGATACCGACAAGCGATTGATGTTGTGACGGCCTATCTGGGGATCAATGCCCAGTAATCCAGTTCCAGGATAACGCCGGGATTGTCCGGCGTGCCATCATGGACCGGATACTCCGTGCACGGCAGATCACGCGTTGCGCGGGTGACGATCCGGAGTGCGCCCACGTCGCTGCGGCCCTCGATATCGGCCTTGGCCGCTATCTCGGACCAGGCGAAGACGGTGCCGCCAGCAAAGAGTGGCGCCACGTGGCGCCCGCCGTTGATCGCAGCGACATGGAAGGCGTTGGCAAGGCCGTTGAACGACAGTGCCCGGGCCAAGGACATCACATGACCACCATAGACGAGGCGGCGTCCGAATCGGCCCCGGGCTTCCGAGAACTGGTTGAAATGTACTTTGGCGGTGTTTTGGTAGAGCCGGGTGGCCAGTTGGTGTTCGGCTTCTTCCACCGTCATGCCGTCGACATGATCAACCCTCTCGCCCACGTCATAATCGTCGAAGAAGTGCCTCGAGCCGCCAAGGCCCTCGTCCCAAAAGTTGATATTGAGCGGCGGGCAAGCGCGGCCCAGACCATCAGCCGGTACGCATTTCGGCAAATCTGGCACCAAGGCCGCGGGCGCCGGGGACGTTTCATGACGCTTGCGCACCATGACCCAGCGCACGAAGCTCAGCACGTCCTCGCCGCGCTGATTTGACCCCGTCGAACGTACATAGACGGTGCCGGTCTTGCCGTTGGAATTCTCCTTGAGGCCGATCACCTCGGTCACACTCGACAGCGTGTCTCCGGGATAGACGGGTTTCAGGACGCGGCAATCGGCATAGCCCAGGTTGGCGACAGCATTGATCGAGATGTCGGAAACCGTCTTGCCGAACACCACATGGAATACCAGCAGGTCATCGAGCGGCGCCTGTGGGTAGCCGATGGCCTTGGCGAAGGCATCGGATGACTGTACGGCAAAACGCGAACCATAGAGAGCAGTGTAGAGCGCCTGATCGCCGATCGTCACGGTGCGCGGGGTGGGGTGATGAATTTCCTGCCCGACGGTGAAGTCCTCGAAGAAATTCCCGGAACTGGTCTTGGTCATGGGGATATGGACTCCGCGATCGTCACCACCCGTTCGGCCATGGCGAGATGCAACCGCTCGACCATCTTGCCGTCGAGGGTGATGACGCCCTTTGTCGCATTCCCGGGCTCGGCGAATGCGGAAATGATCCTGCGCGCCCAATCCACTTCGCCGGCTGCCGGCGAAAAGACCTCGTTGCTGGTCGCAATCTGTCCGGGGTGAATCAGGGTCTTGCCGTCCATGCCCAGGTCGCGGCCCTGTTCGCATTCGTTGCGGAAGCCGGCCTCGTCGCGAAAGTCGTTGTAGACGCCGTCGATGACGTCGAGGCCGAAGGCCCGGCCGGCAAGAACGCAGGTGGAGAGCATGGGGACCAGGGCGAAACGCGCGCCCGAACTCCGTGCCCGGGTTTCCTTGACCAGATCGTTGGTGCCCAGCACGAAGCAGGAGAGCAGGGGATCAGCGCCCGCAATGTCTCTGGCATTGAGGATTGCCAGCGGCGTTTCCATCATCGCCCACAGCCTTGTCCTCGATGCGGCGCCCTGCATCAACCTGACAGCCCGTGCCACGTCGGCGGCAGTCGAGACCTTGGGTACGAGGATCGCGTCGGAAGCTGCGGATACAGCGGCTGCCATGTCGTCTGTACCCCAGGGCGTATCGAGCCCATTGACCCGGATCACCAGCTCCCGCCGGCCGTAGCCGCCGCCCGTTACCGCTGTCACCACGCGGCCGCGGGCCTCGAGCTTGGCATCGGGTGCAACCGAATCCTCAAGATCGAGGATCAGGGCATCGGCGTCCAGGGTCTTGGCCTTTTCCAGGGCCCGTTCATTGGCGCCAGGCATGTAGAGCACGCTGCGGCGTGGTCGTGAAGTCATGTCCTCTCCTTATTTTGCGACGCAACGCTAGACGGTGCGATGCGGCATGTGAAGCCTTCTTTTGTGTAGCTCTTCCATGACCGGCGGGCACTTGTGGACCTTCGCGGCTTTGGGCAATGTGCGCCAATCATGCAGCATTTCGACATCATCATCGTCGGGGGCGGGATCGTCGGCAGCGCCGCCGCTTACTACCTCCGCAAACATGGTTTCTCCGGTTCCGTGGCCATCATCGAGAAGGACACGACGTTCCAGCACTGTTGTACGTCGCTGTCGGCGGGTGGCATCCGCCAGCAATTCTCGACGCCGGAGAACATTGCGCTCTCCACCTTCGGGCTCAACGTCGTGCGCAACCTCAAGGCTGAATTCGGTCCGGAGGCCGACGTCGGATTCAAGGAGCAGGGCTATCTCATTCTTGCCTCATCGGATGGAATGTCGGTTCTCGAAGAAAATCATCACATCCAGATCGCCCATGGCGCCGACAATGTGCTGGTCAAAGGAGAAGAACTGGCGGCACGCTTTCCATGGCTGCAGACCGAGGGGCTCGCATCGGGTTGTTTTGGGCTAACTGGCGAAGGCTGGGTCGATCCCTACCTGTTCATGTCGCTGTTTCGCAAGGCGGCGATTGCGCAAGATGTGAAGTTGCTGGTTGGCGAGGTGACCGCGATCTCGCAGGATGACCGGAGGGTTACGGCCGTCACGCTGTCGAGCGGTAAAACGATCTCTTGCGGCGTGCTGGTGAACGCGGCCGGCGCGGGTGCTGGCGCGGTCGCGGCCATGGCCGGCATTGCACTGCCCGTTGGTCCGCGGAAGCGTTACGTCTATGTGTTCGACTGTCCGGCGGCCGGCGAGGCCGTTCACAAGGCCCCGCTCACGGTGCAGCCCGGTGGGGTATGGTTCCGTCCCGAAGGGCGGAATTTCATTTGCGGCCTGTCGCCTGAGGAGCACGAAGAACCCACGGTGATGGACTGGGAAGTCGATCACGGATTCTTCGAGGAGCGCATCTGGCCGGCGCTGGCCGAACGCGTGCCGGTGTTCGAAGCGATCAAGGTCGTGAACGCCTGGGTCGGCCACTATGACTACAATGCGCTTGATCAGAATGCGGTGATCGGTCCGCATCCCGAGATCGGCAATTTCTATTTTGCCAACGGTTATTCCGGACACGGTCTCCAGCAGGGACCCGCCTCGGGCAATGCCATCGCGGAACTCATCGTGCATGGTGCCACCCGGACCATCGATCTTGCCCGGTTCGGCTATGAACGCGTGCTGCGCAACGAGCCCCTGTTCGAGAAGAACGTGATCTAGGATCATGCGCATCCTCTGCGTCTCCTCCCAGGTGGCCTATGGACCGGTCGGCAATTCCGCCGCCGTCCCCGCCCTGCAGGCCAGGGGACACGAGGTTCTGGCGTTGCCGACCATCGTCCTGTCGAACCATCCGGGCCATGGCCGGCCAGCCGTGCTGCGCACCGCCGCTGCCGATCTTGCCGCTATGCTCGGCGTGCTCGAGGATCTTGGTGCGCTGGACGGTTGCGGTGCGGTGATGACCGGCTATTTTGCCGCCAACGACCAGATTCACGGCGTGGCCCGGATCATCAGGCGGATGAAGTCACGCAATCCGGGCCTGTTCGTGCTGGTCGATCCGATTCTGGGTGATCATGACGCCCTCTATGTGCCGCTGCCCGTGGCCGAGGGGCTACGCGACGAGTTGCTGCCGCTGGCCAGTTGCGTCACGCCCAACCGCTTCGAACTGGAATGGCTCACCGGCTGGCGCGCGGCCAGCGTGAGGGAGGCCGAGGCGGCATCACGGCGGCTTCCGGCGCCCGAAGTCCTGGCGACGTCGATTCCCGGTGGTAGCGGCCAGTTGGCAACGCTCGTCACGACGGAGACCGGCACCCACATCCAAACCGCAGCTCTCCGGGAGATGGTGCCACATGGAACCGGCGACTTTCTCGCTGGCCTCTATCTGGCGCGACGGGCGGATGGCGTCGCGATGGCGCAATCACTCGCGCAGTCGATGGCGATCCTCGAGCGCGCCATCGCGCACAGCGCCGGGTCACCGGTCCTCGATGTCGCGGGTGCCCTGCAGACATGATCAGGGGCTTGCGCATGGAGATCACCGCGTGACAAAAGGCGCACCATGATCAGCCAGTCCCCCCTTCGCCACAACGCATTGCTCGGCAAGCCCGTGGCCGAAGAAATCACCCGTGCCGTCTACAATGGCGTCGAGGACCTCGCCGCCAAGGGTTGGCCGGTGAAACTCGTCTCCATTACCATCGGCGATGTACCTGCCGTCAGCCTCTACGTGCGCAACCAGGCCCGCGGCGCCGAACGCGCCGGCATCATGTTCGAAGAGCGAAATCTGCCCGAGAAAGTATCGCGGCTGGAAATGCTGGGCATTCTGGCAGCGCTCAACACCGATCCGCGGGTGACCGGCATCATCATCCAGCGTCCGGTGCCACGGCATCTCGACATCCGCGAACTGCAGACCGCTATCCACCCCTTGAAGGACGTGGAGGGCATGCATCCGGCCTCCATCGGTAACATCGTCTATCGCGACACATCCCTGGCGCCGTGTACTGCTGCTGCGTCCGTCGAACTCCTGAAGCGCACCGGTTTGAGGCTCGAAGGGCTCGAGGTGGTCGTCATCGGCCACTCGGAGATCGTCGGAAAGCCGATCGCCTTTTTGCTCATGGCTGAAGGGGCGACGGTGACCGTCTGCCATCACATGACCCGCAACCTCGCGGTGCATAGCCGGGCGGCGGATGCGCTCTTCGTCGCGGTCGGAAAGCCGCGGTTCATCACGCCGAACATGATCAAGCCGGGGTCCGCGGTCATTGACATCGGCATCAACCAGATCGAAGAAGGCGGGCGCCACATCACCGTCGGGGATGTCGACTATGAGTCCTGCGCCGAGGTCGCGGGCTGGATCACGCCGGTGCCGGGCGGCGTGGGGCCGGTCACTGTGTCGATCCTGATGCGCAATGCGCTTACCGCCGCCCAGGCCCAGAAACGCTTCTACGACGCCACTTTCGGCGCCACGTCCGGCACCCAGGTGAACGTGGCGCCTGCCGAATGACCATCGACCGCGATGCGATTGTGAAAGCAGCCCAGCGCATTGCGCCTTTCGTGCGGCGTACGCCGGTTGTCGAAGTCGCAGTGCCGGGGGTCGGTCAGCCGGTCACGCTGAAGCTAGAACTTCTGCAGCATTCCGGAAGTTTCAAGGCCAGGGGCGCGTTCAACAATCTGGTCGGCGTCGATCCGTCCGGCCCAGGGGTTGCTGCTGCATCCGGCGGCAATCACGGCGCAGCCGTCGCCTATGCCGCCCAGCAACTGGGCCATAGGGCGCGCATCTTCGTGCCGGAGATCTCCTCCCCCGCCAAGGTGGCGCGCATCGCATCCTATGGGGCCGAAGTCGTGCAGCGCGGCCCGACCTATCACGAGGCCCTGGCCCTATGCGAGGCGCATATCGCCAATACCGGTGCGATCAGCGTTCATGCCTACAATTCCGAAGCGACGTTGCAGGGACAGGGCACTCTGGCCCGAGAGCTGGAAGATCAGGCGCCCGGACTCGATACGCTTCTGGTGGCGGTCGGCGGCGGTGGACTGATCGGCGGCATCGCCGCATGGTACCAGTCGCAGGTGAAGGTGGTCGCGGTCGAGCCCATTACCAGCAACGCGCTCCATGCAGCGCTGGCAGCCGGCAAGCCGGTAGAAGTCGTGCCGTCCGGCATTGCAGCCGATTCGCTCGGGGCGAAGTTCGCAGGCGACCTGATGTTTCCGATCGCCCGCGATCATGTCGATCATGTCGCCCTGGTGCGCGACGAGGACATTGCGGAGGCCCAGCGCCACCTTTGGCAGCATCTGCAACTGGTCAGCGAGCCGGGCGGCGCCACAGCCTTCGCAGCCCTTCTGAGCGGTGCCTATGTGCCTGCGGCCGACGAGCGGGTCGGCGTCGTCGTATGTGGCGCCAACACGACGATGGACGCCTTCGGGCGTCTTTTCGTCTGAGCCGGTCACAGGAACAGCTGCCGGTTCACCAGCGACTGCATGCGCACCTTTTCGCGGGCGAACCGCAATTCGTCGCGCATGCGCTTCAGTTCACGTGGATCGACGTCCGGGGGCGGCCGCATCCAGGCCGCGTTGAGTTTCTTGGCTGTCGCTTTTGCCATGTCGAAGCTCGGGAACAGCAGGTCGAGTTTGAGCGAGAACATAGGTTTCTCCTTCGCGAGTCATGGGCAATCGAGCCCATGCGCGTGCATGTAATCGTCAGCAGGGAGCAGCCAACGCGCAGCCTGGCGCGTGCGCGATTCCGGTCAGTGCCGACTCATAAGATTTGTGAGAAGGTAGAAAGCGCCTGTGGCGCGGGATACGCTATCCGCCTGAGGCCCGAGCCTCAGGGGGCCCGGAGTTCAGCAACGCGTAAAACGATTCTCCATGGCTGACTCCTTCTTTCTGTTTGCGTGGAGCCGTGCAGATAGCAGAAGTGATCCGTATGCGGAAGTCCGCGGCGGAAATTGCCGCGGACTGTTGCGCGTGAGTCACAGTTCAGCTGAAGACCTTTGCCATGACGTCGGCCATGCGCCGGGCAAACGCGGTGGGGTCCGGAACCTGCTCACCTTCGAGTACGAAGGCCTGGTCGAGCAGCAACTGGGCGGCGTCGGCCACCGCATCGGCGCCCTTGGCCGATACCGTTCTGGCGAGGCCGGAAATCAGCGGATGGCCCGGGTTGATCTCGAGAATGGGGGCACTCACCGCGACGCCGGAGTCCTTCTGGCGGGACAGGAGCTTTTCCAGGGTCCGATCCATCATTCCATCGGCGACCAGGCAACAGGCCGAATCGGTTAGCCGCTTGGAACTGCGGACGTCTTTCACCTTCTCGCCCAGGGCCTGCTTCATCGCAGCAATCAGCGCCACGGTGGTCGCATCGTCGGCCACTGGCTTTTTGTCATCGTCCTCAATCGCGATGTTGTCGAGATCGGCCGCCCCCTGGGTCACGGACTTGAAGGGCTTGCCTTCGAAGCCCAGGGCCGTCCTGACCCAGAAGGAATCGACCGGATCAGTCAGCAGCAAGACCTCGACGTCGCGGGCCCTGTAGCCTTCAAGCTGCGGGCTCGACGCGGCCTTGGCCTGGTCCTCGCCGGTCAGATAGTAGATCGCCGTCTGGTTCTCCTTGATCCTCTCGATATAGTCCTTGAGGCTCACCCAGTCGCCCCTGGTGGATCGGAAGCGCGCGATCTCGAAAATCTGGTCGCGCCGTTCCATGTCCTCATAGAGGCCTTCCTTGATGACGGGCGCGAAGATCTCCCAGATCTTGCGGAAGGCAGCCTCGTCGCTGTCGGCCAGCTTCTTCAGTTCGCCCAGCACCTTGTTGGTGACCGCCTTGCGGATCGCGGCCACCTGGGGGTTGTTCTGCAGCATCTCGCGCGAGATGTTGAGCGGCATGTCCTCGGAATCGATGACACCGCGCGCGAAGCGCAGGTAGGGCGGCAGCAGTTCGGCATCATCGGCGATATAGACGCGCTTGACGTAGAGCTTCTGACGGCCGCGGCGCTCGGGATCGTAGAGATCGAAGGGGCGCTCGCCGGGCACGTAGAGCAGCACGGTATATTCGTTGCGGCCTTCGGCGCGGTAATGGATGGTAAGTGCCGGGTCGGAATAGTTGCCGGAGAGATGGCCGAAGAATTCCTTGTGCTGATCGGCGGTAATCTCCGCCCTGGGCCTGGTCCAGATGGCGCTGGCCGTATTGACTTGGCGCGAGGTGTCCTTGGCGGCTGCCAGCATGATCGGGTGGGCGATATGGTCCGAATAGGCCCGTACCACGCTTTCGATCTTCCAGTCCTCGAGGAACTCGACGGCATCATCCTTGAGATGGAGCACGATGTCGGTGCCCCGGCCCGGCTTTTCCGCCGGCGAAACCGTGAAGCTTCCCGTACCTTCCGATGACCATGTGTAGGCCTCGCTGGCGCCCGCCCGGCGCGAAACGACGTCGACCCTCGAAGCCACGATGAAGCCCGAATAGAAGCCAATACCGAACTGGCCGATGAGATTCACGTCGCCCTTGGCCATCCGTGCCTTTTCGACAAAGGCCTGGGTTCCCGACTTGGCGATGGTGCCTAGGTTTTCGACCAGTTCGTCATGGCCCATGCCGATGCCGCTATCCGAAATTGTCAGCGTCCTGGCCTCTTTGTCGGGCGTGATCGTGATCTTGAGCGTTGCCTCTCCTTCCAGCAGCTCCGGGGTGGCAATCGCCTCATACCGTAGCTTGTCGAGTGCGTCGGCAGCGTTGGAGATCAGCTCGCGCAGAAAGACGTCCCGGTCGGAATAGACTGAATGCACCATGAGCTGCAGCAGCTTGGCCACCTCCGCCTGGAAGGCATGTGCTTCAGGGGCAGCGGAAGTGGTTGTTTTTTTTGCCGTCTTGGCCATGTTACCCTCGTTTTCGTTGTTCCCGAGCCTGCAGCGGTCAATTGACCCCAACCAACCGATGCCACGTGGCTCGCTCGCATTGAATCTGCTGCATCTTTTCGCCCGCATGAGATTCAGCCGGTGCGACGGATGCGCCAGCGGCAGGGGATATCGGGTTTGGCGGGCGCCGGGTCAAGTGCGCAAAAAGAAAGCGGCCGGAACGGGTCCGGCCGCGAACTCAAACGCCTCACTCACAACTGAACTGAAAGGCCCGGCCGGCTCAACAAGCACCGGGGGGCTGGGGGGCTGAGATTTCCGAGGCTCAACGCCAGCCGGGCTTTAGAGGCAACATGCTCTCTATGATCGGTGAAGGCGGCGACAGGTTGATCGAATTGCGGCGGAAAGGTGAATTCTTGCGGCGCGGCCGGAACGCCGCCATAGTGACGGCATGAAGCTTCCCCTCATCATCGACGGACTGCAGTATTGCAACTGGTCGGAAAGTGTATTCCATCAGATGCGCGCCGGAGGGGTCACGGCGGTGCACGTCACCATCTGCTACCATGAAAACTTTCGCGAGACGGTGGCCAATATCGCGGCCTGGAACCGGCGGTTCGAGACCTTTCCGCATCTGATCGCCCCGGCCCGGACCGGTGCCGATGTCCGTTCGGCACAAGCCTCCGGCCTGACGGCCATCATCTTCGGCCTTCAGAACTGTGCGCCGATCGAAGACGACATCGGACTGGTGGAAATCTGCCACCAGCTTGGAATCCGCTTCATGCAGCTCACCTACAACAACCAGTCGCTTCTGGCGACCGGCTGTTATGAGACCGAAGATGGCGGCATCACCCGGATGGGGCGCGAGGTGATCCACGAGATGAACCGGGTGGGTCTGGTGATCGACATGAGCCACTCGGCCGAACGCTCGACCCTGGAGGCGATCGATCTGTCGGCGCGGCCCATCGCCATTACCCATGCCAATCCGGCGTTCTGGCATCCTGGCAAGCGCAACAAGTCCAATGCCGTGCTCAAGGCGCTGGCGGCACGCGGCGGCATGCTGGGCTTTTCGCTCTATCCGCATCATCTCAAGGATGGCTCCGGCTGCCGCCTGGAGGATTTTTGTGCCATGATCGCGCGAACCGCGGAAATGGTCGGGGTCGACCATCTGGGTATCGGCAGCGATCTCTGCCAGGACCAGCCGGACAGCGTCGTCACCTGGATGCGCAATGGCCGCTGGACCAAGACTGTCGACTTCGGCGAAGGCTCTGCCGGCAACGCCGGCTTCCCTCCGCAACCTTCCTGGTTCCGCGACAATCGGGATTTCGAGACCATCGCCGCAGGGCTGCGGCAGACCGGCTTCAGCGACAAAGAGACAGCTGCCATCATGGGTGGCAACTGGCTAAATTTCTTCGATGCAAACTTCGGCCCCCGGACCTGATAGACCCGTCGTCGTCCTCAGACCTCCATCGCAGGTCATGCGGCTTGCCCGCATGGGCAGTTTCTTCGCTACCCGCCTCAGCTTCATGCGGGTTCTCATCCGCGAATTGATGCATGGCGGCTGGACCATCGACCGGCCGCGCTTCGATATCGACAATCAGGGATATGGCGTCGCGGTCTACCGGGTGAGCAAGCCGGGACGCAGCTACAGCCTGGTCGCCTTTTCCCAGCATCTCGACCCCGGCGACCGGACTGACCGCGTGATTGCCCAGGCTTGGGATGCCACATTCGCGCTGTTCGACGGTGAGCCGACAGATTCCGATATCGAGCGTCTCTCGCGCAATGTACCGCACCAGGAAGCGGGCCGTTATCTTGGTTCGGAGATCGTGCTGTGCCGGGCCAACCGGAGCCTGCGGCTGTTCGATCATATCGTCGAACGCCTGTCCGTCGGCCGGCAGCCTGACGAGTCGCTGATGCTCGATGTCGGCTATCTCATGCGCACCACGGCCGTCTATGGTAACGGCAAGTTCGGCATCGCCGACCGGTTTCGCATAGCCGATCGTCCCGAGCTCACCGGCCCCTTCCAGGCCGAGATGCTGGCGGTCTACCTGGTTCGTCTCTTCACCCTCGATCTGGTGGAGCATGTGGCCCACGCCAGGTCGCCCGGGCACTTCGTGCCGCTGGACAAGCGGTTCCGCCGGTTCATGGGAATCGGCAATGCCACCGGCCTTGGCATGGCACCTTATCTGATGACCCATCCGAAACTGGTCGCCAACTGGATGGAAGCGCGCGAAACGGCCTTGGCCAGGTCGCGGGGGGCCCGCCAGTTCGATCGCCGGTGTTTCACGTCACTTCTGGAGAGGGCACGGCGGCATGTGGCCCAATGGCGGGTCGACGACCAACGCCAGATGCAGCGCATCGTGGATCTCGCCGGCGATCTGATACGGCTTGCCGAAGCATCCCCCGGACTTGACGGCGGCGATGCAATCTACCGGTGGGCCGAAATGCATCTCGGCCTCGAAGCCCAGGAGCTGGTGGTGAGTCTCCTGATCGAACTCCATCCCGATCTCGTCGATGACCTTGCCTCCACCATGTCTGCGGTCGAAGAGGTCCGCCTGGAGGCCGGGATGACGGTGGGCGAGGTGTCGCGCATCATAGACGAACATTACGATTGGGCACTCGCGATGGACGGAGACGATCCGCGGCAGCGCGCCCTGTTTTGGTACGTGTCGGAGGAAAAGCTCGAGCCCCGCCTCGGCAAACGCAGTGCCGAACCGGGCGCCGAGCTTGAACGTCCCTTCGCGGTCGTCCATGACGTCCAGGCCGCACGCGCCGCGCTGCTGTGTGCCGATCCCGGCGAAAGCGTGGCCGAATTCGTCATGCGCCATCCCGAACATCGTCATATCATCCGGCGGGTTCAATTGGTCCGCCGCCATCCCTATGCCGAGATCCGCGACAATCTGGTAGCCGAGGACTGCCTGCCGATCGACATCCTCCGCTGCAAGCTGTCGTTCTTCGGCGCCAGCAAGTTCGATCCCAAGTCTGACCGCTGGACGCGGATCGCCATGTATCAGGGGGCGCCGCTGCCCGAGGACCTGGCCACGCCCGAGGCCGATGACTGGAGCTTCCCGGTTCTATGATCGTATCCTTCAACGAGATCGAAACGATGTGCTACCGGGCCGCGCTCGGCGTGGGACTGACGCATGGCCTGGCGGAGGACGCGGCCCATATCGGTCAAAGACTCGCCGTGGACCGGCCTGACGGGCTGGAAATCATGCACCGGGCGCTGCTCTCGGCAGAAACCAACCCCGTGACGGGCCCTGTCTTCGTCCGTGAGGGGCGGGCATGGCGCGCCGGCGGCTTCCGGGTTCCCGCGCTGGTGGCCGGGCCTGTGGCAGCAGACCTGCGATCGGCCGATCCGAGGGCCGAGATCGTGACGACGGCGGTGGACGAACCGGCCATTATGGAGATTTGCCTGTCGGCGGCGCAGGGCCCGGCGCCGGCCATGGAACCGCTCGATGTGCCGGAGCGGCTGTGGCGTGATCTCGGCAAGCTCGCGGCGCGGACCTATGTGCCGGCGACGGATCTGTCCCGCCTCATGGGTGCGGGCGCCGGACTCAGCGACAATGATTAGCCCTTGATCGATGCAGGGCTTTCAGTCCATCATGACAACATGATGAACCCCGTCAGGACAGGGTGGGGATTTTGGACGATCAGGAACCGATAGTTCCGCTCCGGGCATGGAATTCTGGCGCCGCGCTCGGATCGGATCTCACCAGAGACGCAAGCTTGCGGCGAAGCGAGGCTATCGCATTCGACCGCAAGGAACTCAACATCATCCTCGGACTCTATGGCCGCAAGGTCGCAGATGGCGAATGGCGCGATTACGCCCTCGATTTCGGCCGCGAGAAGGCGGTGTTTTCCGTGTTCCGCCGGAGCAGCGAAATGCCGCTCTACCGGATCGTGAAGGACCCTGCCTCGGCCCGCCGGCAGGGGCTCTATTCGGTCATCGCCCAGGGTGGCCTCATCCTCAAGCGTGGCCATGATCTCGCTCAGGTTCTGAAGGTGCTGGTCAAGCCGCCGAAACTGACCGCTGTCTGACGAGAGCAGCGGGCAATCGGTTGCAGTTGGTGGATCGCCACAAGCTGCTTGCCGCGGTGACATTGGCTCAACGTTCCACTGGTATGCGATTCGACTTGCCCGTCCGCTGTGCCAGGCCTGCAAAGCAAAATGCCCGGCGTCTCCGCCGGGCATTCCGCTTCTACAGGTGCTGCAAGATCATTCGTTGCGCATGATCCCCAGGATGTTGAGGATGTGAATGAACAGAGTAATGAAGCTGCCATAGAGCATGAAGGCACCGAAGATCGACTTGCCCCGCGCCACACCCGGCGCATCGCCCTCCACATACATCTCCTTGATCATCTGGGTCTCGTAGGCGGTGATGCCGGCGAACAGCAGAACCGTGATCATCGAGGTGATCAGGCTGAACATGCTGCTCTGGAAGAAGAACACGTTCACCAGCATGGCGACGATGATGCCGATCGAGGCCATCATGAAGAAGCCGCCAAGACCCGAGAGATCACGCTTGGTCACGTAGCCCGCGAGACTGGTCGCGCCGAAGGTGACGGCGGTGATCAGGAAGGCGCGATAGACGATGCTCGCATCGAGGGCCAGATAGGTGCCAACCATCGGCGCGATCGCCAAGCCCCAGAGGACCACATAGCCCCAGAAGGCGCCATGGGCGACGGCGGTGTTCGACGAGAAGATCATGCGCGGGGCGAAGAAACCCATGCCGATGATGGCAATGAAGAAGATCCACTTGAGCGAATAGACGGTGGCCAAGGCCGCGGGGCTGGCGGCAACTGCCATGGTGATGATCGCCGTCAAGGCGACGCCGAGCGCCATGTAGTTGTAAACACCGAACATGTAGGACCGCAGACCCTGATCGATCTCGGCCCGCGATCCGACCCGCGTTTGGGGTTGATATTTCACTTCAGCCATTTCGCTCCCTCCAGATAACAGTTTTCTGGTCGAATATGGGGCAGGTCGTCCAAGCCTTCAAGCGCCGTTGGATTAAGTTTAATTAATTAACCCTGCTGTCCGGCATAGATATCCATCTTGCGGGCCAGCTCGACGTCCTTTTCGGTTACTCCGCCGGCGGAATGGGTCGATAGTGTCACCTCGACCCTGCCATAGACATTGAACCATTCCGGGTGATGGTCGGCCTTCTCGGCGTGGAGCGCCACCCGGCTCATCCAGCCCCAGGCCTGATTGAAGGACTTGAATTGGAACGTCTTCGTTATGGCGTCGCGGCCCTTGGCCTCGGCCCAGCCGTGAAGTTCGCGGAGCGCCTTGGCCCGCTCGATGCCGTGAAGGGGTTTTCCGGTCATGGTCCCGCCTGCAGTTGATAGGATTCTTCCACCGCATAGGGACCGCCGCCCCGCGATGGCCGTGAAGAAAAGAGCACATAGCGGCTCACGTCGAACAGCCGACTCTTGTAGAGGTTGTGCGACGCAATATAGCCGTGCAGCGCATGGCGGTCGGGGTCTTTCAACCGCGCGATGGTCACATGCGGGGTGAATTTCCGTCCCTCGGCCGCCAGCCCGAGCACCTGGCATATGCGCTCGTGGATCGATTGCAGGCGGCGTAATTCGGGGCTTTCCTCCACTGCTGCGTATAGGGTATGCGGCTTGTTTCCGCCAAACACGCCAAGTCCGGAGAGCCGCAGCGAGAAGGGCCGGGCCGTCACGCCCTCAAGGGCAAAGGCGATCTCGCGGGCCAGGCCGTCGTCGATATCGCCGATGAAACGGAGGGTAATGTGGAACGACTCGCGGTCGATCCAGCGGGCCCCGGCGATCCCTCCCTTCATCAGGTCGAGATCCTGGGTCACATCTGCCGGCAATTCGACACCAGTGAACAACCTCGGCATGGCGGACCTCCTCTTGGGTACAAGGACTGGCGGAACGCTCATCCTGAAAGCTAGCGTGATTCGAGATTTCGCCAAGCGCTATTTTAGGGCTGGCGTCTTGCCGCCGCCTGGCCGATCAAGCCTTCGACACTAGGCAGGATGCGGGCGACGATCACGTCGACGCCGTCGGGATTGGGATGAATGCCGTCCGCCTGGTTCAGCGACGCATCGGCGGCCACGCCATCGAGGAAGAAGGGATAGAGGGGGACGCCGTGCTTTTCGGCCAGCCGCGCATACATGGTATCAAAGGCCGCCACGTAGTCCGGCCCCATGTTCGGGGGTGCCCGCATGCCGATGAGCAGGGCTGGCAAGCTACGGCTGGCTAGCGTGGTCAGCACCTTGTCCAGGGCGTCTTCGGCCTGGGGCGGCGGCAGGCCGCGGAGCGCATCATTGGCGCCGAGTTCGACCAACACCGCATCGACGTCCTCCGAAAGGGCCCAGTCGAGACGTGCCTGGCCATCGACTGCTGTATCGCCGGATACCCCGGCGTTGATGACCCGAACGTCATGGCCCCTGGCCCGCAAGGCTGCTTCGAGCTTCACCGGAAAGGCATCGGATGGCTGCAGGCCATATCCGGCTGTCAGGCTGTCGCCGAGCGCCAGGAGGGTCAGAGGTTGGGCCGCGGCAGACTGCACGATCAGAAAAAATATGGCGAGAACGGCGGAAATCCTGCGCATGGACGTCAAATTAGGGCGCCAAGCCAACACCTTCAAGCATCCGTAACTCGACAAATCACGTATCCGTCCCCATGCTTCATCCCATGACCGATCCCTCCATAGACTTGACTGACGTCCACCTGACCCTGCCGAGCCGTGCCGGCGATGTCGATATCCTGCGCGGCGTCGACCTTTCGGTGAATGCCGGCGAAGCCCTCGGCGTTGTCGGGCCTTCCGGGTCCGGCAAGACCACCCTGCTCATGGTGATCGCTGGTCTGGAGCACGCCAACGCCGGTCATGTCCGGGTTGCCGGCCAGTCACTTGGGGGGCTGAGCGAAGACAGGCTGGCGGCCTTCCGGCGCGACAATGTCGGCATTGTCTTCCAGTCCTTCCATCTCATTCCGACCATGACGGCGCTGGAAAATGTCGCCGTGCCGCTGGAATTCCGCGGGGCCCGCGATGCCATGGCCGTTGCCGCCGAAAAGCTCGGCCAGGTCGGGCTGTCGCATCGCCTCACCCATTATCCGGGCCAGTTGTCCGGCGGCGAGCAGCAGCGTGTGGCGATTGCCAGGGCGCTGGCTTCTGGCGCGAAGATCATTCTTGCCGACGAGCCCACCGGCAATCTCGATCATGACACCGGCGAACAGATCATCCAGCTGCTGTTCGACCTGCGCAGCAAGCACGGCGCATCGCTGGTTCTGGTCACCCATGACCGGTCCCTCGCAGCGCGATGCGACCGGATCGCCGAGGTCCGCGACGGGAAGATCATCTCCGGGGCGCGGCCGTGAATCCAAGCTTGTGGTTGAGATTCGCTCGGCGCGACCTGCGCTCGGGGCTGCAGGGCTTCTGGATCTTCCTCACCTGCCTGGCGCTGGGCACGGCGGCCATTGCGATCATCGGCTCACTGTCGGCGGCAATCGAACGCGGTCTCGATGAACAGGGCCAACCACTGCTGGGCGGCGATGTCGAGTTCTCACTGATTCATCGCGAGGCGACGCCAACGGAACTCGATTTCATCACCAGCAGGGGCCAGGTCAGCAAGGTGGCAACGGTGCGGGCCATGGCCGTCGCTGGTGAGGCCACGACACTGGTCGAGGTCAAATCGACCGATGGCAACTATCCACTCTATGGCGATCTTGTTCTCGAAGGGGGTGGCACTCTGGCGCCGGCACTGGCGCTGAAGGATGGCATCCATGGTGCGGTGGCCGATCCGCTGCTCATGGGCCGCCTTGGCGTTACCGTCGGCGACCGGATCAGGCTCGGCTCGATCGACATCGAAATTCGCGGCCTCATTGCCACCGAACCCGATCGGATTTCCGACGGGTTCGTCCTCGGTCCGCGCATCCTGCTTACCGAAGCGGCGCTGCGGGCGACCGGCATCGTGCAGCCCGGAAGCCTCATCACCTGGCGCTACCGGGTGAAGCTCGCGGACCAGAGTCTGCAGGCCGCCAACGCCGTGATCGCCGCCGCGCGGAAGGATTTCCCCGATGCCGGCTGGCGGCTGCGCAATCGCAACAATGCCGCGCAAGGGGCCGACCGCTTCATCGAACGCCTCGGCTACTTCATGACCCTGGTGGGGCTGGCCTCGCTCATCGTCGGCGGCGCCGGCATCGCCAATGCCGTCTCGGCCTTCGTCAACCGCCGCACCAATTCCATCGCGACGCTGAAGTGTCTCGGCGCGCCGTCCCGCGATGTGTTTGGCATCTATCTCACCGAAATCCTGCTGGTGGCGCTGATCGCGATCGCCCTGGGACTGGCCGCGGGGGCGGTGGCACCCTATCTCGCCAACAGTCTTCTCGCCGGCCTTCTGCCCCTTCCGATCGCGGCCCGTGTCGAAACCATGCCTCTGCTGTTCGCAGCCATCCTGGGCCTGCTCGTGACCGTCGCCTTTGCCCTGTGGCCGTTGTCACACACCCGGCGGGTTCCGGCGTCTGCCCTTTTCCGGCACCGCATCCTGGCCATTCACGGCTGGCCCGGACCACTGGAGCTTGCCGGCATGGCCGTCGCGTTGGCGGCCATTGGCGTCATGGTCTTCCTTAGCTTCGAGGAACGGCGCATCACGCTCTATTTCCTTGGCGGGCTGGTGGCGAGTTTCGTAGTGCTGCTGGGGCTGGCGCGGGTCATTATCCTCGGTGCCCGGCGCATGCCGCGTTCAACGTCAGCGATCTGGCGCTATGCCATTGCCAATATTCATCGACCCGGCTCGGCTGCGGCCTCGGTCATCCTCGCGCTGGGGCTGGGACTCACCTTGTTCGTCACCCTGTCGCTTACCGACCGCAGCATATCGCGCGAGCTTCAGGCCGGCCTTCCCGAGCGTGCGCCCGCCTTCTTCTTCCTCGATGTCCGCAACACCGAACTCGCGGCCTTCACCGAAGCCCTTCGCAAGGAGGCAGGTGTGACCGGCATCGGCAATGCGCCGATGCTCAGGGGCAGGGTGGTGGCGGTGAAAGGCGTTCCCGCCGACAAGGTGGAAGCGAGCCCGGAATCGAACTGGGCGCTCCGGGGGGATCGCGGCCTGACCTATTCCGACACGCTCCCCAAGGGGTCTCTGCTGACCGAAGGCGAATGGTGGCCGGCGGACTACAATGGCCCGCCACTGGTCTCCTTCACCGACGAGATCGCCCGGGGGATCGGGGTGAAGATCGGCGACGAGATCACCATCAATGTGCTGGGCCGCGATATCACTGCCCGTGTTTATAACCTGCGTAGCGTCAACTGGCGGAGCCTCGGCATCAATTTCGTCATGGTCTTTTCGCCCAATACGCTGAAGGCCGCGCCGCACAGCCACATCGTCACGGTCGAGATGGATGGCGGCGACGAAGCGGGGCTCTTGAACCGCATGGCGCGGGCCTTTCCGTCGGTTACTGCGGTGCGAGTCAAAGATGCCATTGGCGTCGTCAGCGACCTGCTCAACAAGATGCTCACCGCCATTCGCGGTGCCAACGTAATGACCTTGCTTACCGGCGTGCTGGTGCTGGCGGGGGCACTTGCGGCGGGCCTCTCCGAGCGGCTCTATGATGCGGTGGTCCTGAAGACCTACGGCGCCTCGCGCCGTCAGCTGATCAGTGCCTTTGCCATCGAATATGCCGTGCTCGGCCTTGCGGCGGCGGCCTTCGGTCTGCTGGTCGGCTCGATGGCGTCGTGGTTCCTGGCGCGGTGGATTCTCGAAATGCCGTGGAGCTTCTCGCTGGCGACGGCGGTGCTGACCGCGCTGATCGCGATGGTGGTGACGGTCGCCGCCGGCCTCGCCGTCACCTGGCAGGCATTGTCGGCCAGGCCGGCCCCCTATCTCCGCAATGAGTGATTGCCATCCCGAAGCGAAGATGGGACAACACGTCCATGGTGGTTCTCAACCGCATCTACACGCGCACAGGCGACCAGGGCGAGACGGCGCTTGGCACCGGCGACCGGGTGTCCAAGGCGCATTTGCGCATCCAGGCCTATGGCACGGTCGACGAGACCAATGCCGTGATCGGCGTTGTACGCCTGCATACCGGCGAATTGGCAAAGCTCGACGCGATGCTGGCCCGCATCCAGAACGAACTCTTCGACCTGGGCGCCGATCTCTGCGTTCCTGACACCGGGCGCGATCTCGGTTACGAGCCACTTCGCATCCTGCCGAAACAATTCGAACGGCTAGAAGCTGAAATCGACGAGATGAACGGCGAACTGGCGCCGCTCCGCTCCTTCGTTCTACCGGGCGGGCATCCGGCCGCGGCCCATCTCCATCTGGCGCGCACCGTTTGCCGCAGGGCCGAAAGGCTCATCGTTGCGCTTGCTGCCGAAGACGGCGAGCATGTCAGCGAGGGCGCTATCGCCTATATCAACCGTCTGTCGGACTTCTTCTTTGTCGCCAGCCGCTGGGCCAATGCCCAGGGTCCCGGCGACATTCTCTGGGTGCCGGGAAAGACCCGCTGATGTTCATTCCCCTTCACGACAATACGCCGCTGAAGGTCATCCGTTTCCAGCTTGTCACCATCGCCATCATCACCGCCAATCTGGTGATCTATGCGATGACCGGGGCCTTCACGTCCGATCAGGTGCTGGTCGCGGTGGCGACCGGCTATGGCCTGGTGCCAGGCGAGCTGACCGGGCTGGCGGCACCTGTGTCAGGCTTCGATCCGATTCCCGAGCCCTTGACACTCGTCACCTACCAGTTCCTGCATGCCGGCTGGTGGCATGTGATCTCCAACATGCTGTTCCTGTGGGTCTTCGCCGACAATATCGAGGACGCCTTCGGCCATGTTTCCTTCACGATGCTCTATCTCCTGTGCGGCATCGTTGGCGGATTGACCCATGTGATGATGGCGCCGGGGTCGAATGTGCCGCTGGTCGGCGCGTCGGGTGCGGTTTCCGGGGTGATCGGCTCCTATGTGGTGCTCTATCCCCGCGCCCGGGTGTGGATCCTCCTGTTCATGCGCCTGCCCCTGCGCGTGGGCGCCGTCTGGGTGCTGGGGGGCTGGTTCCTGCTACAGCTTGTCAGCCTGCTGCTCACCGAGGACGGCGAGGTGGGCGTGGCCTGGTGGGCCCATATCGGCGGCTTTCTCTGCGGTTTTGGGATTACCTGGGCCATCCGGCGGCGGCTGCTGATTCGTGTCGGAGAGTGAAACGAAAGGTCGCATTCGGCGTACAAGTGGCGCTGATGGAATTGACTTGAGGGATTCCCCTCACTAGGGTCCGGCCCACTTTTTGTGCACCGCCATATCGAGGTAGAGATGAAAGTCCTGGTCGCTGTGAAGCGGGTCGTTGACTACAATGTCAAGATCCGTGTGAAGGCCGACGGTTCGGGTGTCGAACTGGCNNCTGGCCAATGTGAAGATGTCGATGAATCCCTTCGACGAGATCGGCGTCGAAGAAGCCGTCCGGCTCAAGGAGGCGGGAAAGGCCACGGAAGTTGTGGCGGTCTCCATCGGACCGGCGCAGGCTCAGGAAACGCTCCGCACAGCGCTTGCCATGGGCGCCGACCGGGCCATCCTCGTCAAACATGACGCCTATGTGGAGCCGCTTGGCGTCGCCAAGATCCTCAAGGGCGTGGTCGAGGCCGAGAAGCCCGACATCGTCATCCTCGGCAAGCAAGCGATCGACGACGACTGCAACCAGACTGGCCAGATGCTGGCGGCCCTTCTCGGGTGGGCCCAGGCCACCGCCTGCTCGAAGCTCGAGCCGGGTGCCGGCGAGGCCACCATCACCCGCGAGATCGATGGCGGCCTGCAGACTCTGAAGGTCAAGATGCCGCTGATCGTAACCACCGATCTCCGCCTCAACCAGCCGCGCTACGCGTCGCTGCCCAACATCATGAAGGCGAAGAAAAAGCCCCTCGATGAGAAGACGCCGGCCGACTTCGGTGCCGACGTCACGCCGCGCCACAAGGTGGTGAAGACCGAGGAACCGCCAAAGCGTCAGGCTGGCGTGAAGGTGAAGTCGCCGGCCGAACTGGTCGCTAAACTCAAGGAAGCGGGAGCAATCTAAGATGGCCGTCCTCCTCATTGCCGAACATGACAACGCATCGCTCAAGGATGCCACCCACAAGGCGCTCAGCGCCGCTCTGAAGATGGGTGGCGACGTGCATGTGCTGGTGGCGGGAAACAATGCCGGCGGTGCTGCGGCCCAGGCCGCGAATCTCGCTGGCGTCAAGAAAGTGTTGCACGCCGAAAGCCCCGCGCTGGAGCGTCCGGTGGCCGAGCCCATGGCCGCGCTTATCGTCAGCCTCGCCGGAAACTATGAACACCTGGTTGCCGCGGCCACCACCAATGGCAAGAACTACATGCCGCGGGTGGCAGCCCTGCTCGACGTGATGCAGGTCTCCGACATTTCCGACGTGGTGTCGGGCGACACTTTCGTGCGTCTGATCTATGCCGGCAACGCAGTGCAGACGGTGCAGACCTCCGACGCCAAGAAGGTGGTCACGGTGCGCACCGCTTCCTTCCCGGCTGCCGGCGAAGGCGGCTCCGCTCCGGTCGAAAAGGTGGCCACGGCGGCCGATCCGGGTCTCTCCTCCTATGTCAGCGAGAACCTGACCCAGTCGGACCGGCCAGAACTCACCTCCGCCAAAGTCATTGTCTCGGGCGGCCGCGGCATGCAGAACGGCGACAACTTCAAGCTGCTCGACTCGGTGGCAAAGAAGCTCAACGCCGCCGTCGGCGCCTCACGCGCCGCCGTCGATGCGGGCTATGTGCCGAACGACTACCAGGTCGGC
>JAGRLX010000019.1 GCA_020441605.1 Alphaproteobacteria bacterium
GTGCGCATGTTGTGCAGCCGGTCGGCCAGCTTGACGAGCAGCACCCGGACATCCCGTGACATGGCGAGCAGCAGCTTGCGCAGGTTTTCCGCCTGGGTTGCCTCCTTGGTGACCAGATCAAGCTTGGCGATCTTGGTCAGCCCATCCACAAGGGCTGCGATTTCGGCGCCGAATTTCTCCTCGATTTCCTGGTGAGTGGCCTCGGTGTCCTCAACCGTGTCATGGAGCAGCGCCGCAGCAATGGTGGCGTCGTCGAGCTTCATCTCGGTCAGGATGGCGGCAACTTCGAGGGGATGGTTGAAATAGGCCTCGCCCGATGCCCTGGTCTGGTTGCCATGGGCTTTCATGGCATAGACATAGGCGCGATTGAGGAGGTCCTCGTTCGCATCCGGATCGTATTTGACGACCCGCTCCACCAGTTCGTATTGCCGCATCATGTTGGCAGTCTACGACAAAAAAGGCCGGACGCTAGATGGTCCGGCCGGATTTTCTCAGGATGGGTAATTGGCTCAGTAGCCGTTGCGCTGGCTGCCGGGGCTTTCGGCGGGCGGCATGCCTTCGAGGCCGCGAAGGAGTTCTTCCTCCGTCATCTGCTCCATTTCCGGCATGTCCGTGGTCTCGGCGTCGTTGACCATAACCATGTCGCCGGACTGCTGGATCAGAGGGACCTCGGTCGGCTCGGGCTCATCGACTTCGACATGCTTCTGCATGGAATGAATGAACTCTTCACGAAGATCCTCGGTGACGATGGTCTCATCAGCGATCTCGCGAAGCGCGACCACGGGATTCTTGTCGTTGTCGCGATCGACCGTCATCGGTGCGCCCTGCGAAAGCAGCCGGGCACGGTGGCCGGCGAGAAGCACCAGTTCGAAACGATTGGGCACCTTGTCGATGCAGTCTTCAACAGTGACGCGCGCCATGTGGCTCGTCCGCTCCTTGATGATATGTTTGGAATTGACGGGCCTTCTAGGCGGAATTCATGGCCAAATCAAGCCCGGCCTTGACATTTGCCCCGGACGGGGGGCTGGCTGGCACCATGATCGATACAGCCCACGCTCCCAATCGCTTTCCCTGGCCCCCGATCATCTTCATCCTGGCGGCGGCGGCCGGGATGGTTCTCCATTGGCTAGTCCCCCTGCCATTCCTGCCCGACGGCCCCGCCCGTTTTGTCGCGGCGGCCATGGGTCTCTGCGGCCTCTGCGCGGGAGTGGCGCTGGAAATCGTGACGGTGCTGACATTCCGCCGTCATCGAACGACCATCCTGCCGCACCGTGGCGCCACGGCCCTGATTACCGACGGGCCATTCGCCAAGTCGCGCAATCCGATCTACACCGGCAATACCCTGCTGATCATCAGCGCCGGCCTGCTGTTCGGTATCTGGTGGCTGGTTGTCGCGGCGCCGATCGCCGCCGCAGCCGTGCGGAAGCTGGCCATCGAACGGGAAGAAACCCATCTTGCAGCGCGTTTCGGACCAGCCTGGACCGATTACGCGGCCCGCACGCCCAGATGGCTCTTCTTCCGCTGATCATCGTGCGGTCCTGAGTCGATCACCCGCTTTGGCAGAACCTCAGCCAAACTTGAGAAACAGCTTGGAATAGAGCGGCTTCAACTTGCCGAGCGCGGGTTTGATCTTGGCCGGGTCGCGGCTTCTGACGGCATCCAGCAAGTTCGCGACGGAAGCCGCAAAGGCCGCCGACAGGGTGTCGAATTCACCATTGCCCCGACCATCGGCTGGAGGATGGGCAAGGGCTGCGCGCGCCAGGTGGTCGAGAACCGCCGCCTTCTCGTGGACCAGGTCCAGATTGGCGGCGTCGCCCTTGGACAGGTCAAGCCCCAGGGCCTCTTCCATGACTTCATGATAGGCGTTCATGCGGTCCGAAAAGGTCATGATGCCGTTTCGGGTATGCAGGTCGCCGATCTGGTCGCGGATCGCTTCCAGTGTGCTGTGGGCTTTGGCCAGATCCCCGGACTTCACCTCGTCGGCCGCCGCTTGCGCCGTGGCCTTGACCTGTTCCAGCGTCGCCTTCCAGGATAGTTCGTCGGCATATTGCGGCGGCGGTGTCGCGGCCCAGGCGGATTCGATTGTCGCCCACCTGCCAGCAAAGTCGGTCAGCGCCTTTTCGGCCTCACCCGCCTTGCCCATGTTGGTCATGAACAGGGCGGCGCGATAGTTTCCATAGGCAACACGCAAGCTTCCTTCAAAGTCGGCGAATGGTCCGGCAAACGCGGATCCAGACATCAACAAGAGCGCCAGGCCACCCATCAAGACTTTGCGCATATGTACCTCCATGCAGAATTACCCTCTTGCCAGCGTAGGCCGGCATACATTCACCGCATTACCATGGCCATGCCTTGCGCATGTAGCGCAGATAGGGTGTTCGGATCGCATGGCGCTCATAGAAGCGTTGCAGTTCCGGATCGTTCTCATCGACCATCCAGAACACCTGATGGGCGTCAAGTTCGTCTGCAAATGCATAGACGCCCTCGAGAAGTGCTGCGCCGACGCCGGCGCCACGGGCGGATTCCGACACGAACAGGTCCTGGAGAAACAGCACCTCTCCCGCCGTCCAGGCAAAGGGCATGCGGCTTACATTGGCGAATCCCAGGACCACCTCGTCCTGACGCGCCAGGAGCGTATTTAGCCCGCTGTCCGGATCCATAATCATCGTCCAGGCCGTCTCACTCACGGAAACTGGCACCCTGCCCTTCATGTGGGTTTGCCACTCGCCCCAGAGCCTCAGCCAGGCGTCCCGGTCCTCGGGCCGGGCCTTGGTCACAGTCAGCGTATCAGCCACAGCGCCGCGAGCCCCAGAAATGCGAAAAACCCGATCACGTCCGTCACCGTGGTCACGAATACTCCCGAAGAAATCGCCGGATCGACCCGGAAATGATGCAGCCCGAGCGGCACCAGGATGCCAGCCAGCGCGGCGGCCAGGAGATTGATCACCATTGCCGCACCGATCACCAGGCCCAGTCCGTCGGATGCGAACCACCACCAAGCGAAGGCCCCCATGATTGCGGCGAAGACAAAACCGTTGATCAGGCCGACAGCGCACTCGCGCATCGTCACCTTCAGCGCATTGAGCGGGCCGAGATGACGTGTGGCAAGGGCCCGCACCGCCACCGTCATGGTTTGGGTTCCGGCATTGCCGCCCATGGAGGCAACGATCGGCATAAGGATAGCGAGCGCCACCATCTGTTCCAGTGTGGCATCGAACCACGAAATCACCCACGAGGCGAGCACCGCCGTCGCGAGATTGATGAACAGCCACAGGAAACGGGAGCGTGTGGTCTGCCACACGGTATCGCTGATGGTCTCCTCGCCAACGCCACCCAAATGGAGAATGTCCTCTTCGGCCTCCTCCTGGATCACCTCGACGATATCGTCGGCCATCAACGTGCCCACCAACCGGCTGGATTCGTCGGTGACGGCGGCAGATACGAGATTGTATTTCTCAAACTTGTAGGCGACATCACCTTGCGGATCGGTCACGGTAAAGACCGTCTGCTCGTCGTCCATGATGTTCTCGATCTTCTTGTCGCGCGGCGCGCGCAACAGCCGCGCCACCGGCACATTGCCAACGAGGTGAAAGGCAGGATCGATCACGTAGATTTCGATGAAGTCGTCCGGAAGGTTTTTCTCGTTGCGGATATGATCGATGGCCTGGCCCACGGTCCAGACCGACGGCACCGCCACGAATTCCGTCTTCATCAGGCGGCCAGCCGTGTACTCGGGGTAATCGAGCGCACGGGTCAGTGCGGCGCGGTCTTGCTTGGAGACCTTGGCGAGGATCTCGCGTTGGTCCTCGTCCTCGAGGTCCTCGATCAGGTAGAGCGCGTCGTCGGTGTCGAGCTTCTTGATCGCGGAGGCGATCACCTCGTTGGGCAAGGCTTCCATCAGTTCGTCGCGAACCGAAATATCGAGCTCGGCCAGAGCTTCGACATCGAAGCCGCGGCCGAGGGCAGAGATCAGCCGGACACGCTCAGGCTGCTGGAGATTCTCGATCAGGTCCGCCAGATCAGCGGCGTGGAGATCACGGGTCAGGGCCCGGACCGGCTTGACCTCGCCCGTGTCCAGCGCCGCTGCCACATGCGCGACAAAGCCGGGATCCATGCCGCCCCTGTCGTCGCGCACCTGAATGTCGTCCACGCTGTCGGTCATCAGATTTCCCAGTTGCGGGTGGCTCTGGTCCCCGCCTGCATTCTCAAGAGGATTTCGGCCGGGAGTGCAAGCCTCTCAAGCAAGTGATGGCGGTGATCGCAGCGTTTGCACCCGTGGCCGGCGGTCTTACTGCGTGCCAATATCCGGCAAGTCGGGTCAGCTGCCGAGCCAGACCAGTCCCGCAATCGCGACATAACGCAGAAGCTTGCCAACCATGACCAGAGGCAGAAATAACCACAGTGGCGTTCTCGCCAGTCCGGCCAACACCGTCAGTGGATCGCCGACAATCGGCAACCAGGATAGCAGAAGGCTCCACTTCCCGTAGCGCGCGTAGAAGCCTTTGAACCTGTCCAGCTTGTCCGCCCCCGGAAGCTTCACCCGTTCACTGCCGTGGGCCACGGCCAGTCCCATTATCCAGTTCACGCAAGAGCCAAGGGTGTTTCCCAGAGTCACCACCGCCACTAGCATGACAACCGGCAGGTCCGACATCGCCGTTGCAGCCGCCAACCCGACGTCGGAGGTCCCGGGCAGAAGCGTCGCTGAAAGGAAAGCCGATACAAAGAGGGCGATATAGGTCGTCATGGATGCGCAGCAGCGATATTCTTCTTGAAGACCCATCTATCGCAACGGACAAATCGATGGAACCACCTGCCGGCAGGACCTCGTCTGCCTCAAACTGGGGCCGGAATAAGCTCAACTGGCCGCGTTGACTGTCGTAGTCACCGGTTCCGCCACAGTGGCCGGCTTGCGATCCACGTGCTGGAATCCGGGACGCCCGGGTGGCCGGGGCTTTGGCTTGGGCATCGGCAGCAGACCTTCACGCTGCATCTTCTTCCGCGCCAGCTTCTTGGCCCGGCGAATTGCTTCGGCCTTCTCACGCACCCGCCGTTCGGATGGCTTCTCGAAGGCCGTGTGCTTCTTCATCTCGCGAAACATGCCTTCCCGCTGCATCTTCTTTTTGAGAAAACGCAGAGCCTGATCAATGTTGTTGTCCTTGACGAATATTCGCAACTCTTACCTCGCGCCGCTGATTGCTATGGTTGCTTTGGGATCAAAAGCCGCTCGTGCCCAAAATAAAAATAGCGCCGGTGCTGACACCGGCGCCTCATGGACCGCACTCTGCCCGCCGTCAGTACATCCGTGACTTGCGGGACAAATTGAGCGCGGTGTCAGCTTCAGGCCGCGACCTGAAGACGATCGGCCGACGACTTGCCATTACGGCGGTCGGTCACGATCTCGTAGGAGATCTTCTGGCCTTCGTTCAGTCCGGTCATGCCAGCGCGCTCAACGGCGCTGATGTGGACGAAAACATCCGGTCCGCCCGAGGTGGGCTGAATGAAGCCAAAGCCCTTCTGGGCGTTGAACCATTTCACGGTACCTGTCTGCATGGTATTTCCTTTCAAAATGCAAATGCAAAACTGCCCACGCAACATGCGTAGCAATTCATCGATGTTCTGGAAGTAATTGATGGGCTATTGCACTTGCATTAGGAAGCGCGGAGCCAAGCCAACCGGCCGAAACTCGATAGTCGTTAAATATACCCTTCGCGGACAGATTACAAGTCAATCAGGGAAAATTTTCCGAACATTCCGCAACTCGCCCCAATTCGGCGGAGATCAGACACCTGCAGAGCCGCCGTCGACCCGTGGTGCGGGCGGTGGGACTCGAACCCACACTTCCTTGCGGAAAACGGATTTTAAGTCCGTTGCGTCTACCATTCCGCCACGCCCGCCAACCCTGCTTTCTGTACACGGCAGGCGCCGCCACCGCCACACTTTAGGTGAATCATGCCGGACGCGCCCGGGCAGGAATTCCCACCCCGGCAGCCATACCGGTCTATACCCATCCAGGAAGATGGTGCGGCCAAGAGGACTCGAACCTCCACGGTGTTACCCGCTAGCACCTCAAGCTAGTGCGTCTACCAATTCCGCCATGGCCGCACGCCATTTGCGTAAGCGGGCGGTGCTTAACAGGCGTCCCGGATTTAATCAACCCCCGATCTGAAGGCACCGATCAGGCTTCGATGGTTACCCGTTCCCTACCGGATTCCCCAGCATTTGCGGGCCATTCTGAACGGCATCTCAAAGCCTCTTAGCTATTGTGGCGACAATAAGAAAACGCAAGGGGCGTCAAATGAAGATCAAGACCGCTGTGGGGGCGGCACTTCTGGGACTCGTTCTGGGGCTATCGCCGGCAGCGGCGCTCGATCACCAGGATGCGGTCACCGCGAAGCGGCCAACGAAGGATCGTGCAACGGAATATGGAAAGACACTGCCACCGGTAGGATTCGTCAATTTCTGCGCCAGAAATGCGACCGACTGCCAGCCGACGGGCTCGCGTCCGGTGCGGCTGACGATGTCGCCCGAGCGCTGGAACCTGCTCTACCAGGTGAACACGTATGTCAACGGCAAGATCGCGCCGGTCAGCGACCAGGACCTCTTCGGCGAACCCGAGTACTGGACCTACCCGACCGACGCCGGCGACTGCGAGGACTACGTCCTGCTCAAGAAGCGCTACCTCGAGAACCTCGGCTTCTCGCCATCGGCGCTCTTGATCACCGTCGTCCTCGACGAGAAGAACGAGGGACATGCGGTGCTCACCGTCACCACCGGCGACGGCGACTACATACTCGACAACCGGCGCAATGAGATTAGGCGCTGGAACGACCTCGACTACACGTTTCTGAAGCGCCAGTCGCCGCGCGATCCGCGAGCATGGGTGGCGCTGGTGAAGGAAAAGACCATCGCCAACGGCTTCGTGGCCGGCGGCAACCGCGACTAGACAAGATCACGCAAGGAACAAGGCCCGGTCGGCGTCCCCCCAATCCCCCACCAGACCGGGCTTCAGGAGCCGGCGCTGTCCCACCCAGTGCCGGCTCCGCCCATTTTCAGAGGGCAGCACGCGCAGCCGGAACACTTGCCGCCAAATTGTATGACGAATAAGAAGGAGTGCGAGGAGGCCCTGCGATGACGCAGCGCAAGACCAATCAGCCTGCCCGGCAGCTGCGGCGGCGTGGCAGCAAGCTGCATGTCGAACTCGCCCAGGAAATCGGCGAGGGCATTCTCAATGGCACCTATGCGCCCGGCACGCTTCTGCCCAATGAGGCCACCTGGGGTGCCATGTTCGGCGCCAGCCGCACAGCAGTGCGCGAAGCCATCAAGACCCTGAATGGCAAGGGCCTCCTGGTCTCCCGGCCGAAAGTGGGGTCACGCGTCGAGCCGCGCAGCCGCTGGAACCTGCTCGATCGCGACGTCCTCGCCTGGCACTGCGCCGCGATGGACCGCAAGACCCTGCTCATCTCGATCCAGGAGGTTCGGCGGATCCTGGAGCCGGGTGCCGCAGAATTGGCGGCCCGGAAACGTTCGCCGCAGCAGATTACCCGTCTCGAGGCCGCCCTGGGCGGCATGCGCGCCGCCCGCACCGCCGAAGCCATGGTTGCGCCTGACGTGGACTTTCATGTGGCACTGCTTGAAGCGGCGAACAACGAGCTTCTGATCCCCTTCGGCATCATCATCGAACAGGCTCTGCGCCAGATGTTCGAGTTTACCTCCCGGCACAACCCACGCCCAATGGGTGTCATACCTTTGCACGAGGCGGTGTTCGTTGCAGTGCGCGAGGCCGATCCTGCCGCGGCCCGGGCAGCGGTCATCGCCCTGCTTGCCGATACTGACGAGATCATCGTCAGACGCGCCTCGCCTGGCCGCCGCGTCAGGGGCGGGTAAGCCCTCTGGCATAGCGCTGCCAGTTGCGCACATAATTCTCCGCGGCCATGGTCAATCCGGCGATGGTGGCGGCATCGAGTTCCCGTACCACCTTGCCCGGCGCGCCGATGACCAGGGAATTGTCGGGGATGACCTTGCCCTCCGGAATCAGGGCATTGGCACCAATCAGGCAATTGCGGCCGATCTTGGCATGATTGAGGATGGTCGCCCCCATGCCCACCAGGGAATTGTCACCAATGGTACAGCCATGAAGAATGGCCTTGTGACCGATGGTGCAATTGCGGCCAATCGTGAGAGGTGCTCCCGGATCGGTGTGCAGCACGCTGCCATCCTGAACATTGGAATTCTCACCAACCAGGATGAGCTCATTGTCACCCCGGAGTACAGCGCCGAACCAGATGCTGGCATTGCGCTCGAGCCTGACCTTGCCGATGACGGCCGCACCAGCTGCGATCCAGTACTTTCCCTCGCCCGGCAAGTCCGCGGCGACTCCATCGAGCGCGTAGATCGTCATGAGTTCCTCGTCAGGTAAATCCGAACAATGTGGTCATGATAAACACGCCCTGCATAAAGCTCCAGCCGGTTCCGAGCAGCAAAAGAAGAATGGCAAAGGCGGGATTTTCGTGGAGCGTCTGCAATCCAGCCCGACAGATCGCCAGGGGCGCATAGACAGCCAAGACCAGCCCGCGCAGGGGCGACGTCGCGTGAAAGCCGACGATCATCGAGAGACTCGGCCGGTTTCCGGTGATCATTGCCCATCCGCTGCCGACGAGCCCCGCTGCAACCAGCCCCCAGCAGGTGGCGAGCCCCCACATGAATTGCCAAGTTTCCATTCCGACTCCTCGATCACCCGGCTGCAACAGCGGATCCGTCCCAATGCGGGACACATCCTTCACCGGATGATAACGAAGCAAGAATCGGACCGGGATCGATCGGGAGGAGGCGATTGACACAAATCAATGCCGACATCGCGGCATTAGTGAATATAATCATATTAACGTTTGCCCGATGGCAAGTTCTTGGTGACCCGCTTTCGAATCGACCCGCCGTACAAGACCTAAGACCTGAGTGTCCGTATTCAACCGTCAACGACTTGTTGGAGGTATTCCACCATGCTTAGCCGTCTCGCGCTCGTCTTGCTGCTATCCTGCGGTTTTGCCGCTGGACCGATCATGGCCACTGTCGACACCGCCGTTGCGGCGACGACGAAGAAGAAGATCGTCAAGAAAAAGAAGACCGTCAAAAGCCGTTCTCAGTATACGGCTGAGGAACGCCAGAGGATTCTGGAATACGCCATCAAGCTCTGCAAAAAGAAATATGGCGCGTCCTCGTCCGTATATCGGATTGACTATTCAAAGCCATTGATCTGGTGTGCGCCGCCCGGCCTATAAAGGCCGAGGCCAAACGACGTCATTTCGTGTCCGTCGCACAGAGGTCAGGTCGGCGTGAAGCTGGCCTGTGGCTTTTCCTGTTCTGCGCAGACTCTCTGCCGCAGCGATAAAATGATTGCAGCGAACGTCCTGCACGACGAGACCGGGTGCGTTGTGATCCGTTGGGTGATAGCATTCCCGGGACCATCATCCTGCAGGACGACGCGATGCGACTTATAGTGACGGCCCTACTCCTCGGATTTCTGGCCTTCGCCGCGGCAGCCCAAGGTGTGGAAGAGAAGAAGGCGGAACTCGAAAAGCTCTCGGCCCAGATTGCGCGAATCGAGACGGCAGTCCAGGAAAAGACAACCGACGACGCAGCCTTGGTCAAACTGCGGATCGACCTCGAATCATTTTCCAAGGCGGTTATCGATTTCGGTGTCTCGCTGCGTCCGCGCCTCAGCCAGATCAACGCCCGTCTGGAAGAGCTGGGCCCCCCGCCGCAAGCCGGTGAACCGGCCGAGCCCGAGCAATTGACCCAGGAACGAAATGCTCTCCAAGAGGAAAAATCCATACATAACAGTCTGTTGAGTGATGCCGAAACCCTGTCGATCAGAGCCAGTCAGAGCATCGACCAGATCGGAGAATTGCGCCGAAACCTGTTCACCAACACACTGTTCCAGCGCGCAAACATCGGAGCGGCAATCGACCGGAATACCTGGGGAAGCTTCCTCGAGGAAATGGCCGTAGCCTTTCACACGCTCACCTCCCGCATCCAGTTCATGCTGACGTTTCGCCATACTGAACTGTTGCTCGCGGCGGGACTGTCGATCCTCTTCGGCATCGGGGCCTATTTCGCGGTTGGACGTACCTTCGGCGCGATCGTGAGGCGCCGCGAAGAAGCCGAAGAGCCATCCTATATCGCCAAGCTGTCACTTGCATTCTGGTCCACCGTCATTCCTTCTCTAGGCGTCGCTGCCAGTCTCGCGGCCACCTTCGGCATTTTCTCCTACATGTCCATCTTCACCGCCGACACCCTTGATCTTGTGGAGGCCCTGCTGATCTCCTGCGCGGCGATTTTCTTCATCCAGCGCCTCGCCAACGTCCTCCTGGCGCCAAGCGATGCCGGCCGCCGCCTGATCATGATCGCGGATGCGCCTGCACGGATGCTGATGGTGTTGATTCAGCTGTTGGCAATGATCCATGTGCTCGACTTCCTGTTCGAACGCATCTTCGCAACCCTGTCGTCACCGCTCAGCCTCACCGTAGCCAAGAGTCTCATTTCGTCTGTGGCGATCGGCATCATTCTGATCCTGATCGCACTGGTGAAGCCGTTTCGCGACGAATCCACCGGTGCAACACTGAGCTGGCCGCGTTGGATCAGGCTGCCGATCATCCTCGTAGCCGTGTTCATCATCGCTGCCACATTCATCGGTTACATCGGACTTGCCCGGTTCATTGCCACACAAATCGTCATGACCGGCGCCATCCTCGCCACCATGTACATCGGCGTGCAAAGCGGCCACGTGTTGGCCGACGAGCCCGTATTCCAGCAGTCAGCCATCGGCCGGAAGTTGAAAACTCAGTTTTCGCTACCTGACACGACCCTGGACCAGATCAGCCTGCTGCTGAGTTTCCTCGTCAATATCATGGTCATTCTGGTCGGCCTGCCACTCATCCTGCTGCAATGGGGCTTCAATCGCCTTGATATTCAGACATGGCTCTACCGGATCCTCACCGACATCCAGATTGGCACAATTTCCATCTCAATCGTGGGGATCGTCTTCGGCACTCTTGTCTTCGTCGTCGGCTTTTTTGCCACGCGGCGGCTGCAACGCTGGCTCGATGGCTCCGTCATGGCGCGAAGCCGCGTCGATCCCGGTGTCCGCAATTCGATCAGAACCATTGTCGGCTATGCCGGCGTGGTTCTGGCCGCCATGGTCGGCCTCTCAGCAGCAGGCTTTGATCTCTCGAGCCTCGCCCTGGTGGCCGGTGCCCTGTCGCTCGGCATC